>JAYZBK010000001.1:0-6326 GCA_036339295.1 Planctomycetota bacterium
CGACCCGGTCATCGGTCGCAAGGACGAGATCGAGCGGGTGACGATGATCCTGTCGCGCCGCACCAAGAACAACCCAGTGCTGCTGGGTGAGCCCGGGGTCGGCAAGACCGCGATCGTCGAGGGCCTCGCGCAGGACATCGTGCGCGGCGGAGTGCCCGAGATCCTCTGCGACAAGCGCATCGTCGTCCTCGACCTCGCGATGATGGTCGCGGGCACCAAGTACCGCGGCCAGTTCGAGGAGCGGATCAAGGCGGTCATGAACGAGGTCCGCCGGGCCAAGAACGTGATCCTGTTCATCGACGAGCTCCACACCCTCGTCGGCGCCGGCGGTGCCGAGGGCGCGATCGACGCCTCGAACGTGCTCAAGCCGGCCCTCGCCCGAGGCGAGATCCAGTGCGTGGGCGCCACGACCTTCGACGAGTACCGCAAGTACATCGAGAAGGACGCGGCCCTCGAGCGGCGATTCCAGTCGATCGTGGTCGAGCCGCCCTCGGCCGAGCAGACCATCGAGATCCTCAAGGGGATCCGCGAGAAGTACGAGTCGCATCACCGCGTCACGATCACCGACGAGGCCCTCAAGGCCGCGGTCGAGCTCTCGGGCCGGTACATCCCCGCCCGGGTGCATCCCGACAAGTCGATCGACGTCCTCGACGAGGCCGGCGCCGCCCTGCGGCTCCGCAGCATGACCAAGCCGCCCGATCTCGCCGAGCTCGAGGAGAAGATCGAGCGTCTCTCCGTCGACAAGGAGGACGCGGTCAAGAACGCCGACTACGAGAAGGCCGCCGAGCTGCGGGACACCGCCGAGAAGCTCCGCAAGGAGAAGGAGCGGATCCAGCAGGAGTGGCGCGAGCGGATGAACGAGACCGTCGGCACCGTCGACGAGGAGATCATCGCGGAGGTCGTGTCGAAGATGACCGGCGTCCCGCTCACCCGCCTCGAGAAGGAGGAGACCGAACGGCTCCTCGCGCTCGAGGGCGAGCTCCACAAGACCGTCGTCAGCCAGGACGACGCGGTCAAGGCGGTGGCCCGGGCGATCCGCAAGGCACGCTCCGGACTCAAGGACCCGAAGCGGCCGATGGGCTCCTTCATCTTCGTCGGTCCCTCCGGCGTCGGAAAGACCCTGCTCGCCAAGGCGCTCGCCGAGTTCCTCTTCGGCGACGCGGACTCCCTCGTGTACCTCGACATGTCGGAGTACATGGAGAAGCACAACGTCAGCCGGCTGATCGGCGCCCCTCCGGGATACGTCGGATACGAGGAGGGCGGCCAGCTCACCGAGCGGATCCGCCGTCGTCCGTACGCCGTCGTCCTCCTGGACGAGGTCGAGAAGGCGCACCCGGACTGCTTCAACATGCTCCTCCAGATCATGGAGGAGGGACGTCTCACCGACTCGTTCGGACGGCACGTCGACTTCAAGAACGTCATCCTGATCATGACCTCGAACATCGGGGCCGACCTGATCAAGGGTGGTGCCAGCTTCGGCTTCGCCAAGCGGGATGCGGTCCAGGACTACGACAAGATGCGCTCAGCCCTCATGGCCGAGATCGAGAAGTTCTTCCGGCCCGAGTTCATCAATCGCCTCGACGAGGTGATCGTCTTCCGGCCGCTCGCCAAGGACGACCTCACGACGATCATCGAGTACGAACTCTCGAAGGTCCGGGAGAGGCTCGCGGTGAAGGGCATGTCCCTCGAGCTCGACGAGCCCGCCAAGGAGTTCCTGATCGAGAAGGGCTACAACCCCGATTTCGGTGCCCGTCCCCTGCGACGAGCCCTCTCGACCTACATCGAGGACCCGCTCGCCGAGAACCTCCTCTCCGGGGAGTTCCTCGAGGGCGACGCGATCAAGGTCACCCGCAAGGAGGACCAGGATCACCTCTCGTTCGAGGCCTCCCGGTCCGAGGACGGTGGTGACGACGGCGAGGATGGCGGCGGCGACGACGACACGCCGACGCCGGACCCCGCGGGCGCCGCATCGGCCTGAGGTCGACCGCGGACATCGACGACCCTTCGAACGGGCCGCCCCCTGGGGCGGCCCGTTTCATTTTCGACGTGGTTCGTCGTGCCCCGTGCAATGAAGGGCGAATCGGGCTCGTTTCCATTCCAGGGCCGAGTCCATCGACGGACCAGGGGCGAAAGCCCCATGGCGGGAAGGCCGGGGGAAAGTCGACAATGCGACCTGATCGATCGGCGATCTGCGTAGACCCGTCGAGCGACCACCAGCCACTCGCTCGAGATCGACGGGAAGGCGCGAAAGGACCCGGCACGCCCGGGATTGAATCCCACGGACACCCAAGGAAGCGACCCGATGCACCCGAACGAGAGCAGGACGACCCACGAGGCAGGAGGCTGGTTTCACCGGCTCTCCGGCGTCGCGTCCTCGATCGGGGTGGTGCTCGTCGTGGTGGCGGGGGTCCTGGTCTCGCCCACCGACCGCCCCTTCCTCGAGCCCTCGTCCGCGACCGGCCGGATCGGACTCGTCGATTCGGGGCTCCTCGACTCGGGACGGGCCGGGTCGGGTTCGACCCAGGCCGATTTCCAACGAACCCCGTTCAAGCTCGAGGTCATGCCGGTGCGCCGGTTCGACCCCCTGGCCGACGATGCCCGCCTGACCGACGGACCCGCGATCGACGCACCTCGGCCGGAACGCCGGGGGCCCGGGCCGCAGGAGTTCATCCCGACCGCGGACGCCCGCGATGCGGGCGAAGGCACCACGCTGATCCATCGGATCTGCCGGCGGATCGGCGACGAGCTGCGACGTTTCGGGCGGGGCGTGGTCGCACGATTCCCGGCCGACGCTCCGGATCACCGGATGCCGGCGAGCTTCATGCCCTGGCCGTCGTGAACCACCAGGACCTCGCGGAACGCGAACTCCGATGCGAGCGTGGGTGAGAAGCGGATCCTGACCGAATGGTCGGGCAGCCGATCGATCACGACGTCGGAACCGCCGTAGTAGCCGAAGCTCATCCGGTTGAGCGTCATCATGAGCTCGGACCGGTTCTTGACGCACCACGCCACGAACTGCTCCATGTCCTGCCCCTGGCTTCGATAGGCCCGCTTGGACGACTCGGCGACCACCTGCTCCCAGAGCTCGACGTACTCCTGGTTGCGAAGGCAGGTCATCACGTTCCCGATCACGTGCTCGGGCAGCAGGGCTCGAAGAACGACCTTCCCGTCGTCCATGACCTCGCGGGACTTGAACGCCTTCGGTGGCTCGGGCTCCATCGCCTCGGGCGGGATCGGACGTCCGGCGGCGATCGCCGCCTTCCGGATCCGCTCCCGTTCCCGACGCTGCGCCTCCTCCTTCTCGCGGCGGCGTCGTTCGATCTCCTCCACCTCGCTGGGAAGCCGACCGTCCTCGATGAAGACGATCCGACGACCGTCGGCCGTGATCATCTCGTCCTTGAGCTCGGTCTCGCTCGCGAGCTTGTAGAACGCCGGTCGACGGTGATACTCCGTCACCGTCGTGTCGCAGCCGACGGCGAACGGAATCGCGGTGCAGGCCAGCAAGGCGAATCTCGCCGCGACCGCCGGAGCTTGGCGCGGACGGTCGCTCACGAGGTCTCCACCCGACGACGATCTCCGGTCGGCATCACACCCCCGGCGTGGACGGGCTGCACTTCCGGCCGGTCCGAGCCACGGGTCCAGGCGTAGCGGACCGGCGTCCCCGGGGCGATCGCCGGATGGTCCACCCGACGGTGGGTCCCCCGGCTCTCGCAGCGGGCCATCGCGCCGCGAATCACCAGCCGCGCGGCGGCGAGCATCCCCTGGATCTCCCAGCCCTCGGCGTCGTCGAAGGTCTTGTCGAGGCAGTACCGGCCCCAGAAGTCGACCATGTCGAGCGCATCCTCCAGCTTCCCGCCATCGCGGAGGATGCCGACGTTCCGCCACATGGCGCTTCGAAGGCTCGCCCGGACGTCGATCAGGTCGAGCTCGCCCGCACGGCGCTGCGGCGCCTCGGCGAGGAGTCGAGGTCGACGGCCGGTGTCCTCGCCGAAGCCCGCGGCCGCCCGGCCGGCGCGGCCACCGAAGACCAGCCCCTCGAGAAGCGAGTTGCTCGCCAGTCGATTCGCGCCGTGGATGCCGTTCGTGGCGACCTCGCCGCAGGCGAAGAGGCCGGGGACGCGCGTGGCGCCGTCGGCGTCCACCTGCACGCCGCCGATCGTGTAGTGGGCGGCCGGATGGACCGGGATGGGCATCGTCGCGGGATCGATCTCGAACTCCCGCAGCCGGGCCGCCAGCGTCGGGAACCGCCCCTCGAGTCCGCCTTCGATCCGCCTCGCATCCACGTAGACGCACGAATCGCCGGATTCGCCGAGCACCTCGGTGATCCGGGCCGTCACGACGTCGCGTGGCGCCAGGTCTCCGAGGGGATGGATCCCCTCCATGATGGGCTCGCCCCTCCGGTCGACGATGATCGCCCCCTCGCCTCGCACGGCCTCGCTCAGGAGCGCCCGGACCGAACCGGCGACGTAGAGCGTCGTGGGATGGAACTGGACGAACTCGGTGTCCGCCACCGTCGCCCCGGCCCGCCACGCCATGGCGACCGCCTCGCCCGTCGAGGTCTTCGGGTTCGTGGTCTCCCGATAGAGCCGCCCGGCCCCACCGCCGGCGAGCACGACCGAGCCGGCCCAGATCACCTGGAGGCCGTGACGCGGGTGGTGCGTGAGGACGCCGATCACCGGCGATCCGGGCTCCGCGTCGGTCGAGAGCAGGTCGATCGCGGTGCAGTGCTCGAAGACCCGGATCGTCTCGGCCGACGCGGCGCGACGAAGCAGCGTCGAGACCAGCGCGGCACCCGTGGCGGCGCCGTCGGTGTGGAGGATGCGTGGTCGCAGGTGTCCGCCTTCGCGACCGAGGCTCGGCGATCCGTCGACCTCGAGGTCGAATCGCATGCCCCAGTCCATCAGGGTGCGGATCTCGTCGGGCCCCTCGCGGCAGAGCACGTCGACCATGTCCGGGTCGCAGAGCCCGGCGCCCGCGTCCACGGTGTCCTTCGCATGCAGCTCGGGCTCGTCGTCCGGATGGACCGCGCCGGCGATCCCGCCCTGCGCCCAGGCGGTCGACGACGTTGACGCGTCGCCCTTCGAGAGGACGACCACCTCCTTCCCCGCCTCCGACGCCGCGATGGCGGCGCGGAGTCCGGCGACCCCGCTCCCCACGACGAGCACGTCGGCGAAGAGCTGGGGAAGCAGCGCCGATCGAAACGGCACCAGGTATCGACGCTCGTCGAAGACGTCCGTCACGAGCCGGAGGATCCCGAGGGGCGTCCGGTCGACGGGGCGGCACTGGGGGAATCGAGCGGTGCGTCGAAGGAGGCGGTCCAGAGCTGGCTGGTGCCGCTGGGCCCCCGCTTGCTGGTCCAGATCATCTCGGAACCGTCCGCGTTGAACGCGGGAAGGACGTCCGCGCCGTCGAGGTGCGTCACGCGACGGATCCCCGTGCCGTAGCGACTGCGGACCGGGCGGGTCCCGGGTTCCCGCATCGCGTCGACCATGAAGACCTCGTAGTTCCGATGACCGACCCGGCTCGTCGAGTAAAGCAGGTGGCGCCCGTCGGGATGCCAGAAGGGGCACCAGTTCACGTGCTTGTCGTCGGTCACCTGGTGTTCGTGCGACGCGCCGACGATCCGGCCGGTGTCGTCGAACTCGAGTTCCGCCACGAACACCTGCAGCAGGTTGTTGCCGTGGCGGTCGCTTCGATAGGTGATCCGCCGACCGTCCGGCGAGAAGAACGGTCCTCCGTCGTAGCCCGGTGCGGCGATCACGTGGGCGATCTCGCCGCTCTTGAGATCCTTGATGAAGATGTCGCCCTGCCCGGACTCGAGGGAGGTGTAGAGCAGGTGGCGTCCGTCGGGCGAGAAGCTGCCCTCGGCGACGTAGCCCTCGCCGTCGCCGACGAGGGTGTCGAGCGTCTCGACCGTGGCGTCGTTGGTTCGAAGATCGGTCGCGACGATCCGCATCTCGGGGGGGAACTGCCACCGATAGCGACCGGTCCCCCTCTGGTATCCGGGGGCGGCCTCGTCGGAGGGTGGCGCGAGCGTGGTGCCGAAGATCACGATGTTCGGATCGACCGGATGGAACCAGCCGCAGGTGTTGGCGGTCCCGGCAGGAGAGATCCGACGGATGTTCCCGAGCGATCGCGTCCGACCGGCCTCGTCGCGGACGGTGTCCGCGACGAACATCGCGTAGAAGTCCTCGGGCACCGAGCCGTCGTCCGGTCGCTCGACCGCCTGGAACACGATCTTGGTCCCGTCGGGCGAGAAGTACGACTCGCCCGCCTTGATGAACCGATCCCCGAAGGTCAGCTGCACCGGATCCGACAGGACGAGC
>JAYZBK010000002.1:0-4455 GCA_036339295.1 Planctomycetota bacterium
GTCTTCGCGACGTTCGCCGTCTTCTTCGGGATGATCGCGACCGGTCGACTCGAGGCGGCGATCCCGATTCCGCGACGCCATCACCGCGCCCGGTCGATCGTCGTCGTCACGGCCCTGATCGTCCCGGTCGTGGCCGCCGTCTCGTGGGTCGTGATGAGCGTCGTCGGCGGCGTGCTGCTCGCCTGGACGGATGCCGTCGTGCTCGAGTCGATGCCGTGGGCGGTGCCGGCGGCGACCCTCGTCCTCGGCCTGCGGGCCCTCGCGATCTGGTGGGCGACGCGACGGAGCCTGGTCGGCGGACTCGCCGCCGGGCGGATCGCCAACGGCGGGGTCATGGCGGCGATCTTCGTCGGCGCCGCCCTGCTCGATCCGAGGGTCGAGTGGATGATCGCCGCGTGGGTCGCCGGGCAGGCCGCCGAGCTGGTCGCGGTCGGCGTCGTGGTCGGCCTCGATCCATCCTTCCGCGAACGAGGACGCGGCCACAAGCGATGGCGAAGAGCCCTGCTTCGCTACCGTCGATTCCCGACCATCCTCGTGTGGGCGCACCTGCTCGAGCAGCTCGGAAGCCACCTGCCGACCACGCTCGTCTCGGGGGGGTTCGGTGCGGACGTCGCCGGCCAGTTCAACCTGATCCAGCGGATCATCGCCCGGCCCGTCGCGATCATCGGGTCGTCCGCGTCGGTCGTGCTGATGAGCGAGTCCTCGAGGGCGTTCCGGGCCGGCGAGCCCATCCGCCCCGTGCTCGTGGCCTGCCTTCGACGACTGACGACCCTGGCCCTCGTGGTGTTCGTCCCGATCGCCGTGATCGGACCCTGGCTGGTCCCGATGGTCCTCGGCGAAGGATGGTCCGCCTCCGGCATCTACCTGCTGGCCCTGCTTCCGGGGGTGGCCGCCGACTTCATCGTGATCCCGGTGTTCCCGCTGCTCGGGCTCGTCGAACGTCTCTGGACCCAGCTCGCGGGGAGCGTCCTGCGCATCGGCCTCGTCGCCTCGGCGATCATGGGCTTCGCCGAAGCGGGGATCTCCGCGACCATCATGATGCTCGGCGTCTCCGGAGCCTCGATCGTCGCCGGCGTCTTCGGGCTCGTCATGTGCTGGCGAGGAACGGCGAGCGATCGCCTGCGGGGTGATCGTGCAACCCTGGGGACCTCGACCTCGTGAACATCGTGCTCGTCAACCACTACGCGGGGAGTCCCGGGCACGGGATGGAGTTCCGCCCCCACCAGCTTGCGCGGCACTGGGTCGCGAACGGCCACGACGTGACGGTGCTCGCCGGTTCCTACAGCCACCTCCGGAACCGAAACCCCGAGACGGGGGGTCGCGTCCACGAGGAGTTCATCGACGGGATCCGATATCGCTGGCTCCGCACGCCGCGGTACCAGGGCAACGGACTCGGTCGCATCCGATCCATCCATGCCTTCATCCGCGCGGTCGATCGGGAACGACGGACGTTCCTCGCCGAACGGAAGGTCGATGCGGTCATCGCCTCGAGCACGTATCCCTTCGACATCGATCCGTGCCGGCGCATCGCGCGCGACCACGACGCGACGCTGGTCTGGGAGGTCCACGATCTCTGGCCCCTCTCGCCCATCGAGCTCGCCGGGTATTCGCCCCGGCATCCCTTCATCCGCATCACCCAGCGGGCGGAGGACCGGTGCTGCCGCGACGCCGACCTCGTGGTCTCGATCCTTCCCCTCGCCATCGACCACCTGCGCACCCGCGGGCTCGACGACGCCCGCTACGTCGCGGTCCCGAACGGCGTCGATCTAGACGAAACGTCGTCGCCGGATCCCTCGCACGTCCCGGCCGACGCCATGGCGGCGCTCGAGAGGATGCGGCGCGAGCATCCCTTCGTCGTCGGCTACGCGGGCAGCCACACCGCCTCGTACGGCCTCGAGACGCTCCTGCAGGCGGCGCGATCGGCGGCCGATGCCGGCATCGGGGTCCTTCTCATCGGCGACGGCCCGGAGAAGGAGCAACTCCGGGAGCTCGCCAGCGACATGCCGGGCGTCGAGTTCCTCGACCGGATGCCGAGGCTCGCGGCGATCTCGACGCTCCAGGCGTGCGACGCGGTCTTCGTCGGACTCAAGGCCGAGCCGCTCTTCCGCTTCGGGATCGGCATGAACAAGATCTTCGACGCCATGCTGGTCGAACGTCCGGTGGTCGCGGCCTACTCCGCGGGCAACGACCCGATCGGGGAGGCGAAGTGCGGCATCACCGTCCCGGCGGGCGACGCGACCGGCCTCGCGACCGCGCTCCGTCGCGTCGCCGCGATGCCCGCGGAGCAGCGAGCCGGGCTGGGCGCCGCGGGCGGCGCCTTCGTCCGCGCGAACCACGACTACCAGGTGCTTGCGGGACGGTTCCTCGAGGCGATCGAGACGCGCCGCGGCCCGACCTCCGGGAACGTCGGGCGTTGAGCGACCACGACCGAGAGCTCGACCGAATGACCGATGCCTACGCGCGACGCGGTGCCGAGAGCCGCGGCTCCCGCTGGACGACGCTCGTGCGGGAGGAACGGGAACGGCTCTACCGCGGGATCCTCGAGTCGATCGAACCGGGACCGATCGATCGGCTCTCCCTCGTCGAACTCGGGTGCGGCGCGGGCGGGGAACTCCGACGAATGCTCGCGCTCGGACTCGAACCGTCGCGCATCTCCGGGGTCGAGCTCCTGCCGGACCGGGTCGAGAAGGCCCGCGAGGAGCTTCCCGCCGACGTGCGGATCGACGAGGGCGACGCGACGAACACCGGACTCGATGCCGCCTCGTTCGACGTGGTCTTCCTGAGCACGGTCTTCACGTCGATCCTCGACGACGAGGTGCAACGGCGCCTCGCCACCGAGGCCTGGCGAGTCGTCCGGCCGGGCGGCGTCGTGCTCTGGTACGACTTCGTCGTGGACAATCCCCGGAACCCGGATGTCCGCGGGGTCCCGGTCCCGCGGATCCGCACGCTCTTCCCCGACGCGCACGCGACCTTCCGGTCGGTGACGCTCCTCCCGCCCCTCGGGCGAGCGGTGGCTCGACTGGGCGTCCTCGGTCCCCCCGCCTACAAGGCGCTCTCGAGCATCCCCCTGCTCCGGACCCACGTGGTCGGGGCGCTTCGCAAGCCGGAGGAGCGTTCCACGTGAAGCGACTGCTCGACATCGTGGTCGCGGCGGCCGGACTCCTGCTGCTCTCCCCGCTCCTCCTCCTGCTCGCGGTGCTCGTCGCGGCGACCAGTCCGGGCGGACCGTTCTTCCGTCAACTGCGGGTCGGTCGCGACCGACGCCCCTTCCGCGTGGTGAAGTTCCGGTCGATGACCGTTCGACGCGGCACCGAGGAGGGATCCTTCGACGCCGGCGACACCGCGCGGGTCACGACGGTGGGCCGCGTGCTCCGCCGCACGAAGCTCGACGAGCTCCCGCAGCTCTGGAACGTGCTGGTCGGCGACATGAGCCTCGTGGGTCCACGACCCGAGATCCCCGCCTGGACCGAGGTCCATCGCGAGCGATGGGACGTCGTGCTCTCGGTGCGACCGGGAATCACCGATCCCGCCTCGATCGAGTTCCGGGACGAGGAGTCGATCCTCGCCGCGAGCGCCGACCCCGAAGCGTGTTATCGAGACGAGATCCTGCCCCGGAAGCTCGCCCTGTCCGAGGCGTACGTCCGTGATCGCTCCATGGCCGGGGATCTCGCGGTCGTCCTGCGGACCCTGGCGGCGATCGTCGGGGCGGGCACTGGATCCGGGAAGCCCGATCGGCGACAATCCCCTCGATGAAGGTCCCCTTCTTCCGAGTCGATGCCGGCGGCCACGAGCTCCGCTACCTCCGGGACGTGCTGGACAGCGGCTGGCTCACGAGCGGCAACCGCGTCCTCGACTTCGAGGCGGCGTTCGGTTCCGCCGTCGGGGCCCGGCACGCCATCGCCGTCAACTCCTGCACCGCCGGACTCCACCTCGCGTGCGAGGCGGCCGGCGTCGGTCCCGGATCCGAGGTCCTCGTCCCGACCCTGACCTTCACCGCGACCGCGGAGGTGGTGGAGTACCTCGGCGGCCGCGTCCGGCTCGTCGACGTCGATCCGACCACCGGCCTGCTCACGCCGGAGCTCGTGGCCGACGCCCTCGATCGCCATCCCGGCGTGTCGTGCGTGATGCCGGTGCACTTCGCCGGACGGGCCTGCGCCATGCGAGGCGACGAGACCGACCCGGGCATCGTCGACGTGTGCGCCGCCCGCGGCGTGAGCGTGGTCGAGGACGCCGCGCACGCGTTCCCCACCCGTCACGAAGATGGATCGATGGTGGGCGCCTCCATCGGGTCGACGGCGTGCTGCTTCAGCTTCTACGCCAACAAGACGATCACCACCGGCGAAGGCGGGATGGTCACGACCGACGACGACGAGATCGCGACGCGGATCCGCCGCATGCGACTGCACGGGATCGACCGCTCGGCGTGGGATCGGCACACCCGCATCGGCGCCGCCT
>JAYZBK010000003.1:0-5672 GCA_036339295.1 Planctomycetota bacterium
GCGGTCCGCCGCCCGTTGGATCGCGGGTGTCTCCGCCACGATCTTCGCCTTGCGGGCCCGGTCGGCGGTGTAGACCTCGCCGGGATTCTTGCTGTGATCCTGCGTGACCGCCTCCATCCGGGTTCGGGTCTCGGCGTCGACCTCGTACCCGAGGAACGCAGGCAGGTCGCCATCGAGGAGCCGCGTCTTCAGGTCCGGGTACTCGACGCAGCGAACTCGCCCGGCCTCGGCGAGCCGCAGCCCGGACCGCATCAACGCCTCCAGGTAGAGGCCGTTTCCCTCGTCGGGGTCCGAGACGGACTGCGACGGCCGATCGGCCTCCGGGATTCTCGAGAACCAGTCGGCACCCTGGAGCGAGGCCAGCACCTCGCCGGGATCCCGGTGGATGAAGATCGCGGGTGGCGATCCCGCCCCCTCCAGCACCCGATCCGCGTGGAAGAGGTTCCAGCTCGTGCACTTGACGACGGCGCGGCCACCGCGTTCGTTGGCGGTGTGCTCGAGGCAGGAGAAGAGGTCCATGAGCGGACGATGGTCGTCCGCGAGGACCATGGTGTTCAGCACCCCGGGTTCGGAGAACACGACCCGATCGGGAACCGCGCCCAGGAGCCGACGGGCCAGCGTGCTTCCGCACCGGGCGACATGGAAGATCAACCCGCCGAGCGGCCTCGAGAACAGGCCGTCGCGAAGTCCCCGGCGAAGCGAGGTCGCGGGCGCGGCGAACCACGGGAAAGCGGGGCCGTTTTCCGGCAGGAACTCCTCGTCGAAGAACGGTCGTTCGAGCCTCGACCGAGCCAGATCGGCCCAGACCACCCGCGAAGGAGTCCCCGGTTCGCCCGGGAGGTAGCGGATCGGCGTGAACGTCCGACCATCGGCGATCGCTTCCATCGCCTCCCGCGCGTGAATCTGGTTCGATCGGTCGAGCACACCTGCTATTGTGGCGATTCCGACAACCCCGGCAAGCAACCGAGAGGAAGAAACTCGATGACCATCGCCGATGCCGCATCGCTGCTGGCCCCAATCTCGATCGACGACTTCGTGGAACGCTTCCTGGAGCGCGAGGTCCTTCACCTCGAACGCAACGATCCGCTCGTGGTCGACGGGATCTTCGACCTCGAATCGATGGGCCGGTGCCTTCGATACGGCCGTCCACACCTCACCGATGCCGTGCGGGTGATCGCCCCGGACGGGGGCGGCGAGGTGACGCCGGCCATGCTCGCCTCCGCCCGGATGGACCCGGAGAGCGGGATCGCCGCGATGCGGTCGGCCTTCGCCGAACGACACACGCTGATCTTCAACGGCGCCGAGAGTTACTGGCCCGCCGTGGAGCGAATCGTCATGGATCTTCGACGCGTTCTTCGGTCGAATGTCCTTTGCAACGTCTACTGCACGCCACCGGCCTCCCAGGGCTTCGACACGCACGTCGATGCGCACGACGTCCTCGTCCTGCAGACCAGCGGATCGAAGACCTGGCGGCTCCACGAGGTCGAGCACGACCTCCCGGTCGAAAGCTCTCCACTGGCCTCGGAGATGTTCCCCCGTCTCGCCAGTGCCCTTCCCGACCACGGGGAACCGACCCGGGAGGTGGTCCTGCGGCCGGGAGACGTCCTCTACCTGCCTCGTGGCGTCCCGCACTCGGCCGCATCCACCGACGAGCACTCGGTGCATCTCACGATCGGCCTGTATCCGCGGCGGGTCCACGAGCTCCTCGCTCGGATCACCGATCTCGTGGCCTTCCAGAGCATCGATCTCCGCCGACGCACGCCGCTCGAGTTCTACACCGACGGATCGACCGCGCCGACCGCCGGCGACCTCCTTCGCCGAGCCGCGGAGCTGGCGGATGCGTGCGACCCGCCGATCGATCTCGGGAGGCTCCTCCAGGCCGACGAGGAGGGATGGTCGGGTCCGCCGGATCCGAGCGGCAGCTTCGCCTCCGCCCTGGCCGCCGGAAACGTCGACCTCGACACCGTGCTCGAACGCCCGGAAGGGCGCCGCTGGACGACCCGACGCGCCGAAGGGGAGTTCCGGATCTCGTGCGGGGCGAGGATGTCGCTCCCGCTGAAGCTCGAGCCCGTGCTCGGGTTCTTCGAGAGGCACGAGCGTTTCCGAGTCGGGGAGATGCCCGCGCTCCTGAGCGAGAACGCGAAGCTGACGCTGGCGCGCAACCTGCTCAAGGCGGGTGTCCTTCGCGTGTCGGACCGCCCCGCACCGACGATCGAGCAGGCGGCCGCCCCGGGTCCGGATCTCTCGTGGCTGCAACCGGGCATCCCCGGCGTCACCCCGAACGGCTGACGATGCCAGGCTCCCCCACGACGCCCGCCCGGGTCCATGCGACCCGCCGCCTCCTCGACGCGATGTCCCCCCGGGCGGGGGTGGCGGTCGCGTTCCATCTGCCGAGCGTGCGAGAGGTGGCCGACGACGAACAGGTCCGGGGCATGTACTTCCTGGACGAGTCGATCGATCTCGACTCGATCGAGGCGATCGCGATGGCGCCCGGCGGCGCGGCGATGTTGCTGAAGGACGGCACGGTCCGACTTCCCCCGGCCTGCCCCCGTTCGCAGGAATCCGGCCCTTCGCTCCTCGACTCGCACGCCGAGGAACTTCGGCACCTCGAACCACTCGGCCGACTGTGCATCGGCGTCGGTCGGGTCGCGGGCCTGCCGCCGGTCGCCCTCGCCCTCGACTTCGAGGACGGGTTCGCCCGCGGCGCGGCGGTCCTGCGTTCCGAACCACGCGGCGGCGGACTCGACCTGCTTTCCGCGATCGGCGTGCGCATCCTCTCCACCACGACGCTGTCCGATGGTCGGGTCCGGGTGGAACTCGAGAATCGGCTCGAGGCCCATCTCGATGCCGCACGACTCTCGCAGTACCGACGCACCGGAAACTGCAACCGGTTCTTCCTTTCGCACGGAGACGCCGACGGCGATCTGGAGCAGGGACTCGTCGAAGCCGCGCGGGTTCGCATCGCCGCGGGACGCGAGCGCCTGGCCGCGGCGACGATCGAGGTGGCGAATCGGGCCCTCGACGAGAGCCTGGCCCTCCACCAGCGGCCGCCCGGTGCGGAGGAAACCACGCCCTACGGCGATCTCGTCCCGCTCGGCTTCCTCGGCGCGGCCCTCGCCGCCATCCGCGACGCCGGCGGCGGCGAGGCCGATGCCGCGGAAGAGACCCTCGCACGACTGCAAGCTCATCTGGAGTCCCACCGACGCTGCGGTCTCTGGGGCTACAGCCGGGGCTGCATTCCCACGAGCACCGATACGGCGCTGGTGACGCTCGCCGGACTCGATCCGGACTTCGACGCCCTGGAGTCGCTTCGGGGCGACTCCGGAGGGTTCATCCCGCAGGCCGTCACCGAAGAGGGCGGCGGTGATGCGATGCGTCGCACTCCGGCGACGGCACACTGGGAACAGGAGGACGTCCCGACCACCGCCCTCGTCGAGGCGTTGCGGATCGACGCCGGTCTCGACCCGCGGACCGACGCCACCTGGTTCCTCCGCCGATTCCGCCGCTGGGGCGGGCTCTACTTCACGCCGTCCACGATGGGGCCCTGGGCGGTGGCTCGCCTCGCTGCGCGGCTCGGGGACGGGGAGGATCCCGCCGAGTCGAACGACGACGGCGCGGGCACCGATCGCACCGCCGACCTCCGAGCGACCGTGATCCGGCTGGTGCATGCGAGCCGGGAGGCGGCCGGCGACCGGGACGACCACGATCCGATCCTGCGAGAGAGCCTCGGGATCCTCGCCCTCGCCGAACTCGACGCGGCGGATCGATTCGCGCTGGCCGCCCAGGTCCGCCTTCTCGGCGAATGGGAAGAGGGCGGCGCGAGCGAGACGCCCTTCCACTCCACGGTCGTACGGCCGCCTGTCCGGAGCTTCGAGGAGATGATGGCCGTCCAGGCCGATCCCGCCACGGCGTTCCTTCACGGCACGGTCCATGCCGTCACCCTCTACGAGGACCCCCACCGACTGATCGCGACGGCGCTCGCCTGCCTCGCCCTTCACGTCGATGCAACCGCGATCCGGACGGTCTCCGACGGATACCAGCTCCGAACGAGATCACGTGGTCCGGTTCGGAATCGCGCGTTCGTGCATGTCGAGCCCTACACGGCACCGGCCAGGTCGGTCGGGGAGGACGAAACCGATCCCTTCGTGGTCCCACGTGATCGAATCGGACTCGAGGAGGCGATGTCGGACACGCTCGACCGACTGGGGCCGGCCTTGATCTCGCCCGAGGCCCGCACGAGGATCGGCCGGGCCGTCGCACGGACCGATCCCAACCACCTCAAGGGCGCGACGTTCGGGCTCGAGCTTCGATTCGACCCCGACGACGACACCGTCGACTTCCTCTGGTGCCTGAACCGGTCCAAGCGCAATCTCACCGCCCTGCTTTCGAATCCCGACAAGCATTCGCGATTCCGCCAGCTCGCCAGGCTCTGGTCGATCCCACCGGGCGGCTCCCGTCCACCGATTGCGCACATCGACTCCATCTGGTTCGAACACGATCTCGACGACCGGGGCCTCGATGCCCCCCCCGCGTTCTTCCTGGGTCCCTCGAGTCTCGAAACGGAGGACGACGCCATCTACGGGCCTCGCGCCGTCGCCCGCAACATCCGCCGCGTGATCGACGCCTTCGACCTCGAGTCGACGATCCACGACGACCTCGACGCGACCGCCGAGCGGATCCACCAGCTCGACACCGACGCCCCGATCTTCCAGACCGGGCTGATGTTCTCCCGCCGGTCGAACCCCGTCCGCCTGTGCTTCAAGCCGACGAACGACCACCAGCAGCTGCTCGAGATCCTGCGTGGAGTGGGCCTTCGCGATCGCCTTCCGAACCTGGCCAGGATCATCGATCGGATTCCGGAGGCCTCGATCGCGCCCTGCGTCGACATCCGGTCCGGCGGCGTCGATCCCCGGGTCGGATTCGAGTGCTATTCGGGAGAGGGTCGGCAGGGCCGCTGCTCCCTGATCCGCTCCATCTTCGAGGCCTTCCGCGATTCGAGCCGGGTCGATCCGGCGAAGGTCGACGCCTTCCTCGACATCGAAGGGTGGTCGGAACTTGGACCGCACGGTGGCGTCCACCGATCGATCAACCACGTCAAGATCGTGGCGCAGCCCGACGATACGATCGAGATCAAGGGCTACCTCGCGCTTGCTCGTCTCCCGGCCCCGGCCTTCAAGCCGCTCGAGTCGGACGCAACGAATCCCTGACAGACTGCCGGGCTCGTCGTCGCATCCTGCTCGACCCCTGTCGCACCACCGATGGTCGCGGCGGTCACCGCCTGGCTTCGTCAGCAGCCCAGGTCCGTCACGTTCTGCAGGTCCTTGTCCCCCCCCGCCGCGTTGCTCAACTCGTCATCCGACAGGTTCATGTATTCGGCCGGCAGGGCAGGCAGGGTGATGTGCACGCAGTCGTCCGCGTTCTCCACCACCTTCACGTCCAGGTTGGCAGGGACATCCAAGCCGTGTTCCTTCAGCACGGCCTTGGGGTCAGCCATGAAGCGGGCCTTCAAGGCCTCATCCTTCCAGCAGGCGGCAAACAATTGGGCAAGAGCGTTCTTCTGCTCGGTCATGGTGTTTCTCCGGGGTCATCAGGGCCGGTTCCAGCAGGCTGGTCCCAGTGTAATGAACTGATATCGGGAGCCGTACCTTTGGTGTGACGGTTCAACGAGAGCA
>JAYZBK010000004.1:0-2684 GCA_036339295.1 Planctomycetota bacterium
CTTCTCGGCGCCTCGTGGGGCGCGAACGACTCGGGCGGACGTGCTGGTGGTCATCGTTCTCGGATCCGGTTTGGGGGCCTTCGCGGATGCGGAGGTCCTTGTCTCTCCAGCTCCAGTCTAGGAGCGACGGACCTCGTCACCGGAGCTTCGTCAGCGGATTCGACCGGATTCGACGAGGCATTCGACTTGTGCGATGTCGGGGGCGGGGGGGCGGTCGTCCGAGAGCGGGGGAACCAGTTCGCGAACGAGGTCGTGCGCCGCCTCGACCCCGGGCCCGCTCCGGAGGGGACGCTGGTGCTCGATCGCCTGGGCCATGACGAGGAGCTCGATCGCGATGACCGACCGGAGCAGGTCGATCGACCGCATCGCGAGCAGTCCGCTCGTCGCGCCCATCGAGTTGTAGTCCTCGATCCCGGCGCTGGTCGGTACGTTCGCGACGCTGGCGGGATTGGCGATGGTCTGCATCTCGCTCACGCAGGCGGCGGCGGTGTACTGCGCGATCATCAGGCCGCTCTGGAGCCCCGGGTCCTCCGCGAGGTAGGGCGTCACCGGGTTGTGGGCGTCACGCCCGCTCAGCACCCAGAAGACCCGCCGCTCGGAGATGCCCGCGAGATGGGTCATGGCGACCCGCAGGGCGTCGAGCGGGATCGCGAGCGGCATGCCGTGGAAGTTGCCGCCGGAAAGGAGTCTCGGGTCCTCGCCGTCCTCGACCCCGAAGAGGAGGGGGTTGTCGGTCACCGCGCCCAGTTCGAACTCGACCTGCCGCTGCACGAACCGGATCGTGTCGCGCACCGCGCCGAGCACCTGGGGGATCGCCCGCAGGGAGTAGGGATCCTGCACCCGCGGGTCGTCCTCGCGGTGGGCCTCGACGATCGTCGACTCGGCGACGAGCTCCCGGAGCCGTGCCGCGACCTCGATCTGGCCGGGCTGGCGTCGCACGTCGTGGATCTCCGCCGCCAGCGGTCCGTGGCTCGCCCGGCACGCGTCGATGCCCATCGCGGCCGCGACCACCGCCGCGTCGAAGATGCGATCGAGCGAGTCGAGTGCGAGGCTCGCCTGCGCGGCCATCAGGTGCGTGCCGTTGATCAGGGCGAGGCCCTCCTTCGCCTGGAGACGCAGGGGCTCGAGGCCCGCGGCGGCCTGCGCCTCGGCCATCGGGCGCGACGCCCCGTCCGTTCTCGTCGTGCCCTCGCCGAGGAGGGCCAGCGCGAGGTGGGACAGGGGGGCGAGGTCCCCGGAGGCACCGACCGATCCACGGCTCGGGACGATCGGCAGGAGGTCGAGCCGAAGGAGCTCGAGCAGTCGCTCGACCACGACGGGACGAACCCCGCTGTGCCCGCGGGCGAGGCTCGCGGCGAGGATCACCGTCATCGCGCGGACGGTCTCGGGCGGCAGCGGCTCGCCGACGCCGGCCGCGTGGCTCCGCACGATGTTGAGCTGGAGCTCCTCGAGCTTGGCATGCTCGATCCGGACCTGCGCGAGCGATCCGAACCCCGTGTTCAGGCCGTAGACCGGATCGGGACCATCCGCGATCCGGTCGATCGCGGTGCGGGCCTGTTCGAGACGGGCCCGGGTCGCGGGGTCGAGCACGGCGTCGACGCGACGATGGGCGACGGCCGCCACGTCCGCGATCGAGAGCGGGGCGCCGTCGAGGTCGATCTGGGGTCGTTGGGTGGACATGGGTTCTCCACGCGGAGGATATGAGAACGACCGTCGCCGGACGACTTGCCGAGTCGTCCAAGGCCGGTTCCAATGCTGCGATGGCACTCGACAGGACCGCCCGGAAGGCCATGGCTGAGGACGTCGCCCGTGACGGCGTCGCCGGTTCGATCCAGCGATACGTCGCCGTGATCGGCGGGGCGATCCTCGCCGGGATCGTCATGTCCTGGGCGCTCGGTTCCATGGTCTCGGAGCGAGGGGTCCCCGGCCCCCTCGTGATCGAGGCGATCTCGCCGGTCCGGGCGGTCGCGACCCTGGCCCTGGCGCTCCTCGTGGCGACCGCGATCGGGGTGCTGGTCGGCCGGATCGTCAATCCGGCGGTGGGGACCTTCGTGGTCGGCGTCGGGCTCGGCGTGACCGCCCTCGGTTCCGGGAGCTACACCGACGCGCTGTTCTCGAACGGGCTCGGCATCGGCCTGCCGATCGAGACGCTCGCCTGGGGCGGAGTCTCGCTGCTCGTGGCCCTGGTGCTCTATCGCACGACCGGCCCGCTTCCCGACCAGTCCGAACGGTCCCCGGCCGAGGTGCTCGATCCGAGGACCGTCTTCTCCTCGGCGTCGCTCAAGGCCGCGGCCGCCGGGCTCCTCGCGGTGGCGGTGGTGTTCCTCTTCGCCTCGAACGACCTGCGAGGGCAGGCCCTCGGTGCGGCCGTCCTCGCGGGCTGGGCGACCGGCCACGTCGGTCGGGTGCTCGCCCCTCGGCACCAGCCGGTCCTGCTCTACGCCGCCCCGTCCGTCTTCATGGCGGCCGCCCAACTCGTCGCGACCAGCACCGGGACCGACGGCCTGGTCGAGGCGTGGACCCAGGGCGCCTCGCCTCGATTCCTCGTGACCTCGCCGATCGATCTCGCCGCCGGCGCCCTGATCGGGGTCTCGATGGGGATCGGGACCTCGCGGGGATTCGTCGAGCAGCACGCGGACGATTGAGCACGTCGACGATCGGGGCGAGTACGCTCCGCGGATGCT
>JAYZBK010000005.1:0-6096 GCA_036339295.1 Planctomycetota bacterium
CGGTATTCCTCGCACGCGTCGTCGTCGTAGCTCGACTGGTAGCCGGCGCAACCGTTCCCGGAGGTCGCGTTCCAGAAGCAGAGGCTGATCTCCTCGAAGCATCCACCTCCGCCGTCGAAGGTCGATTGCTTCGCCCCGAGCAGGTCGACGCCCTGGAGGCCCGAACCGCATTCGAGTCGGAGCTGGTCCTCGAGCGTCCGGCTCAGGCCCCAGGACGTGTCCGTCCACGAGCCGTAGCCGCCCGGGCAGCCCACGGCCTGGGTGCCGTCGCAGCAGACGAAGTCGGTCCAGGCGTTCGAGCCGTGGTGGTACTGCGAGCGATAGAAGGACATGACCGCGTCGAGGCCGTCGAGGGAGAGCGTGACCGCGCCGCTGAAGGGTTCGGGTTCAAGCGGAATGGCGGGCCCGTAGTAGACGTGGACGTCGGCGGTGGCCGCGGCGGGGAGGGCGGCGGCGGTGACGCCGGCGAGGGTCCTGGCGGCCTTGCCGTAGGCGGCGAGGCGGTCCGAGGCTGCTCGATGGATCATGGGCGGTCGGCCTTTCTCCCCCGGACGGACAACCCGGAGGTTATCGGTAAGGGGTGACATCGCCAAATCGGAATCCGGAATTCACGCATTCAATCACCCCCGGAGGGCCTCAGCCCGCCCATTCGACGCCCGTGTCCTTCCAGCATCGGTTGCGGGCGGAGTCGAGGACCGCGTCGCAGACCTTCGCGGTCTCGTAGGCATCCCGGAACGTCGGGGGGCAGGGAGTCCCGTCCTCGACGGCCTTCAGGAAGTCGACGACCTGGTGGACGAAGCTGTGCTCGTAGCCGATGCAGAGGCCCGGGACCCACCAGCTGTCCATGTACGGCTGGTCGCCGTCCGAGACGTGGATGTTCCGCCAGCCGCGCACGATCCCCTCGTCCCCGTGGTCGAAGTACTCGAGCCGGTTGAGGTCGTGCAGGTCCCAGCGGATCGAGGCGTGCTCCCCGTTGATCTCGAAGGTGTAGAGCGCCTTGTGGCCGCGGGCGTAGCGGGTGGACTCGAAGAGTCCGAGCGAGCCGTTGGCGAAGCCGCAGTGGAAGCTGCAGGCGTCGTCGATCGTGACCGGCTGCGCCTGGCCGGTCTCCTGGTGGACCCGCTCCCGGATGAACGTCTCGGTCCGCGCGGACACGTCGGCGATCCCGCCGTTCAGCCACATCGCGGTGTCGATGCAGTGGGCGAGGAGATCGCCGGTCACGCCGCTGCCGGCGGCGGCGGCATCGAGTCGCCAGAGGGCGGCCCCGCCCTGCGGAAGGTCCTCGGCGATCGTCCAGTCCTGGAGGAAGTTCGCGCGGTAGTGGAAGATGCGGCCGAGCCGGCCGCTGTCGACCACCTGCTTCGCGAGCGTGACCGCGGGAAGGCGGCGGTAGTTGTAGAAGACGGTGTTCGCGACCCCCGCCTTCTCGACCGCCTCGACCATGGGAAGGGACTCCTCCGCGGTGCGGGCGAGGGGCTTCTCGCAGAGCACCATCTTGCCCGCCTCCGCCGCGGCGATCGCGATCTCGGCGTGCGAGTCGTTCGGGGTGCAGATGTCGATCGCGTCGATGTCGTCCCGCGCGACCAGTCTTCGCCAGTCGGTCTCGACCGACTGCCAGCCCCACTGGTCGGCGAAGGCCTTCGTCCTCCCCTCGTCGCGACCACACGCGGCGGCGAGCACCGGGCGATGCTCCAGCTCGAAGAAGTCGTTGGCCCGCTTGTACCCGTTGGTGTGGGTGCGACCCATGAATCCGTAGCCGACGAGGCCGATGCGGAGGTCCTTGGAGGGCATGGTGGGGTTCCGTAACCTGGCAGGAAGGAGGAAGCGCGGTCAGTCCCGGCCGTGGGCGTCGCGGACCCGGAGCATCACTTCGAGGATCGTGTCCCAGGTCGCGGGATCCTCGAGCATCTCGTTCGGGAACATGCAGCCGTCCCAGCAGATGTGCTCGATGCCGCGCTCGGCGGCACCGTCGAGCCAGAAGCCGGCGCATCGCACGATGTCCAACCGACCGTTCGGATCGTCGGCCGGGCAGTGCTTGCCGGTCTTCTCGTGGCTGCCCGAGCCGTGGACCTCCCCGTCGTTCTGGGCGACGTGGAAGTCGATCGTCCAGGGTCGCAGGGCGTCGGTCATGGTCTCGTAGGCGGACCAGAACTCCTCGTCGGTGTGCTCGGGATCGACGAGTCGGTGCTCGGGGGCGTTGTAGCCCATGAGGTAGAGGTAGGAATGGGCGAGGTCGGCCTGGAAGCCGACGGTGTCCGGCATGTCGACCGCCTCGAGGAGGTCGAGGACGTCGCGCCACGAGTGCATGCCCGCCCAGCAGATCTCGCCCTCGATGGCGAGTCGCTCGCCGTGATCGGCCGCGATCCGGCCGGCTTCGCGGAACGTCTCGGCGATCCGGGCCGTGTGGGTCGCGGGATCCTTCCGCCAGGTCTCGACGCCGAACTCGGCGGAGTCGATCCGGATCAGCCCGTACGACCGGACACCATGGTCGTTCCAGGCCCGGGCGATGCGGCAGGAGGTCTCGATCGCCTCCAGGAACCTCGCCCGCTGCTCGTCGTCGCCCATGGCCGAGTCGCCGACGGTGCCCGGCCAGACCGGGGCGACCAGCGAGCCGATCTTCAGGTCGTGCCCGGCGACCTTGTCGGCGATCGCCCGGAGCTCGTCGTCGTCGGCGTCGGGATCGGTGTGGGGATGGAAGAGGAAGCAGTCGACGCCGTCGAAGCGACGGCCGTCGACCTCGGCGTTCGCCGTCAGTTCCAGCATCCGGTCGAGGCCGATGGGCGGATGATCGGTGCCGTCCTCCTTCCCGACGATTCCGGGCCACATGGCGTTGTGCAGGCGAGGCTTCGCGTGGGGCATGGTCGGGATCCTCGGTTCAGGGCGTGTGTTCGAGCGGGTGGAGGACGGTGCGGGGTCATCCCCGGCGATGATCGCCCACCTCGGGGGCGTGCGGGTTCACCTCGGGGCCGAAGTATCGCAGCACGACGAGGTCCTCGGTGTCGGAGGTGTTCTCGAACGTCAGTCCGGCCCGCGCCGCCGGATCGGTGACGAACACCTCGTCGCGGGTGAGCTCGTGGAATCGGATCAGCTTCGGGCAGTCGAGGACGAGTCCGTTGAGTCGGCCCGATCCCTGGACGACGGTGATCGAGCTGGCGCCGCGGTCGACGATGGTCGTCGAGCAGCCGGGTCTCACCGTCAGCTCCTTCGCCGAGAACCGCTGCCGCCCGTCGACCGTCCCGTAGACGATCCAGCGATCGGCGTGGGCGTCGTCCCGGGTGTCGACGATCGGTTCGATGTAGTGCCGGTCCTTGAAGTTCGGGTCGAGGTTCCGGTCCCAGTCGAGCTGGTCGAGGATGAACTCGACGTCGTCGTGGCGATCGGGCGGCATGTCCTTGACGAGGAGGGATCTCGGGACCTCCCGGCCCTCGACGAGGTTCTGGTACATGCCGAAGACGTCGCTGCCCCACTGGGGTTCGTAGGTGCAGAACGATCCCGGGGCATGCAGGACGCAGGGCGGGATGAGCCAGCCCGTCCCGACCTGGAGCTTGTACGCCTTCGAGAGTTCGAGGATCCGGTTGTCGCCCTTGTGCCAGTCGGCGATGCAGCGCCGGACCTGCTCGCGGGTGGTGCCGGGCTCGAATCCCATGAAGGTGTGGGGGAAGTTGTTGCCGACGTGGTTGTGCTGCGGCGGGAAGTAGTACGCCTCGGGCTTGCCTTCGAGTCCCACCAGCGCCGCCTGCTCGTCGTCCTGGTGCATGTGGTGGGGGATCGGTCCCATGTTGTCGAAGAACTTCGAGTACACGGGCCAGCGACCGTAGGTCGACCAGATCTCCTCGCCGACGATCGAGGCGCCGAGTTCGGCGACCACGTCTCGCAGCAGGAACCGCGATCCCTCGTGCACGACGTAGGAGAGTCCCTCGTCGTGCCCGCGACCCTCGTTGGCCGCCTCGGTCGTCGACCCGAACCAGCGCTCGTCGATCCCGCCCCGGCCGAGTCCGTAGGCGTAGGTGTCGTCGGGATGGAGCTTGAGTCGGAGCCCGGGCTGGAGGAACGACCGCGGCACCCAGTTGGGCGCGAGCCGGAGGAGGCCCCCGGTCGATTCCATGACCGCCTCCGCCGCCGGGCGGACGTCGGCGTCGATCGTGTCGAGTTCACGGATGTCGGTGGCGTGCGGCATCGGACGCTCCTCGCTCGGTCGCAGGATACGTTCGAAGCGGGATCCGCACCGTCGCGGGTTCGCCCCGGTCAGCGGGTCTTCGGCCCGGAGCGTCGGCCCTTCGGGCTCGCGCCGGAGGCCCGCCCTCGGCCGGCCTTGCTCTTCGGCCCCCGAGCCTGGAGACCCTTCCCGGCGCCACCGCCCTTGGTCTTGCCGGCCTTCTTCCGCTTGGCGCCGGTCGCCGTCGAGGCGTGACCGCCCGTCCGGCTCGAGGCCTTGCCGCCGGTCGTCTTCCGCGGCGTCGCGGATTCCTGGCCCCGGTGGGCCTTCTTCCGACGGGGCTTGTTGGTCGAAGGGCCATCCGACGTGGTGGACCTGGTGCCGCCGGGCTTGGTTCGCGCGCCCTTCGCAGGACGGGCCTGCTCCTCGCTCGCGACGCTCCGGTTCGATCGCTTCGGGCCACTTCCGGCGGGCCGGCCGGTCCCGGCGCTCGACTTGTGGCCCGTCCGCGGCCCCGCCCGACGACCCGATCGAGCCTTCATCGCGGCGGCCTTCGCCTCCTTCGCGGCCTTCGCGGCGGAGCGTCCGCCATCCGCCGGCATCTCGTAGGTCAGGTCCTCGTGGCCCTCGGCGAGTCGCGGACGAGCGTCGGTCCGGCGCTCGATCGCGCGGAGGAGCTCGATCTCGTGCCGATCGCAGAGGGAGATGGCCTGGCCGCTGGCGCCGGCGCGGGCCGTGCGACCGATGCGGTGGACGTAGGACTCGGGCTCGATCGGCATGTCGTAGTTGACGACGTGGCTGACGCCGTCGACGTCGATGCCGCGGGCCGCGACGTCGGTCGCGACGAGGGCCTCGGCCTTCCCGGAGCGGAATGCGTCCATCGCGCGGGTCCGCTGGCCCTGGCTCTTGTCGCCGTGGATCGCCTCGGCCTTGATCTTCGCCTTCTTGAGGACCCGGACCAGCTTGTCCGCGCCGTACTTCGTCCTCGTGAAGACGAGGGTGCGGGCCATGTCCCCGTGCTCGAAGAGCCTGATGAGGAGCTTCGCCTTGTTCGTCTTCTCGACGAGGTAGAGGCGCTGTTCGACGAGCTCCGCCGTGGTGGATTCCGGCGCGGTCGCCACCACGACCGGCTTGTGCAGCAGGTCGTCGGCCAGCACCCGGATCTCCGGGGAGATCGTGGCGGAGAGCAGCATCGTCTGCCGCTTCTTCGGGATCTCGGCCATGATCCGGCGGATCGGATGGATGAACCCCATGTCGAGCATGCGATCGGCCTCGTCGAGGACGACCGTCTCGATGCGACCGAGGTCGAGGTGTCCCTGGCCCATGAGATCCATGAGGCGGCCGGGTGTCGCCACGAGGACGTCGAGACCCTGTCGAATCGCATCGACCTGCCGGCCCTGCCCGACGCCGCCGAAGATCGCGGCCTGCTTGAGCGGGAGCCCGCGGCCGTAGGTTCCGAACGACTCGAGGATCTGGGCGGCGAGTTCACGGGTCGGACAGAGGACGAGGGCCCGCGCCGCCCGGCCGCGACCGCGTGGCGGTCCCTTCTCGCCCGGACGCTTGCCGCCCTTCGGCGAGCCGGCGGCGAGTCGATGGATGATCGGCAGCGCGAAGGCTGCCGTCTTGCCGGTGCCCGTCTGGGCGGTCCCGAGGATGTCGCGTCCCTCGAGGGCGGGCGGGATGACGCCGGCCTGGATGGGCGAGGGGTCTTCGTAGCCCTCCGCTTCGATGGCGCGGAGGATCGGCTCGGCGAGCCGGAGGTCGGAGAAGGTCATGGTGGAATCGGATCCCGATCGGAACGGCCGTGTTCCGAGGCGATGGTCCGGACGATTCGGCGTCCGGGGCCGTAGGGATCTACGACGGAGTCGAATGGTGCCAGGATCGACGGCGAACGAACGCCGCGTCCCTCCCTTGGCAACGGCATGGTAGCCGGGATCGGC
>JAYZBK010000006.1:0-2393 GCA_036339295.1 Planctomycetota bacterium
GGTCCGCTTCGGCATCGCCGTCCACCGACTCGAGCAGTTCGACCATCTGACGCAGGCGGGCCGCTTCCCGGGCCGTGAGCCGATCCATCAGTTCGCGACGCCAGCGGTCGACCACGGTCGCCGGTCCCTCGTCGCCGAGGAGCGTGCGCAGGTGTCGCGCCGTGGTTCGGCGATCCGGATCCGACACCCGGGCGTGACCGTCCGAAGGCTCCAGACCGACCAACGGACCGAGCGGCGATCGTGCGATGTCCTCGGCTGCGAGTCGATCCTCCGGATCCGCGGCGAGCCGAAACGCCTGCACCACGACCACCGCCGCCTCGGCATCGAGCAGCGACCCTCCCCCGCGCCCGCTGGCCGGAACGCCGCGGGCCCGGAGGGCCTCGACGATCGGACCGATGGGCTTGTTGCTTCGTACCAGGACCGCGACCGAGGGCTCGCCGTCGGGGCGGGAGAGTCCATGGCGATCCACCAGGTCTGCGGCCGCGTCGGCCGCGGATTCCGCGACGACCCGCAGGCGTTCCGCGGCGTCGGAGGCGTGCGGCAGGAACTCGACCGCAGCCCGACCGGCATGCCGCTTCACCGTGTCGTGGGTTCGGAAGAGTCGACCGAAGTGCACCGCCGCCTCGGAGGATCGGGCCTGCACCGCCGCGTTGTCGGCGATCCCGTCGAAGACCGCGTTCACCAGATCGATCACCGCACGGCTCGACCGGTACGAGGTGACCAGGGTGCGGTCGTCCAGGGCCACCGGACCGTCCGCCACGATCTCGTCGAGTCGCTCGAGGATCGCCGGATCGCCGCCCCGCCATCCGTAGATCGACTGCTTGACGTCGCCGACCACCAGCACGGATCGTGGCCGTTCCCCGTCGCCCCCCGCGAGGATCTCGGTCGCCACCGGACGAATCGCGCGAAGCTGGGTCGCGGAGGTGTCCTGGAACTCGTCGAGGAGCAGATGCTCGAGCGAGGTGTCCAGTCGGAACCACAGTTCCGCGAGTCCCTCGGGCGAGGCGTCGGCCCGCTGCGGATCGAGGGCCCGCACGAAGTCGTCGAAGACCGCGACGCGAGCCGATCGCTTGCGTCGCCGCAGATGTGGTGCGACCCGTTCGACCAGATCCCGCAGGCACGCCGTCCGACGGGCGAGATTGCGGCGATTGCCATCGAGTGCCAGCGCGTGCAGCCGCCCGAGGGCCGGCATCATCGACTCGGGAACGGTCTGTCTCGACCAGACGCCGGATCCCTCGGGGCCGCCGGCGAAGACGAGCTTCGATTCCTGGATCGCCTGCCAGATCCCACCGTCGGACGTCCGGGCGATCGCGACCAGACGTTCGAGGGACTGGAAGGCCGCGAGCATGCCCTTCCCCATCGACGAATCGGGCACCGCCAGCGTTCGGGCGACCGCTTCGAGGGCGTCGGCGTCCCGGGGGGGGATCGGCCATCGCCAGGCGTCCTCCGTCGATTCGTCGGCCACCACGAGCAGACCCGAGATCGCCCGCTCGACCGTGCCGACCACCGCCACCCGGGTCGCCCCGCGGCCGAGGGTCTCGAGGGTCGCGAGCAGTTCGCCCTCGTCCGACTCGTCGAGCGCGTCGCCAATCGCGGAGCGAAGCACCCCGGCGGCCTCGGTCTCGTCGACCATCCGCGCCCCGGCCGGGACGCTCGACGCGGCACCGAGTCCCTTCGCGAGCGAGGCGAAGAGGCTGTCGAGCGTTCGGATCTGGAGCGCGGGCAGTCGAGCGACCAGCTCGTGCAGGAGACGGTGGGCCGCCCCCTCGTCGACGACGCCCGATGTGAACCGGTTCCCCTCCGCGGCGGCGGTCCGGGCCTCGGGTTCGAGCACCAGGGCCGCGGCGTCGGTGAGGACGCGATCGCGGATCTCCGCCGCCGCGGCGCGGGTGAACGTGGTCGCGAGAATCGTGGCGGGATCCACACCCGCGAGCACCAGATCCAGATATCGCGCGACCAGGTTCCAGGTCTTCCCGGTGCCGGCCGAGGCCATGATGCGACGATCGATGAAGGTGGCGTCGTTCACGTGCCTCCCTCCTCGGTCCCGTCGGACACCAGCGCCATGGTCCGCATGAAGAGTGCGACCGGATCGCCCTCGTAGGGGGCCGAGGCCTCCTCGGGATCCGTGAAGTAGCCGGCACGGATCGAGCGCACGATCTCCCGCGCGACCTCCATCGCCTCGTCGAAGAGCGGATCGATCCGCCGGGATTCCTGGACCTCGATGCGGGCGGGATCGGCGCCGACCACGAAGTAGCCGGTGCGGATCCGCTCCTGCGTCGGTGCTCCGGGAAGGATGCCCTCCGCCGCCCATCGGTAAAGGGGCAACTGCAGATCGAGCCAGTCGCCGGTCGTCTTGGAGTGGTGGGCGGTGTCGGGCCCCTTCCCCCGGTCGG
>JAYZBK010000007.1:0-53006 GCA_036339295.1 Planctomycetota bacterium
CGCGGACGCGGCCGCCAGCGTTCGGCCTGAAGGTGGCCGATGGCGGCATTGATCGCGGTGAGCAGTCCCATGGGCAGCACGAGGTAGACCGCGACGCCGACGACCAGGAAGCGGATCCACGACCGCCGGAGTTCGAGGGCGGTCGGATCGTCCGCGGCCGCGGTCGGGGGCGACGCGACGGGCGCGAGCTGGTGCGCGTCGACGCCCGCGGGCAGCATCGACAACGGCGCCGCGACGGCACGGGTGGTCGCCTCGCCGATCGCCGGTGACAGCCAGGAGCTCTCCCAGCCGAATCCGTAGGCGACCCGTGCGGTCGACATCCAGATCGCGAGGATCGCGGCGGTGCCGAAGGTCGTCCAGAAGAGCATGCCGCCGGCCGCGGCGATGCGGCGGCCGCTGCCTTCGGCGAGCATCGACGCGACGAGCCGGGCGGTGGTGGTCCCGACCTTCGGTGCGACGTTCGCCTCGCCCGCGTCGGCGCGACCGACCGTGCGGACGAGCAGCCAGGGGACGAATCGACCGAGGATCGATGGTGCGCGACGTCGGGCGATCACGAGCACGGCCCAGCGGAGGCCGAGCAGGATCCAGGGCACGGCCACGATCGCCGCCAGCAGCAGGGGGGCGTGCACCGGGGCGTCCGCGGGGGCGAGGAGCTCGGCGGTCGTGGTCCAGCCCGCGACCGCGCCCGCGAGTCCGAGGACCACCAGTCCGAGGAAGGCAGCGCCGACGCCGCGGTCGATCGTGCGCCGACACGCCAGGAGCGTCGCCTCCGAGCCGTCGCCGATCTCGGCCGCGGCGGCGGTCGCCACGCGACGACGCCACGTGCGGTCGACCCGGTCGGAACGTGGTTGTGCCTTCGATCGATCCACCGTCGCCCTCTGTCGGTGTGGTTCGGAACCCGGACCCGTGTCGCCTGCATGAAACGCCGCCGCGGATGGCGGCGGCGTCGGGTGATTCGGAATTCGGTTCGGCGTATGCCGCAGTGGACGCCCGGTCGGGTCAGTCCGCAGAGAACGGGCTCTTGCCGCCGACGGGGGTCTCCTCGGTCGACGCCGAGGCGTCCTGCGAGGCCTTCTGGTCGAGTTCGGCGGGGCGCGAGGAGGGACGGGTCTCGTCCTCGATGTCGTCCTCGATGCCCTTGATGCCCTTCTTGAACTCGACGATGCCCTTGCCGAGCGACTTGCCCACCTCGGGCAGGCGTCGCCCGAAGATGAGAAGGGCCACCACGAGGATGATGATCCACTCGGTGGTTCCCGGCATGCCGAAGCCGAGGATGGAGAAGGTGGTCGGAATCATGGGGATCTCCCGTCGGGCCTCGTGCCCGTCGACCCACCATTGTAGGGGAGACCCCGGACGATCGCGGCGGAATCGGCAGGGACCGGATAATCCGGCCGAATCAGTCGAGTTCGAGGTGCCGAGGCCGCGGGATCCCCGCCAGCGGGTTCCCGGAGTCCAGCCGACTGAACCGTCGCCACGGATGGTCGGCCCGGAGCAGGGCGTCGACGATGGCGGTGCAGGTCGACTCGGCCACCGCCTCGCGGCCCGCATGCGCCAGGGTCGAGCCGTCGCGCTCGAGGTGCGGCGGGACCTCGGCGGTCTCGTCGACCGCGAGGTCCCAGCGGTCGATCATCACGTCGCGCTGACGGCCGACCTCGCGGACCACCACGTTGAACCGGTCCACGTCGTTTCGCCGGACCTCGTCCTGCCGATGGTCGTCGACCGGTGGCAGCGTCGCGAGGACGAGATCGGTCTCGACCGACTGGCGAGCGGCGTCGGCGATCCGGTGGAGATCCCGTCGGAGGTCGGCGATGCGACGCGCAGGGCGGGTCTCGCCGTCGGGCTCGACCTGGTCGCGCAGGTCGTCCATGCCGACGGCGACATGCACGACGTGCGGGCGGAACCGCCGCAGGAGGTCGACGATTCGAGCCGCCACGTCCCCGAGTCCGATGAAGGGATCGTCGCATCCCACGACCGCGGCCCGGAATGGTGCGTCCGCCCGTTCGAGCCGTTCCACGATCGGGGCGCGGAGATCGCGACCCACCCGATCGGCGAGCAGCAGCACGAGTCTGCGGTCGTCGTCCTCGACCATGTCCCGAGTGTAGGGTGCCCCCCGGGTCCGCACGAGGGGATCCCGCCCAGAGTCCTCATGGAGCCACCTCATGTCCCCCTGGAAGTCGATCCCGGCCGTCCTCGTCCTCTCGCTCGCGGGTCTCGGGTGCGAGAGCACGCGGGCGACCCCCGACTACGAGCGTGAGCTTCCCCCCGGAACCGTCGCCCTCCGACCGGTTCCGGCGGGGCAGGAGCCCGATCTCGAGGCGGCGTGGCTGCGTCGCGACGAGGGCCTCTCCAACGCGGTCGCCCAGAGCCTGTCGTGGTTCGCGGCCCCGAGTTCGGAACAATGGTGGCCGTACGAGACGAGCGATCGCTCGATCTCGCACGAAGACGCCCGCGTTTCGGTCGAGCGGTTCGGGGAGATCCTGCAGGAGTCGCGATCGGCCGAGGAGTTCCGGCGACGCGTGCTCGACGAGTTCCGGATCTACGAGTCGGTGGGCTGGAACGGCGAGGGCACCGTCCTCTACACCGGGTACTACGCGCCGGAGTTCGACGCGAGCCCGGTCCGGACCGATCGGTTCACGACCCCGCTGCACGCTCGTCCCGCCGATCTCGTGACGCATCCCGAGACCGGCGAGCCGATCGGCCAGCGACTGCCGAACGGGCGGATCGGTCGCTACCCGACCCGGCGGGAGATCGAGACGACGAACATGTTCGAGGGGAACGAGCTGGTGTGGGTGGAGACGCCGCTCGATGCCTACGTGATCCAGGTCAATGGCAGCGCGAAGCTCCGGATGCCCGACGGTTCGATCGAGTTCATCGGCTACGACGGGAAGACCGATCGCCGCTACACGGGGCTCGGGACCACGCTCTACGACGCGGGGCACATCACCAAGAAGGACCTGCCCGGGATCTACGACCTCTACGAGCGGAACCCGGACGTGGTGGTGGAGGGCATGAGGAAGAACGAGAGCTACGTCTTCTTCCGGCCGTACGACGGGTCGGCCTGGCCGTCGGGCAGCCTCGGTCGGCAGGTCACCGGTCGGGCGTCGCTCGCGACCGACAAGGACGTCTACCCCCGTGGATGCGTGGTCTTCGTCGACACCGAAGGGGTCGCGGTCTCGGGCGGCGAGGTGCCGATCCAGCGGTTCATGCTCGACCAGGACACCGGCGGCGCCATCCGCGCCCCGGGCCGGGCCGACATCTACATGGGCGAGGGCGACGAAGCGGAGACGCTCGCGGGCGGGCAGTACGCCGAAGGGCGTCTGTACTACTTCTTCCTCCGCTGATCCCCGGGATCGGGCTCAGCCGTCCTTCCGCACCCACTGGCCGCGGGCGACGTTCTTGAACTCGTCGAACTTGGCGAGCACGGTCGAGACCTGGATGTGCAGCGACTTCCCGCCCTGGTGGAGTCCGCGGTCGACGAGCGCCCGAGCGATCTCGACCGGCCGCATCGGGTCGCCGCCCAGCACCTCGCCGATCTTGTCCCGCATGGTCGGCCCGCCACCACGCCCGCGCCGGGTCGTCCCGCCCGCGGCCGACTTCTTCTTCGTCGTCGACTTCGTCCTCGTTCCGGAACCGCCGCTTCCCGACCTGCCTCCGGAACCGCCGTCGAGCCCCTCGAGCATCTCGATCTGCTGGTCGAGCTCCGCGATCTCCTGCTGGAGCTTCCGACGCCGTTCCACCAGCTTCGGCAGGGCGGCGCGTCGACGGGAGAGCTCCGCGGCGAGCTCGTCGAGCGGGGCCTGGGCAAGGGGATGCCGGGTCTTCGCCGAGGTCTTCGCCTTCTTCTTCGCCATCGCGTCGGTCCTTTCTCGCGGGGAATCCGGAGGTGTGACGGTTCCCGAGGATACCCAGCGGGTCAGTCGATGTCGTGCCGCTCCTCCTGGAGCAGCCCACGCGGCTTGAAACCACCGTCCGCCGTCCAGTCGACGCGACCGAAGGTCGCGGGCCACGCCCGCCCGAACGTCCATTCGTCGCGGCCGAGGGTCCGCGATTCCTCGATCATCCGTCGCTCGTCCACGAGGATCGACGCCTCGGCCGCGGCCATGCCGAGCACGAGTCCGATGACCATCGCGACCATGAATCGCCGGACCGCGCTCCAGCTCATGCCGTAGGGCGGCGGAATGCTCGCGGGATCGACCCCGCACTCGGCACAACGCGACTCGACGTCGGGGCCGCGGAGCTGGCCGCAGTTGGGGCAGCAGCCTCGGGCGAGCAGTCGCCGCGGCCGGCGGTGGATGAACCACATCTCCGGCAGCTCGGCGAGCGAGACCAGCCAGATCACGAAGCCGGACATGACGACGGTCCCGAACGTCGCGGTGGCGAACGCCTTGAAGTCGAAGCCGAAGGATGGGACGAGCGCCCGGAGGCAGACGTGGACGGCGAAGAAGTAGAACGCGAGGAACGCGAGCGCGACCACCCAGCCGAGCACGCTCGCCCAGAGCGGGACGCGGAACGCGTCGCTCACGACGGATTCCCGCCGTCGCCGTCGGCATGACGGGTCGGGGTCGGATCGCCCTCGAATCCGTACTCGTTCCAGCGAGCCTCGACCTTCGCGACGATCTCGGGCGACATCGCGACCATCGGGGGGAAGTCGCGCACGGGGACGCCTTCCCGGTCGTCGCGCCCGGGCTGCTTCGTGCGGGCGTCGAAGCCGATCCGCCGTCCGCGGCGAAGCATGTCGCGCGAAGGATCGGCGTTGGCGAGCCAGAGGAAGAGGGCTCGTTCGAGATCGGTCGGGTCCTGGTCGTCGTCGATCGCGATCACGAACTCGGCGGCCGGATTGTCGGCCTCGAGCCGGGTCCAGACGTCGAGGATGGCGGCGAGTCCGGCGTGTGCGTGCTCGCGATTGGCCGTCACGACGGCCAGTCGTCCGAGTCCCGCCTTCGGCAGCACCGCCCCGGCGTTCCAGGCGGCCGCCGCCTGCTCGTCGGTCGGGAGCGTGGGTGGTTCGAGCCCGACGTCGCCCGTCTCCTCGCCCGGCATCCGGACGGTCGCGTCGAAGCCGATCTTGGTGCCGGCGGCGATCGACGGGGCCGAGTGGTCGAGGATGTCGAGCGGGCCGCGGACGAACTCGAGGTCGCGGCGGAAGTCGCACCGACGCATCATCGTCTCGATCACGGCGAGCTCGTCGTGCACCGGGACGTCGTCGTCCACCACGACGATCGACTTCGTCCAGGCCATCTGGCCCGCGCCCCAGATCGAGTGCATCACGCGACGGCCCTGCAGCGGGTAGGCCTTGTCGATCTTGATGAAGGCCGCGTTGTGGAAGCAGCCGTAGCGGGGCAGGTGGTAGTCGTCGATGTCGTGGACGATGGTCTTGAGGAGCGGGAGGAAGAGCCGCTCGGTCGCCTTGCCGAGGTAGTAGTCCTCCTGCGGGGGAAGCCCCACCACGGTCGTCGGGTAGACCGCATCGCGTCGGTGGGTGACCGCCGTCACCTCGACGACGGGGTAGCGATCGGGCAGCGAATAGAACCCGGTGTGGTCGCCGAACGGCCCCTCGAACACGGCGCCGGGACCGATGTCGCCGTCCTTCCGCGGATCGAAGTCGATCATGCCCGCGTCGGTGCGGACCCATCCCTCGATCACGATCTCCGCATTCGCGGGGACCCGGAGGGGCACGGTGCGGGCCGGCACCATGGGAATGCCACGGCCGTTGAGGAAGCCGGCCATCAGGAGCTCGGAGATCCCGGGCGGCAGTGGTGCGGTCGCGGCGTAGGGGAGACAGGGTTCGCCACCAAGCACGATCGCGATCGGCATCCGTTCGCCGATCTTCTTCCAGCTTCGCCAGTGCGAGGCCCCGTCGTGGTGCATGTGCCAGTGCATCGCGAGGCTCGTCGGCCCGAGAAGCTGCGACCGGTACATCCCGATGTTGTGGCTCGACGGCTTCGACTCGTGGCGGTCGTCGGCGTGGATGGTGTGCATGCCGGCGAGGGTGATGTACCGCCCGCCGCCGGCGGCGGTCCCGGCAGCCTGCGCGTCGATCCCGTACCCGACCGCCGCCGGATCGCCGTCGAGCGGCCAGCACTTCAGGATGGGGAGGCGACGGAGATCGACCTCGCCCCGTTCGGTCAGCTTCACGACGTCCTGGCATCGTCCGCGACGCACCGTGCGAGGCGGGATCCGAAGCAGGGGCGCGAACTCCTTCGCCTTCGCCCAGAGTTCGCCGAGCGATCTCGGGGGGACCGGCTTGACCAGCGAGCCGATGCGGGCCGCGATCGCCTCGAGACCGCCGCCGCCACCGGGCGTGGGATCGGCGGCCTGCAGCGCCTTCTCCATCCTCGAGTACGAACCGAAGAGGTTGATCGCGAGGGGGAAGTCGCAGCCCTCCACGTTCTCGAAGATGACCGCGGGGCCGCCGAGGGCCTCCCGGCCGGGATCGAACTCGCCCGCCCGGGTGCTCGCGATCGGGGCCGCGGTCCGGGCCAGGCGATCCGCGATCTCGGTGACTTCGAGCATCGGCGACACCGGACAGCCGACGCGGACGAGATCGCCGCTGCGTTCGAGGTCCGAGATGAAGTCGTGGAGATCGGCCATGCGGTCGCTGAGGGTATCCGGGGGGTGGATGGATTCGTCACCGGGCGGCTTCTGGACGCGGTCGACGAAGGGTCGTCGGTCAAGTTCTGGGACGCTCGGGAGCGGTTCGGCCGCCTCCCCGGTGTCGATCCCCGACCGTCTTCCTCGACTTGCCGCTTCGATGCTGAACTGCGGGGAACGAGTGCTAGGCTTCCGGTGCGTTCCGGAGGATGGCTTGAACAAGACCCGGACAAGAGGCTTCGCCGTCTGTTCGCTCGTGGCGACCTGCCTGGTGCAGGGGACGATCGCCGATCCCCCTCGCCGGTTCGACGATGGGATCGTCGACCGGATCGTCGATCGGACCGCCGCCCGGAGCCAGCAGCGAATCGGCGACCCGACCTCGGCCAACCTCGAGGCGGTGGCCGGCCGGATCGTCTCCGACCGATGCAACCTGCTCGTCGTCGGCGACTCGATCGCCACCCACTTCGCCCTCGGCGAACGTGGCTCGTGGGTCACCGGCATCTGGCGGGCCTGGAAGCCCGATCGCTGGCGTGGCCGGTTCATCCCCGGCGAGCGGCACGGCGAGGCGGTGAACGGCACGGCCATCCTGAACGGCGGGCGTTCCCCCGGATTCGATGCCCGATGCGAGCCCCTCGTCCCGAACGGGGCCGTCAATCCGGGCGAGTCGATCGACTACTTCGAGGCCGGGTGGTGGAGCCTGCTCGGCCATCCTCACGTGACCACCGGTGATCTCGAGGATCGGCCGCTCCAGTCCGTGGACCTCCTCGGTGCCTTCGACGCTCGCGACTACTGGTCGCGGTACCGCTCCGATCCCGACTGGGCGGTCGGGGACCTGCGAGCGACCGCGCTGCTGGTCGGCGAACCCGGCGGGCTCGAGCGGTTCGCCCTCCGGGCCAGGACCAGCGACGGCGCGTGGACGCCGACCGAGTTGGTGGACGTCTCCGACGCCCTTCCCGTCGTGCAGACGGACCTGCTCGCCGTTCCCTTCGAGTTCGGCAACGACGATCTCGGTCCCGACGGTCGGGGTTCCGTCGGATTCGAGATCCGCACCGATCCCGGGTTCGTGGAGGAGGCGGGGCGGACGTTCTTCATGCTCGGTGCGACGATCGAACGCACGGACGTCGCCGAGGGCCTGCTCCTCGGGTCGAACTCGATCGGTGGCGACACCACTCGCTCGCACCTGCCCGAAGGCGAGGTGATCGCGACCAACGGATCACCGCTCCTCCGGTTCTACACCGACGACTATCTCGCCCGCTTCATCGAGCTTTCGGGGTGGGACACCTTCCTCGTGACGCTCGGGACGAACGATCTCAACGCGATGCAACGCGACCCGGAGGTCGTGGTGCAGGACGTGGCGCGGGTCGTCGACCGCTATCGAGCGGCCGCGGCGGTCGCAAGGACCCGACGCCCCGATCTCCGGGAGCCGAGGTTCCTCGTCGTCTCGCCCGCCACCGCCGGTGATCAGGCCTTCGAGCCTCGATTCGAGGCGTTGGACGCCGGGCTCATGTCGCTCGCGGGCGACGACGTCGGCGTGATCAGGTTGCAACGACTGCTCCGCGACGCGATCGGCTCGTACGAGGATCATGCGGATCAGCTGCTCGTCGACGTCACGCATCCCGGCGACGCTGGTGCGATGCTCAAGGCGGAACTGGTCTGGCGCGAACTCGAGGCGGCGGTCGGTCGAACCTCCGAGGCCGACGGCCCCTTGTGGCGGATCCCCGAGGAGGTCGCGGATCTTGCCACGCTCTCCTCGCGGATCGGGCCCGACGACGTCGTCCTCGTGGGGCCGGGCACCTACCCGGGTGGTCTCCGGATCGAGGCGCCCGGGGTCGCGATTCGCAGCAGCCACGGCCCTGAATCGACCGTCCTCGATGGTGGTGGGGTCGATCGCTGCCTGACGATCGCGAGCGTCGGCGGTGCGGGGGTCGAGGTGCGCGATCTCGCCCTCGTCCACGGTCGCGCCGTGACGGGCGGCGGACTCCTGGTGGAGTCCGGGTCGGCCCACCACCGCAACGCCCGGATCGCCGACTGCATCGCGGACGACTCCGGCGGGGCGATCGCGATGCTCGCAGGGGATCTTCGGATCGAATCCTCGGCGATCACCGCTTCGTCGGCGGGTGGGCGTGGTGGCGCGGTTTCCATCGAGGGCGGGTCCGCCGTCCTCGCCGGAGTCGTGGTCGAGGACGGCGTCGCCGGAACCGAAGGTGGCGGGATCTGGTCGTCCGTCGAGTCGATGCTGGTCGTGGAGGACGGCACCTTCCTCGGAAACCGGGCGTTCGATGGTGGTGCGATCTCGGCGGCCGGCTCGACGTCGCTGGTCGATGTCGACTTCGTCGGGAACGCCGCATCCGGTGATGGCGGGGCCGTGCTTGCGAACGGCCCCCTCGATGCGATCGGGATCGTCTTCCAGTCGAACCGGGCCACGGGTTCCGGAGGCGCGATCCGACTGGCCCAGGTGGGCGAATCGACCATCGTGCAGGCCAGGTTCGAGGACAACATCGCGAGCGACCGGGGAGGAGCGCTCTCCGGCACCTCCGGTGGTCGGACGTTGGTGATCGGGAGCGAGCTCCTCCTGTCCGGAGCCGGCGTGGCCGGAGGCGTGATCCACGCCGACTGCCACGACTTCGACGTCGAGTCGACGAGCGTCGAGGGCACGTCGGCCCCGACCTGCGAGCTCGCGGAGATCGTCTGCGGGGAGCTCCGCCTCTCCGGCGTGGTCCTGTGCCCCGACACGGGCGAGGCGTGCGGGACCGTCGTCGACGGCGGGGGGAACGAGGAGCCGCCGGCCTGCGACGGCATCTGCGAGGGCGACCTCAACTTCGACGGTGACGTCGACGGTGGCGACCTCGGACTGCTCTTCGCCGCGTGGGGCGACTGTCCACCCGCCTCCTTCTGCCGAGCCGACCTCGATCGCAACGGTCGCGTGGACGGGACGGACCTCGGCCTGATGCTCTCCCTGCTTGGAGGCGGAGGCGACTGCTGAGGTCCGGTCGCCCGCTCCACCGGGGCCGGGGCCTGGCCGAGCCCCCCAGCTCGACCAGGCCGCCCGAGGTCCCGATCAGTCGGAAACCGGCGCCCCGTTCAACAGGACCTCGATGGGGGGAACGGCGTTCCCGGATGCCTGGAATCCGATCACCACGCCTCCACCGGCCGGGATCGTGGCGTTGAACGACTCGTTCGCCACGCTGGTCGTGGCGTTCCCGGAAAGGAGCACCGCGTTCCAGACGTTGATCACGTCGTAGGGGGAATCCCACTCGACCGTCCAGCCCTCGATCGGATCGGCTCCGTCGTTCAGGATCTCCAGTTCCGCCACGAAGCCGCCGGACCACTCGTCCGAAATCCGCCATTCGTAACGAAGACCCTCGAACTGGCACTCGTCCGGGATCCCGTCGCCGTCGTCGTCGGCGGCGCCGTCGGCGATGTCGCACTGGTCGGGCACGCCGTTGCCGTCGCAGTCCGTCGACGTTCCGTCCGCGATCGCGCAGGCATCCGCGACGCCATCGGCATCGCAGTCCGCGAAGGCTTCGCAGGCATCGGGCACGCCGTTGCCGTCGCAGTCGTCGGCACCGTTCGAGATCTCGAAGGCATCGGGGATCCCGTCGCCGTCGCAGTCGGGATCGCACTCGTCCGGGCGGCCGTTCCCGTCGAGATCGGCGGCCCCGTCCGCGATGTCGTCGGCGTCGTCGATGCCGTTGTCGTTGCAGTCCCGGACGCCCTCCTCGCCGAAGACCAGCACGTCGTCGTCGTACACCGCGATCATCGCGGTCCGGACCACCGCGCCCTGGCCGAAGGGCAGGTCGGAGATCGAGGGATCGTTCGTCGGATCCCATGCGGTGGCGGGGAGGCCGGGGCGGAGTCCGATGCGGACCTGGGACTCCCGCACGGAGTCGTTGCCCTGGCCCGGGCCGAACGAGACGCCGTCGTACGACACCTCGAAGGCATGGATGCCGTTGGACGGATCGACGGCCACCAGCGGACCGAGCGTGGCACCGTCGAGGAAGCCGCTCTCGATCAGGAGATCCTCGGGTCCGAATCCCGCGGCGATCGTCTCCGTCAGGTCGAGGAAGACGCGATAGGAGAGACCGTCGCTCCAACGGGCCGGCCAGGCGCTCCGGTTGTTGAGAAGGCACCGGATGCGGACGAAGGTCGAATCCTCCTCGATGATCGAGGCCTCCACGAACATCTCGCGACCGTAGGAGTCCTCGATCGGCGGGAAGTCGGCGTCCGGGAGGGGTGTTCCTCCGTACTCGCGGGCCATGCGAGCCATCGCCGCCGAGAATCCGGCGTTGTAGTCGCAGGCGACCTCGTTGGAGATGTAGTCGCCGCGGTCGTCGACGTAGGCGTCCGACAGATCGGGACCACCGACCAGCGCACCCCAGAGGACATGGCGATTGGGGGCGGGATCCTCGATGTCGTTGTTCCACGAGCCGTGGGCCCCGCGGTGATGCGGATTCACCGGGGGATTCTCACCGAAGCCGCAGACGTAGCTGGATGATCGGGGGTTGTCCCCCAGCATGTAGTCGATCTGGGCCTCCCCGAAGGTCCGGTACCGGCCATCGGGATCACCGTTGAGTTCGGCATGTGCGAATGCGAGGAACGCGGTGTTCGCCGCATAGCGCAGCGAGCCCCAGGTATCGAGCCACGCGAGGCCCCCTGGCGTGTAACGGATGCCGCCGCCGGGCAGCCAGTGGTCGAGGTGTTCCTCGATCCTCGCCCGGTAGAGCGGATCGTTGGTGAGGTGATCGAGGAGGAGGGCGGTCCCGTTGATCTTGCCGTCCCACGAATGCGCCCAGTTCGGATCGGGCGCGGCCGCGGCGAAGTGGTTCTCCGCGTCCGAGAGGTAGGTGGCCTCCCCGGTCGCCCGGTGGAGCCACGTCGCGGCCCACGCCAGCTCGTCGAGGTATCCCGACCACGAGTTGTAGAAGGGAACGACGTCGGGGATCGAGTCGACGTAGGAACCACGGTGTTCGTTCGCGAATGCGTAGAGGTCCCGAGCGTGCGCGAGACACTCTCCGGCGTACGCGGCGTCGGTCGAGGCGAGCAGCATCGAGGTGGCTGCGAGGAACGCGGCGGCCTCGGCGGCCGGCTCGGTCCCGGGGTTGTCGGCATCGAGCCACCAGATCCTCGGCTGGTACCCGGTCGCGATCTCGTGGATCTCCGGCGGTCCCCAGAAGGCGTGGGACGGGCCACCCTGCCCCACCTGCCCGCAGAAGACGTCGGGCTCGGGGTGGGCGGCGATGCACCAGTCCGCGTGGAATCTCAGGGCGGATTCAAGCTCGTCGAGCTGCCCCGCCCGCTCCCAGCCGTCCATGAAGTCGATCCCGCTCCAGGCGAGGAGGGTCATCGCCGACGTGATCGGAAGGACGAAGGTGGGGGTGTCCCCGGCGTCCATGTACCGATCGAGGATCTCCGGGCCGATCGCGTACTGACCGTTCTCCTGCTCGAGTGGATCGGTGAACGCGTCTCCTCGCCAGGTCAGCCGGCCTTGGTAGGTTCCCGCACGCTGGGCGTCGTAGAAGGTGATCGCCTTCTGCAATGCCTCGGCGTAGTCGTAGGCGCCGGTGCCGGGGTCCTCGGGGCAGTCACCCCACGCGGCGAAGAGGATCCCGAGATCCGATCCCCCGACCTGTCCGTCGTCGTCGAGGTCGCTCGTGCATCTCTTGCCGCATGCACCCCAGTCGGCGAGGAGGCGTCCGAGGTCGTTGGCGTCGACGACACCGTCGAGGTCGAGGTCCGGGGGGCAGGCCGAGCCGGTCGTGGTCGCCGTCGCGACGAGGATCGAGGCGGCTGCCGTGGCTGTCGGGGAGGGGGTCATCTGCATCTTCGAGGGCTCCGGAGGTTGCAGGGATGTGGCGACTCTTGGGTCGAGGGGGAGATACGACCGCGAACCTCGGGTGTTTTCCCCATTTCGCGATCGGCGGCCAAAGACTCGGGCGGCGGACGCTCGTCCCCGTCGTGCAACGATCGATGACCGATCGGCAAATCGCGTGGTTGCAGGATCTTCGATCGCTCCGCGCGAGGCCCACCTCGCCGGGGATCGAGCCATCAGGAATTCTTCGTGGACGCGCGATCGACCTCGACGATCCGCGCAAGATCCGCCGGATGATGAAGTCCCGGAGGCGCCGCCCCTCGCGACCTTGGCAGGATGCGGGAGACCCGCGGTGCGGCTACGGCTCGCACGTGCCCCATTGGAGGAGGACCTGGCCGAGATCCCTGCCGTCGACCTCGCCGTCGCCGTCGATGTCGGCGATGGAGGGGAGGTCGGTGGGGCCGAGCTCCTCCAGCCACCGCCCGAGATCCCTGCCGTCGACGAAGCCGTCCCCGTCGAAGTCGGCCGTGCAACGCGACTCCGAGATCGCATTCCAGATCAGGGAGGCGAAGCGATCGGCGCCCTGTTCGTTCGGGTGGACACCGTCGGAGAGCAGTTCGTCCTCCCACGACTCCCACGGTCCGTGTGCACGCGCGACCATGCGATGGAGGTCGACGAACGAGACGTCCGGGTCCCGCCTCGCAAGCCACGCCAGGTGGTCCGCCCACTTGCGGAGCCATTGGCGATCGAGTTCCGCCATCGTCGAGTGGGGGCCGAGATCGAACATGGAGACGAGCAGGATCCGGGGCCGTGGGTCGAGATCCCTCGTGGTTCGACCGGCGGCGCGGTGGACCCGCCTGATCCGGGTGAGGAGATCGTCCATCTCCACCAGCATCGACATGTCGTCGTCCGACGCGTTGTTGGCCCCGAGCAGGACGAGGTAGACGTTCGGACGCCGGGCCGACACGACCTCCTTCAGCGCCTCGTCGTCGTAGCCGGCGCGGAACGGCTCGACCGCGTTGCCGTCCCCGTCCACCTGCATCCTCCGGCCGTTCCTCGAGTCCGCGAGCGGGTAGGCGTGGTTCTCCACCGCCCAGCCGCCGTAGCCGACGTAGGAGATGCCGAGTCCGCCCTCCCGGGTGACGTCCTCGAATCGGATGCCGCGGGCGAGGAGATGGGTGTCCGCCGGGTACGAGGAGTCCGGGTGGAACCAGGCCCCTCGAAGCGGGAAGACCGTCGGACCCGCGGGGATCTCGAGCAGGGAGGACCTCGAGAGGAGCCGCCACCGATCCGCTCGATCGGAGGCCGACGTCGTCGGGCCGAACACCGGGCTCGAGGCCGGAGACGAAGCGAGCTCCCACGACACGGGCGTCGGGGCCGGCAGCGAGAAGTACTCGAAGTGGAGCTTCATCCACCCCTCGACGCCGAACCTCTGGCGCCGATCGCGGTCACGGAATCCGCCGTGGTTCCAGGCATCGGGGTGGATGCCCGACTCGTGGAGCCTGGCGTAGGTCGGCGAGTCGACGCGGGGGTGGAGCCATCGGACCGCCGAGGTGATCCCACCGAGCACGACCTCGTCGGGTGCGTGCTGATGATGGCCGGGCACGAGCACCGCGAGTTCCTCGACGGCGCCGGTGCTGGCGAAGGAGAACCGGGACGATCCGCCGTGGGCGATCGAGGGCTGCCAGGACCGCCAGTGGCCGGGGCGCCAACGCCGGATGAAGCCGGTCTGCAGGTTGTCCGTCTTCCCGGGGTTGGTGATGCTGTCACCGATCACCAGGATCTCCGTCCGGCGATCCGCGTCGTCCAGCGAGGCGGCGATCGGCGCGAGGTCCACGCCGTCCCCCCCGAACGCGGGCGACCATGCGACCGCCGCCGCGAGCAGGCCCGCGACGCTCCACTTCCTCCTTGTCCCGACGCCCAAGAACATGGCGGGGAATGATGCGCCCTCCGGGCCTCGAGGCAAGGCGAACGACCCGGTTCTCGGAGTCTGGCCATGGCTCGAATCGGGTATTTTGGCGCGAACGGCCGTCGCGGGAATCGAAGTGGCGATCCACTTTCGAGATCGACGGAAGGTGGGAGTCCTCCTGGTGAGTGAAGAATCGAATCAGGCCGACCTTGCGGTCGATCTCCACGACGTGCGGAAGGTCTACCGCGGCGGGGTCGAGGCCCTTCGGGGCATCAGGATGCAGGCCCGTCGCGGGGAGGTCTTCGGGCTTCTCGGTCCGAATGGCGCTGGAAAGAGCACGCTGGTCAAGATCATGCTGACGGTCGTGCGGCCCACGACCGCGAGTGGTTCGATCCTCGGCCGTCGGGTGGGAGACAAGTCCGCCCTCGGTCGGGTCGGATACCTGCCCGAGAAGCATCGATTCCCCGAGTACCTGACCGGCCGGCAGGCGATCGACTTCGCCGGTGCGATGTGCAACGTCGATGGACCGACCCGCCGCACCAGGACGGCCGAGCTCCTTGATCTCGTCGGGATGTCCGGCTGGGGCGACCGAAAGGTCTCGACCTACTCGAAGGGCATGATGCAGCGGGTCGGGATCGCGGCCGCGATGGTCAACGAACCGGATCTCGTGGTCCTCGACGAACCGACGGACGGAGTCGACCCGGTGGGACGACGGGACATCCGGGACGTGCTGGAGCGGATTCGCGACCGGGGAACGTGCGTCTTCCTGAACAGCCATCTCCTCAGCGAGCTCGAGATGGTGTGCGACCGGGTCGCGATCCTCGTGCAGGGACAGGTCGCGGCGCAGGGAACCATCGAGGAGCTCACGAAGGACAGCCGCCGGTACGAGCTCACGATCCGAGGGGCGGCCCCGGCCTGGAGCGAGGAATTCGATCTTCGGTGCGTCGCGGCCGAGGAGGGCACCACGCTCGTCCTCCCCGGTTCCGATCCCGACCGGGCGCAGTCGCTCATCGATCGACTTCGTGCGGAGGGCCGCACCATCCTCGCCGTCCAGCCGCGGCGCGAGTCGCTCGAGGACCTCTTCCTCCGGTTCGTGAAGGATCCCGAGACCGGGAAGGCGAGGCCTCCCGGCGCGGCGAGATCGGCCCCCCCGACCACGGTCTCGTCCGGTGATTCGACGGGAGGTGCGGCTTGAAGCAGACCCTCGCACTGTTCCTCGACGCGTATCGCGAGCTGAACCACCGTCGGCTGTTCTGGATCACGGTCGTCCTCAGCGGGCTCGTCGTCGTGGCCTTCGCCGCGATCGGCAACGACGAGGAGGGGCTGACGATCTTCCACTGGTCGATCCCGTTCCCGCTGGTGTCGACCGCATTCATCCCGAAGGCGGACTTCTACAAGTTCATCTTCTCATCCCTCGGGATCGGATACTGGCTCAGCTGGCTCGCGACCATCGTCGCCCTGATCTCGACCGCCAGCATCTTCCCCGACTTCGTCGATCGTGGTTCGATCGACCTCATGCTCTCGAAGCCGATCAGTCGGATGCGGCTCTTCCTCACGAAGTTCGCCACCGGACTGCTCTTCGCCGGCATCCAGGTCACGGTGTTCACGATCGCCTCGTTCTTCGTGATCGGTCTTCGCGGCGGCGACTGGGAGCCGTGGATCCTCGTGGCGATCCCGCTCGTGGTCGTGTTCTATTCGTATCTCTTCGCCGTCCAGGCCGTGATCGGCCTGCTCACGCGGTCGGTCATCGCATCGGTCATCGGGGTGATGCTCTTCTGGATCGTGGTCTCGCTCGTGCAGTCCGGCGACACCGTGACGCTCGCCTGGCGGGTGACGCAGGAGATCACGGTGGAGAAGCGCGAGGTCCGCTACGACAATCTCCAGGAACGCACCGAGGCCGCCGAGGCCCTTCGCAGCGATCTCGCGATGCGGTTCGACGCCGGCGACCGGTCGATCGAGGAGGAGCTCGCCGAAGCGACCCGCGAGGCCGACCTCCGCGCCGGGAGGCTGCTTGCGAGCGGGGAGGAGCTCGAGGAGGAACGCGAGATCCTCGCGTCGGCCCGGCAGGTCAACTGGTGGTTCCACTCCGCGAACACGGTGCTCCCCAAGACGAGCGAGACGATCAACATCGTCACCCGGCTCCTCGTGAAGCATGCGGGCATGCAGACCCCGGGGGAGGAGGACCAGAGCATCCGCCAGTTCGGCGAGATGGTCGGGCGAGGCGAGTTCAACCAGCGGTTCGAGGCCGCGCGCGACGAGAGCCACTCGTATCTCTGGATCCTCGGCACGAGTCTCGGGTTCGAGGCGATCGTCCTCGCGTTCGGCGTCTGGCGATTCTCCCGCCGCGACTACTGACCGTTCGCATCCAGTTCCCGCCCGCGATTCGCGGCGGCCTGGATCGCGGCCATGAAGGCCTCGTCGAATCCCGCCCGGTCCATGGCGTCGAGACCGGCGGCCGTGGTGCCTCCCTTGCTGGTCACCGCCTCCCGCAGGGCCACGGCCCCGAGATCGGACTCGCGGAGGAGGCGGGCCGCCCCGTGGATCGTCTCCACCACCAGGCTCCTCGCGACCTCCGGATCGAGTCCCTCCCGGAGCGCCGCCTCCATCCAGGCTTCCGCGGTTCGGAACACCCAGGCGGGACCGGATCCGCTCACGGCGGTGACCGCGTGCATCTGCGACTCGTCGACGTCGACCACGGTGCCGACCGATTCGAAGATCCGGCGGGCGTAGGCGACTTCCTCCGGCGTCGCGCCGGCGCCGGCCGCGAGGGCCGTGATGCCGGCGCCGATCGATGCCGGCGTGTTGGGCATGGCCCGCACGATCGAGGTGGTCGGTCCGAGCCTCGGTGAGATCGTCGAACTGTGCAGCCCCGCCATGACGCTGATGGCGGTGCGGGGCGTCGAGGTCGTCTCGAGGCTGCTCGAGATCTCGAGGAAGATCTGCGGCTTGACGCAGAGCAGCAGGCGAGGGCAGTCCCGGGTTCGCTCGAGGTCGGTGGGACGGCAACCGAGGTTCGTGAAGAAGGCGACCCGGTCCGGATCGGGATCGCAGATCGCCGTCCGGCTCGGATCGAGGGTTCCCGCGGCGAGGGCCGCCTCGAGCACCGCTCCGCCCATGCTTCCGACCCCGATCACGGCAAGATCGATGTCCGGCGGGCTGGGGTGGCCGGTTGGTGCGGTCATGAGGCGGGATTCCCGGCGGGTGCGATGTGGCCTGCCCGTCAATCGTACGGCGAAACAGGGGATTGGACCGCCTGCCCCCTATACTCGTCGATCATGCCAAGCCCCGGTTACAGCCCGTTGTACGAGCTCGACTTCGAGTCCTCCGTCCTCGAGATCGATCGGCAGATCGACGGACTCGAGGAGAAGTCCGACAGCGATCGATTCCACGAGGAGATCGATCAGCTCCGCGGAACGCGAGACGAGCTCCTCCGGAAGATCTACAACGGCCTGACGCCGTGGCAGACCGTTCGCGTGTCCAGGCACCCGTTGCGGCCGCACGCGGACGACTACATCCGCATGATGTGCCGCGACTTCTGCGAGCTGCACGGAGATCGTCGCTATGGCGACGACCCGGCGATCGTCAGCGGCTTCGGGCGGATCGGTTCCCGGAAGGCCCTGTTGATCGGCCACCGGAAGGGGAAGACGACCGAGGAGAAGGTGAAGTGCCACTTCGGTTGCGCCCACCCCGAGGGCTACCGCAAGGCCCTGCTGAAGATGAAGCTGGCCGAGAAGTACCGCCTGCCGATCGTCACGCTGATCGACACGCCCGGGGCCTACCCCGGCCTGGGAAGCGAACAGCGGGGGCAGGCCGAGGCGATCGCCCGGAACCTGCTGGAGATGAGCCGGCTTCGAACCCCGATCGTCTGCATCGTGATCGGCGAGGGCGGTTCCGGCGGGGCCCTCGGCATCGGGGTCGGCGACCGCGTGGCGATGCTCGAGCACGCCTGGTACTCGGTGATCAGCCCGGAGGGCTGTGCGGCGATCCTCTGGAAGGAAGCGAACGAGGACACCAACAACCGGGCCGCGGAAGCCCTGAATCTGGTTGCTCGGGACAACCTCCAGCACGGCCTGGTGGATGCCGTGATCAAGGAGCCCGTGGGCGGGGCTCATCGCAACCCGACCGCCGCCGCCGATGCGCTCCAGTCGTGGATCCTCGACCAGCTCTCGGATCTGGCGAGGGTCCAGCCCGAGACCCTGGTCAGGCGCCGCTTCGAGAAGTTCCGGGAGATCGGTCCGGTGGTCTCCCGAGACCTGCCCGACACCCCTCGGGTTTGATGGCGGAAACCGCCTGAAGCGGCCCCGGTTCACCTCGAGCCCCCGATTTCCCGTGAAATGCCCGCGATTTCGCGGAAGATCACCCCAATTTGCGTGAATTGGGCCTCTCCGCTACCATTCCGGGGCGAAATCGCGGCCGATGCTGCCCTTGAAGGGCGGATCGGAGTCGACGATCGCGGCTCGAGGGCAGCCACGCGTGGCCAAGAAGGCAACGACCAAGAAGGCGGCGACCAAGAAGTCAGCCAAGAAGTCGGCCAAGAAGGCGGCGACCAAGAAGTCGGCGACCAGGAAGCCGGCCAGGAAAGCCGCCACCAAGAAGTCGACCAAGAAGGCCGCCACCAAGAAGTCGTCCAAGAAGGCCGCCACCAAGAAGTCGGCCAAGAAGGCCGCCACCAAGAAGCCGACCAAGAAGGCTGCGACCAAGAAGGCTGCGACCAAGAAGACGGCCACCAAGAAGGCTGCGACCAAGAAGGCTGCGACCAAGAAGGCGGCCACCAAGAAGGCCGTGGCTGGAAAGAAGGCCGCCGGGAAGAAGACCTCGGTCAAGCGGGCGATGGCCACCAAGGTGGCCCCCGCGATGCCTGGATCGCCGATCAAGCCTCCGGTCGTCCGCAAGAAGAAGAACGATCGACGAGTGGCTCCGACGGTCGTCCCTTCGCGACGGAAGCTCCAGAAGAAGGCGGAGGCCGAGGCCGCGGCCAAGACGCCGCGTCGGAAGATCGATTTCGCCAATCCCCGATCGGTCGTGGCCGCCGCAGCGAGCTCCGAGGCTGACAAGAATGGTTTCGTCTACATCAACGGACGCCGGGTCCGCGCCATCTCCACGAAGGGTGCCGGAACCAAGAAGAAGCGAGCCACGAAGGTGGTCGAGGTCGAGCCCGAGGTCGCTCCGAAGAAGGACGTCTCGAAGATCAAGACCAAGCTTTCCAAGGCCGACCTCACGAAGTACAAGGACCTGCTGATCCTTCGACGCCGCGAGATCATGGGCATGGTGTCGGGCCTCGAGACGGAGGCGCTGCGGTCCTCCGGAGGAAACCTCTCCAACATGCCGGTCCACATGGCCGACGTCGGGACCGACGTCTTCGAGCAGGACTTCACCCTCGGCATGGCCGCGACCGAACGCGAAATGGTCGTCCAGATCGATGCAGCGCTCACCCGGATCGAGAACCGCACCTACGGCGTCTGCCAGGCGACCGGAAAGCCGATCCCGAAGACCAGGTTGAACGCGAAGCCCTGGGCCAAGTACACGGTCGAAGCGGCGCGGGCCGCCGAGCGTGGGCTTCCCCTCGATTGATTCCCGCCTCATGATTCGCTCGCGTCTCGATCGAGGCTTCGAAGGCAGCCATGACCATGTCCAGTGATTCGAGCGAACGGCGGTCGGATGCCGCGTGGCGTTCGCCCCTGGCGTGGACGGTCCTCCTCGTCGTGGTGGTCGTCGGACTCGCTTCCGACCTGGTCTCGAAGGACTGGGCGTTCCGATCGGTGGTCGGCGAACCCGTGGTGCTCGTGTACGAGGACATCGTCGCCGGTGGCGATCCGATCCCGTTCCATCCCGGGGTGCCGGCAGTTTCTCCGGACCTGCTCGACTTCCGGCTGGTTCTCAACCGTGGGGCCGTGTTCGGCATCGGGCAGGGACGACGGGTCGCCTTCGTGGTCTTCACGACCGTCGCCATCGTGGTGGCGCTGGCCGTCTTCGGCGGATGGACCCGGCGACGCGCGTTCCTCGCACACGTCGCCATCGGGCTCATCCTCGCCGGCGGCCTCGGCAACCTCTACGACCGTCTCGTGTTCGGGGCCGTCCGGGACTTCCTGCACATGTTCCCGCGTCGAGACCTGCCACTGGGGCTCTCGTGGCCGCGTGGCGACACGGAGGTGTTTCCCTGGGTCTTCAACGTGGCGGACGTGGAACTGCTCGTGGGCATGTGCCTGCTCCTCATCCACGTGCACCTGGTCGATCGGCGGGCGAAGCGCGACGAGGTCGCGTCCTCGACGCCTACGAGCGGGAAACCAGCCGCTCGAGGGCTTCAGGAAGCGGAGTGAGCAGCTCGTCCGGCATCGGATCGGGGAGGTCGTCGGGGTCGAACGATCCGTCGAGACCGAACGGACCCACCGCGAGCCGGCGAATCGAGGCGCAGTGTCCACCGGTCCCGAGGACACCCCCGAGCTCCCGCGCCAGGCTGCGGACGTAGAAGCCCTTGTCGCACTCGACCTCGACCGTGGCGAGAGGCCATTCGTACGCCTCGAGCTCGATCCGATGGACGCGGACCGTGCGGGGTTCGAGTTTCGGTGCTTCGCCCTTCCTCGCCACGGCGTAGGCCCGTCGGCCATCGACCTTCTTGGCACTGAAGTCGGGTGGCGTCTGGAGGAACTCGCCGAGGAAATGCGTCTCGAGGGCCCTGGCGACGTCCTGCGTCGTGGGCGGTTCGGCCACGCGGACCTCCTCGGGCTCGCCTTCCCGATCGTCCGTCGCGGTGAACGCCGAGAGATCGATCTCCGTCCGGTAGACCTTGCGGGTGTCCATGAACCGGTCGATCGACTTGGTCGCCCGGCCCACCGCGACCACGAGAACGCCGGTCGCGAGCGGATCGAGGGTCCCGGCGTGCCCGGCCTTGCAGCCGATCTTCCGCCGGACGATCGACACGGCCGTCATCGAGCTCATGCCCGCGGGCTTGTCGATAACCAGCAGGCCGACGGGAGCGTCCTCCCCGGATCGGCGATGGCGTGCTCGTCGCTCCAGAGGCGTCCCTCGGCCCCTCGGATGGCCGTCGGAGGACCGCTCCGGTCGCCCGGGGTCGCTCGATCCCTCGATTCGGTTGCCGGGGGTGTGCATCGCGATACACTACTCGGCTCGGGACAGGTGTCCGAGCGGCTGAAGGAGCGGCACTGGAAATGCCGTGTACGGATTATTCCGTACCGTGGGTTCGAATCCCACCCTGTCCGCTTTGTCGGTCCTTCGGGGCCGGCCGACAATTCGTCGACGGGCTGTAGCGCAGTTTGGTAGCGCGCCATACTGGGGGTGTGGAGGTCGCAGGTTCAAATCCTGTCAGCCCGACTTTGAAGGCTCCGCCGGAAGCAAGCTTCCGCGGAGCCTTCTTCATCGGTCTGCGAGTCCGGCTGCGCCGGCCTCCATCGGGCTTCGCCCGACCCAGTCTTCTGATCTCGCTTCGCTCGATTCAAATCCTGTCAGCCCGACTTCGGCCGGGTCGCACATGCGACCCGGCCGATTTTCTTTCTCGAGCGCTGCGGACGGCCATTCGGCCGTTCCTCGCTCCGGTACCTCGGGCGCGCGCCCTCGAATCCGTGCCCGAGGTCGGTCGACGACGACCTCAATCGAGAGGCGGCCGAAGCACCGCGATGACCGGTCGATGATCCGAGGCGATCGCTTCGGCGATCACCTCGACCCGGTCGACCGTCCAGCGGTCCCCCGGTCCGGTCACGATGAAATCGATCTCGATCCGAGGATCGTCGGCGGGGAAGGTCGCCGCCGCGTTCGACGGCTTGCTCGCATCCCGACCGAGGGCGTGGAATCCTCGCATGGTGCGGGAATCGGGGGTGTCGTTGAAGTCGCCCAGCACGATCCACGGCGTCTCGAGCGCCCGGAGCCTCGCCATCGTCTCCGACGCCTGGGCGAACCGGAAGCCATCGTCGGCGACCCAGTCGAAATGGACGCAGACCAGGGTGAGCGGGTCGCCCGAGGGAGCCGTCACCCGGATCGCCTGGGCGACGCGTGGCTCGTTGCCGTCGGTCAGTCTCCAGGTGTCCGCCGTCTCGATCGGGAACCGCGACAGGATCGCCAGGCCGTAGCGACCGCCCTGGTAGTCCATGAACGAGCCGAAGGAGGCGTGCATTCCGAGGCATTCGGCGAGCCAGGTCGCCTGGTCCACTCGATCGCTGCGGAGGACGGCCTCGTCGACCTCCTGGAGGGCGATGATGTCCGCATCGAGGGTCGCCAGGACCGTGGCCGTCCTCTCGAGGTCGAGCCGACCATCCATGCCGCGACCGTGCTTGATGTTCCAGGTCGCGACCCGGAGGGCTTCGACCCGTGAATCGTCCTTCCCTGGTGCCGTCGCGACGCATCCCGTCATCGCAAGCCATCCGGCACCGAGCAGGGCGAGCGCGAGCGTGGCGGCGAATCGTGGCATGGTGCCCACGCTACCGCGGTGTGGGAGGGTCGAGGTACCGTGCCGGAGGCGTCGCTCGTCTCCCGAGCGTCCTCCGCCGCCTGGAGAAGCACGGCATGTCGATCGCACGAATTCGAGGTGGATTCCAGGGTTCTCGTCTCGTCCGGAACGCGGGGCTCGGTGCGTTGTGCCTCGTCGCGACCGCGAACGCCGCCGAGGACTGGCGTTGGGACGTCGAGGGCACGGCGCTCGTTCCAGTGGGCGGGACCATTCCCGTGGCCGAATCGAGGCCGGTGCCCCGCAAGGAGGCGAGCGAGGGACTGTCCCTCTCGGGCCGTGGCACGCCATTCATCGTCGCGCCTCGCGTGGACGGGATCGAAGGCGGCATGCCCGTCGAGGCGATCACCCTCGAGGCGTGGGTCGCCCTCGACATGGCGACCCGCTGGGGCGGCGTGGTCGGGGCCATCCAGGACAATGCCAACGCCGAGACCGGCGTGCTCCTCGGATACGAGGGCGATCGGCCCGCCTTCGCCGTCGCCAGCACCGGCGTCGACGACGCCGACGGACTCCTGACCTACCTCCGGGCCGATCGACCCTGGACCGAGGGCAGGTGGCATCACCTCGTCGGAACCTACGACGGTTCCGTGATGCGGATCTACGTCGACGGCGAGCTGGCCGGGGAGAGTCGCGAGCAGTCGGGGCCGATCCGCTTCGCCGGCGACGAGCCCCTGGCGATCGGCGGCTACCTCGACCGGAACGAGGATCATGGTCTCGATGGCCGAATCAGGGAGGTCGCGATCATCCCGCGGGCGATCGACGCGGCGGAGGTCCGCCGTCGGTTCGCCCGCCACGCCGATCTCGCGGCGCTCCCGCCCGAGGTGGACAACGCCCTCGAGTGGATGGTGGAGCCCTTCCTGTGCTGGCCGACGACCGAGGCGATGAGCGTGGTCGCCGAGTCGACCCGCCCCAGTGCGATGGAGGTCCGCGTCCGCGACGAGTCCGGTCGCTTCTCCGAGACCTTCCGCTCCGAGGGACGGGACAGGATCCACGAGTTCCGGATCAACGGGCTCGAACCCAACACCAAGTACTTCTATCGGGTGGTCGCGACGGCGGGGGAGCAGGAGATCGACGGCGGTCTCCGGACCTTCCGGACCGCGGCCCCGCGAGGCGAGCCGTTCACCTTCGTGGCGATCGGCGACACGCAGTCGCAGCCGCAGGTGGTGAAGCGGATCGCCGATCTCGCCTACGAGACGCGGCCGAGCCTCCTCGTCCACGCCGGGGACCTGGTCACCACCGGTGGCGACAAGAGTCACTGGGTCAACCACTTCTTCCCGAACATGCGACCCCTCATCGACCGGGTCGCGATCATGCCGGTCCTCGGCAACCACGAGCAGGATGCGCAGCTCTACTACGACTACATGAGCCTGCCGCAACCGGAGCGGTGGTACTCCTTCAGCTACGGCGACGCCGACTTCTTCATGATCGACGGCAACCGGTCCCTCGCGGATCGTTCCGAGCAGCTGGACTGGCTCGACGCGGCCCTGGCCGCGAGCGATGCGGAGTGGAAGTTCGCGATCCTGCACCAGCCGCCCTGGACGAGCGACTCGAACGACTACGGGAACACGCTCGAGACCTCGTCGAAGCGGGGCGACATGAACGCCCGCAACATCACCTCGACCCTCGAGAAGCACGGCGTGGACATCTGCTTCAGCGGGCACGTCCACGACTACGAGCGGACCTTCCCGATGATCGACGGCGACGTCGTGCCCTGGGACGAGGGTGGCGTGATCTACGTCACCACCGCGGGTGGTGGCGGCAGCCTCGAGGACTTCGATCCGGCGAACACGACGTTCGGGCACCGGAAGGCGAGGCGGCACCACCTCGTCTACTGCGGGATCCACGACGGCATCCTGGAGTTCCAGGCGATGGACGAGGACGGTCGCCTCTTCGACGTGCTCACGCTCGACAAGCGGGACGGTCGTCGCAGCGTCGCCTGGGCGGCGCGGAACGGCGTGGAGATCGCGCCTCGGACGCCGACCTGGCGGGATGCCCCGGCGGACTGAGCGTCATCGCTCCGAGGTCGGCTCGATCTCCCCCTCGATCTCCCGGATCCGCAGCGATCGGAAGTCGACCTCGACGTCCATGTTCGCGTGGAGCTGGAGGGCGAGATGGCCACGGCGACGACCGGGGTCGTCGCGCAGGCTCGCGGTCGGATGGCCGTCCACGAAGACGTCGACGTCGCCGCCCACGGCGCGGACCCGCATCTCCAGCCACTCCCCGCCGCGTGAGCGCATCTCCTCGATCATCGCGGGGTCGGGCTTGACCACCCAGCCGCGGCCGCGGGTCTCGTAGAGACCGCCGACCTCGGGCGTCGGGTCGATCTCGGCCTGGAAGCCACTCACGCCGATCGCATCGCCGAGTTCCTCGACCCGGTGGTAGAAGCCGGAGTCGCCCTCCGTGATGCGAAAGGAGAGGACCGCCTCGAAGTCGCCGTACTCGCGGTCGGTGACCAGCAGTCCGTGACGACGATCGTCCTTCGTGATGCGTCCCTCGAGCACGCCGTCGTTCCAGGTCCAGGTGCCACCGGGAAGGATGTGCCAGCCGTCGAGGGAGTCGGGCACGAGGAGCTCGGTCCAGTCGTCCGCCACCCGGTCGTGGTCGCGATCCAGGCCCAGCATCCGTCGATCGAGGCGTCGAAACCGGATCTCCTCGTAGGGGTGCTTCCCGCCCGCCTCGTAGAGGCAGGCGAAACCGGCGGGCTGCCCGGGTCCGCCGACCGTCGCCAGCGACGAATAGGCGGATGGTCCCGGGTGCAGGACGATCCCCCTGGACCAGGTTCGTCCGCCGTCGCGACTGCGACGGACCGTCATGTTGGTTCGTCCGTCCGGATTCGCGGGGTTCGAGAAGACGAGGGCGCGGCCCCCGTCGGACGCCACCATCGACGCCTGGCAGATCGGCTCGGGCAGGGCGGGGTCCCGGGTCACTTCGCTCCAGCTGTCCCCACCGTCGGTGGAACGCGAGAGGGCTCGGGCCCGCTTCAAGCGATCGTAGTTCCGCATGTTGAGGAGCAGGGAGCCATCCTCGAGCTCAGCCACGGCGCATTCGTTGACCTGGTGTGACGGTGTCCGTCCGACGATCCTCCATGTCTCGCCGTGATCGTCGCTCGCAATGCAGTGCGAGTAGTAGTGCTTCGTGTCGGCCTCGATGTGATCGCAGGGAACGAGAAGGCGGCCCGCATGGTCGCCCGACCGCAACTGGATGCCGTTGCCGGGGCCGGTCGCGTACCAGGTCCAGTCGGGCTTCTTGGTGGTGGAGGTGATCTCCCGGGGTTCGCTCCACGAGGCGCCGTGGTCGTCGCTGGTCAGCACCCAGACGGTTCGGGTGCCCTCGGAGGTCCCGGCGATGATCTCGGATTCGTGGTCCTGGCCGAGGTTGCGGGTGGAGAGCAGGTGGATTCGTCCGTCGCTGCCGTCGAGCACCGGGCACGGGTTGCCGCAGGTGTTGCCGCCGTCGTCCCAGACCACCTCGAGATCACTCCAGGTCTCCCCGCCGTCGCGACTCCGCTTCAGGACGAGATCGATGTCCCCCGAATCCCCGCGGCCCCCGACCCGACCTTCGGCGAACGCGAGCAGCGAGCCGTCGGCGGCCTCGATCAGGGCCGGGATGCGGAAGGTGTCGTAGCCGTCGTCGCCCGAGGTGAAGACCGCCGGGTCGTCGGCCGGACAGGGTGTCACGGCCACGAAGGCCGGTAGAAGGAGCAGGGAGATGGCCGGGATGGGGAAACGGAAGGTCGTCATCGCCGCATGGTCCCCGCCCCCTGTCGCGAAAGCCAGTGGTCCTCACCGACCCCCTGGATCTCCCTCGGCCCCGTCACCGCAGGCCGACACAATGCCGACACTCATGTCCGGGAATCACGCTTCGGGTGGTGTCGGGGTCGATCCGGGCCTCGAATCGGGGCCAGAAAATGCCGGAAATCGCAGGGAGGCCGGGAGACCACCTGAACAGGTGGTCTATTTGCTGTATTCCCTCGAAACACCCGATCAGCGTTCGTTGTGTGCGGGTTCTTCGGGCTACTTTTGAATCCGGTGCGGACCGGGTTCGTCGTCCCGCCCACCGTCCGTTGTTTCCACGCAACCCGATACCCCGGAAAGAGAAAGACACCATGTCGATCCGTCAGTCGATCGTTTGCGGCGCGCTCTCCGTGCCGTTCCTCACTTCTGCCGCGTTCGCCCAGGGTGCTCCTGGCGATGAAGCCGCGGACGCCATCGTGATCACGCTGGGCGAGACCATCGAGTTCAACACGAACGACTACACCCCCTCGGGTGGCTTCGTGAACGCGGCGCTCTGCTCCGACACGTTCCTCAACTGGAACCCCACCCTGCAGAACGAGGACGTCTGGTTCTCCTTCACGCCGGATTCGGACATGGCGTGCGTCTTCACCACCTGCTTCCCCGGCGGCTTCGACACCTCGATGGTCGTCTACCAGGGTGGTACCACCAACGCCAACATGGTGGCGTGCAATGGTGACGCGGCCGAGAACGCCTCCTGCCAGCAGTTCCACTCCGAGCTCACCTACGAGGTCACCGGCGGTCTCGAGTACCTCGTCCGCATCGGCGGCTACCAGGGCGCGTCCGGCGCGGCGGCCCTCACGATCCTCGCCGATCCCTGCGAGAAGGCCGATCCCGAGACCTACGAGGTCTCCGATCTCGCGGGTCTTCTCGAGGTCTTCGCCAACGGCTTCTGCCCCGGCGACATCGTCCGGCTCGCCCCCGGCCAGTACGACTTCAGCGGAACGCTGAACATCACGGGCTCGGCCGAGCTGATCATCGAAGGCACGCTCGGCAAGGGTGGCGAGCATCTCACCGTCCTCGACGGCGGTGGCAACACCCGCATCATGTTCGCCCAGGCCCCGAACGTCACCCTTCGGAACATGCGGTTCCAGAACGGCAGCACCGGCGGCGACGGCGGCGCGATCCTCTGTGCGGGCCTCAACCTGATCGAGAACTGCGTCTTCGAGGACAACTTCGCCGGTGCCGGTGGCGGCGCCGTCTGCCTGACCGGTCCGCAGCTCACCGAGCTCGACGGGTGCCTCTTCACCAACAACCAGGCCACCTTCGCCGGTGCGGTGTTCCACCCGCAGAACAGCAACACCGACCCGACCTCGCCGACCCTTCGCAACTGCGACTTCATCGGCAACACCGCGGTCGGCACGGGCGGCGGCATGGCCTCGGGCGGTAGCAGCCCGACCTACGACAACTGCCTCTTCGACGGCAACGTCACCCTCGTGAGCCCGCCGTCCTCCTGGTTCAGCTTCGGTGGTGGTGCCATGCACTTCAACGCCGGCGGCAGCCCGACCGTGACGAACTGCATCATCCGCAACAACTCGATCGCCGGCGGACAGTGCGGTGGTGCGATCTGGGCCGGCGGTGGCGCCCAGGTCAGCTACGGCAACAACGTCATGTGCGCCAACACCTGCAACGGTGCGATCAACCACCTCGCCAACAGCAACGGTGGTTCGTTCAGCAGCCTCGGCGGCAACGACATCACCGCCGAGTGCCAGCCCGACGAGGAGCGGTGCTTCGGAGACATCAACGACGACGGCATTCGGAATGCCGCCGACCTGGGTCTCCTGATCGGCGAGTGGGGCTGCTCGTCCGGTTGCACCGCCGACCTCAACGGCGACGGCGGCGTCAACGCGGCCGACCTCGGCCTCCTCATCGGCGCCTGGGGCGCCTGCGAGACCCCCTGATCCGTTGAACCGGATCGACGAAATCGCGAGGCGTGGGGCCCCCCCCCCCCCCCGGGGGGGGCCACGCCTTCGCCGTTCTCCGGAGGAATCGTGCCGGTCCGAAAACGGACTGGATAGACTCCTCGTCCCGATGCCGCTTGCGAGGCCTCGCTTCCGCGGCACCCTTCGGGTTGTTCTCCCCGTCCCACAGATCCTGTCGCCGAGTGCGTCGGCAAAGGAACGAGATCGTGTCACCGAAGATCCTGAAGTGTCGTCCGGCGTGGCTGCTGGCCATCGCGATGGCGGGTTCCATGTTCTCCTCCCACGCCAACGCGGAAGAGAGCCCTGCGCGACGCTGGAACGAGCTGACCCTCGAGTCGATCCGGAACGACTTCGCTCGACCGATCGTCCATGCCAGGAACCTGTTCCACATGTCGGCCGCGATGTTCGATGCCTGGAGCACGTTCGACGAGTCGACGATTCCATGGCTGGTGGACGACAGCATCGTCGTGAAGGGTGATCTCGAGCAGGCCCGGATCGCCGCGGTCTCGCATGCGGCGTTCACCCTGCTGAATCATCGCTTCGCCGCATCTCCCGGCTTCCTCTTCATGCAGGGCCAGTACCGCACGCTGATGCTGGACCTCGGCCTCGATCCCGACTTCACGGACACCCAGGGTGGCGGACCGGCCGCGCTGGGGAATCGGATCGGCCACGCCTACATCGCCTTCGGGTTGCTCGACGGAGCCCACGAGGACCTTGCCTACGGCAATCGATACTACGAGTCGGTGAATCGTCCGCTCTTCGTCGCGGAGACCGTCGGCAACCCGACTCTGGACGACCCGAACCGTTGGCAGCCCCTCGGATTCGAGGACTTCATCGACCAGTCCGGCAACACGATCGAGGGTGGCGTGCCGCCCTTCATCGGCGCGGAATGGGGTCTCGTCTCCCCCTTCTCCCTCCGCGACGACCAGTTGATCATCTATCGCCGCGGCTTCGACCGCTGGATGGTCTATCTCGATCCGGGGTCGCCGCCGCTGCTTGGAACCGCAGACGAGGAGGCGTATCTCGAGGGCTTCGAACAGGTGCTCGTCTGGTCGTCCCACCTGGCGCCGACGGACGGCGTGGACTGGGACATCAGTCCGAACACGATCGGCAATGCGACGCTCCCCGCCTCTCCCGAGGACGATGCGGCCTTCTACGACTTCTACGTGGGCGGCGATGCCGGTTCGGGCTACACCGAGAACCCGGTGACGGGGGAGGTCTATCCCGAGCAGATCGTCCCGCGTGGCGACTACGCGCGGGTGCTCGCGGAGTTCTGGGCCGACGGCCCCGATTCCGAGACGCCTCCCGGACACTGGTTCACGATCCTCAACGACGTCATGGATCATCCCGCGTTCGTGCGACGACTCGGTGGCGTCGGTCCCGAGCTGGACGCGTTCGACTACGACGTGCAGGCCTACTTCGCGATGGGCGGCTGCATGCACGACGCGGCGATCGCCGCGTGGAGCGTCAAGGGCTGGTACGACTACATCCGACCGGTGTCCGCGATCCGCTGGATGGCCCAGAACGGGCAGCGCAGCGATCCGTCGCTGCCGAGCTACGATCCCCGCGGCCTGCGGCTCATTCCCGGTCTCATCGAACTGGTGACCGAGGAGACCGCCGCTCCGGGCGGGATCCACGAGCACCTCGCCGGAAGCACGGGCGAGAACATCGGCAAGATCGCCGCCTTCTGCTGGCGTGGTCCCGAGTACATCGACGACCCCGACACCGACGAGGCAGGCATCGGCTGGACCCTCGCCGAGACCTGGTGGCCGTACCAGCGGCCGACCTTCGTGACCCCCAACTTCGCGGGATACGTCTCCGGGCACTCGACCTACAGCCGGGCGGCCGCGGAACTCATGACGAAGCTCACCGGCAGCGAGTACTTCCCCGGAGGGCTCGGCGAGTACGTCGCGCCCGCGAACGAATTCCTCGTGTTCGAGGAGGGGCCCTCCGTCGACGTGGTCCTCCAGTGGGCCAGCTATCGGGATGCGAGCGACCAGTGTTCCCTCAGCCGGATCTGGGGCGGCATCCATCCGCCGGCCGACGACCTGCCGGGTCGTCGCATGGGACTGGTGATCGGGCCGCAGGCCTGGGAACTCGCCCTCGAGCACTTCGGCCGGGACTGCCCAGCGGATCTCGACGGCGACGGCGGGGTGGGCCCGGGCGACCTGGGCGTCCTCATCTCCAACTGGTCGTGCAGCGGCTTCGACTGCCTCGGCGACCTCGATGGTGATGGCGTCGTCGGCCCGGGCGATCTCGGACCCCTGATCGCCGCCTGGGGCGACGACTGCTGACCGACGCCTCGGTGCTCAGTCGCGACGCGTGGACCGGTCGTGCGCGGGCTCGATGAGCTTCCGCTCGAGGAACTCCATGCGACGGCGGTGACCGTACGGACTCTCGGCCGCACCGTGGCCGGCGGACGGAAGCAGGACGAACTCGAAATCCTTGTCCGCCTTGACGAGGGCATCGACGACCTGCAGCGTCGACGCGGGATCGACGTTGGTGTCCAGCCCGCCGAGGACGAGCATCAGCTCGCCCTCGAGACGGTGGGCGTTGGCGACGTTGGATTGCTCCTCGTAGTGCGGGCCGATCGGCCAGCCCATCCAGAGCTCGTTCCACCAGATCTTGTCCATCCGATTGTCGTGGCATCCACAGTCCGCGACGGCGACGTCGTAGAAGTCGCCGTGCGCGAGCAGGGCCCGCAGGGCGCTCTGCCCGCCGGCACTGCCGCCGTAGATGCCCACGCGGTCCAGGTCCATCCACGGGCGGTCGTCCGCCGCGGCCCTCATCCAGGCGATGCGATCGGGGAACCCTGAATCACCGAGGTTCCGCCACGCGACGTCGTGGAACGCCTTGGACCGCCAGTTCGTGCCCATGCCGTCGATCTGCACGACCACCGCGCCGAGGTCGGCGATCTCCCTCATCCGCCAGTGTCGGGCCCAGGCCTTCGGGACGAAGTGGCCGTGGGGACCGGCGTAGATGTGCTCGATCACCGGATAGGACTTCGACGCATCGAAGCCTCGTGGCAGCACGATGACGCCCCAGATGTCGGTCTCGCCGTCGCGTCCCTTCGCGACGAACCGGATCGGACGCGTCCACCCGCCCTCCTCGAGGCGCGAGGCGTCGGCGCGGGCGAGTTCGGCGATCAGGCCTCCATCCGAGGTCCGACGGAGTTCGTGCACGGGTGGGAGGTCGACTCGACTCCACCGATCGACGTAGTGCCTCCCGTCGGGCGAGAACTCGAGCGTGTGGGTCCCGTCGCCTTCGGTCAGGCGGGTGAGCCTGCCTGAATCGAGGTCGACGATCGCATGGTGCACGTGATAGGGATCCTGGGCCGGATCGATGCCGAGGATCCGGATCCGGATCGTCCCCGCCTCCTCGTCCACCTCGTCGACGGCCCGCACCACCCACGGTCCGGAGGTGATGGGCCTCCGCGATCCCGATTCGAGGTCGATCATCTCGAGGTGGTTCCAGCCGGAGCGTTCGCTCATCCAGATCGCGCGATCACCGTCATCCATGACATGGAGGAAGAGCTTGCCGGCGTAGTCGATGAAGGTGGGGGAGGTCTCCTCGAGCAGGACCCGCGAGGCTCCGGTGACCGCATCGATCTCGATGAGTCGGAGCAGCTGGTGGCCTCGTCGGTTGTAGAGGAAGCGGACCCGGTCGCCGTCGGGGTGCCAGCTCACCCGATCGATCGACCACGGGTCCGGTGCGAGTCCCGGATCGAGGTCGATCCGCCGTCCCGATGCCAGGTCGAACACCGCCGGATGCGGATGGGCGATTCGATCGCCCGGCTTGAGATACTGGATCGTCTTCAGTCGAGGTTCGACCGAGTCCGCGGGATCGACCTCGACCATGTGCACGGGATGGGATTCGGGCGCGTCGGTCTTCATCGCCAGCACGAATCGCCCCTCCGGCGAGGGGACGATTCGTCCCCAGCTCGACGCCGCGGTGCCGTCATCGGTGAGACGGCGTTTCGAACCGTCGCCCCCCTCGACCCAGAGGTCGTGCTCCCTCACCGACACGACGGGCCGGCGGTCGGTCGGGGTGGCATCGCGACCACGTCGGCGTGACGAGACGAGCGAGTCCCACATGGCCGACGTCTTCGCGTCGATCGTGATCTCGGCATCCCGGGCCGGTGCGACGAATCGGGCGATCTCATCGCCGGAGGCGTCGAGGATGGACCACGCATGACCGGCGAAGGTGCTCTGGGTGTACGTCGTCCCCGGTGCCACGGTGTGATAGGGCTGGCGGGTCCCCGCTCGGTCGAGCCAGACGAGGGCGACCGAATCGTTCAAATCGTTCGTCACCCGAAGATCGACCCGCCCACCATCTCGATCGCGGCTTCGCCGCACCCACTCGGGTTCCAGTCGCCCGGCCGAAGCCCGGTTGCCCGGCTCGACGGATCGCACGCGACCATCGAGGACCGAGATCTCGAATCGTTCGGCCCCATCGGGACTTGCGCGTCGAAACTCGAGTGTCTCGTCGTCGATCCAGGTGGGGGAGATCCGAGCATTCAGGACCTGCTCCGCTTCGGTGAGGCCGGTGACGGCGAACACGTTGGTCGACCAGCACAGGATCGAAAGGAGGCCCCAAAGCGGTCCGAGGAGGTTCATGGGCGGGTTTCCCGAGGGGGTCGTCGTACCTGGATGGACGGTTGGCCAGCCATGTCTTGGTACCATTTTCGACGTGGTGATGCGAGGAATCACCCATCGGCGTCGACCGGCCCGGAGTCGCACCGAGCATCGCAGGAACGGGCATGTCCACGGATCCGATCGACCATGATCAGCATCTACGTCGGGAACCTCCCGTTCCAGGCCACTGAAGACGAGATTCGCAACCACTTCTCCCCGCATGGCGAGGTGCATCGAGTGCACCTGGTCACCGATCGGGAGACCGGTCGACCGCGTGGCTTCGGCTTCGTCGAGATGGATGACGAGGCCGGCCGAGCCGCCATCGAGGCCCTCAACGGCCAGGACTTCGGTGGTCGTCCCCTGACGATCAACGAAGCTCGGCCTCGCGAGGAACGCGGTGGTGGTGGCGGTGGCGGCTTCCGGGGCGGCGGCGGCGGTGGGGGCGGTGGCTTCCGCGGCGGCGGCGGCGGCGGTGGCGGCGGCTATCGCGGCGGCGGCGGTGGTGGGGGTGGTGGCTATCGCGGTGGCGGCGGCGGTGGAGGCGGCGGCTATCGCGGCGGCGGTGGCGGCTTCGACGGCCCGCCTGCCGGTGGCGGTGGTGGTGGCATGTTCGAGAAGGATTCCGGCCGACGTGGACGAGGCAAGGATCGTCGACGCGACGAGGGCGACGACTGGTGACTCCCGCCGGTCGATTCCACGAGTGAAACACCGACGCCCGCACGATCGTGCGGGCGTCGTTCTGGATCGAGCCGGGCCCATTTCACGGAGGCAGCCCATGAGCGGTGATCGACAGGACCGACGGAGCTTCACGAAGACGATGCTGGCATCCGGCATGGCGCCGGCGATCATCGGGATCGATCCGCGTGGTCCGCTCCGGGGTCGGGTCCAGGAGGCCGGTGAGGTCGTCGTCGGCGAGGGGAGCCATCGATGGAGGTGCGAGCACGACTGGCTCCGGCCTCCCGGAGGGATCGCCTTCGGCGACACCCATGGACTCGCCCAGGATGCCCGGGGCCGGATCTACGTCGCCCACACGGTGGGGGCGGGGAGTTCCCGGCGTCATGCCATCTGCGTGTTCTCGAAGGACGGGGAGTTCGAGACGGCCTGGGGCTCCGAGTTCGCCGGTGGTGCCCATGGCCTCGATCTCCGGGCCGAGAAGGACGGGGAAAGGCTCTATCACTGCGACACCGCTCGTCGTCGCGTCGTCAAGACGGGGCTCGACGGGTCGGTGATCTGGTCTGCCGGCTGTCCGATGGAGAGCGGTGTCTACGGGAGCGAGAACGAATGGTGTCCGACCAACGTCGCCTTCCTTCCGGACGGCGACCTCCTCGTCGGCGATGGATACGGCCGCTCGTTCGTGCATCGATTCGGTTCCGACGGCGCCGTGAAGTCCGTCTTCCTGAAGCCGGGGAAGGAGCGTGGCGAGGTCTCCTGCCCGCATGGCCTCTGGATCGACGAGCGAGGATCGGAGCCGAGGGTGGCGGTCGCGGATCGGAGCAACCGCCGGATCCAGGTCTTCGACCTCGACGGCCGGGCGGTCTCCGTCCACACCGAGGGCGTTCGGCGTCCGTGCGACGTGGACTTCCGCGAGGGCGTGATGCTCGTGCCCGATCTCGAGAGCGTGGTCACCCTGTACGACGAGAGGAATCGTCCGATGGTGATGCTCGGCGACGGTCATCCGACCGATCTGCGGGGCAAGCCGCGGACGTCGTTCCAGCCCGGTCGATTCGTGCATCCGCACGACGCGATCTTCCTCGCCGATGGTTCGATCCTCGTCGCGGAGTGGGTGCCGATCGGACGGATCACCCGACTCGTGAAGGTCGATGCCTGACCCTTCGGACCAGGTGATCGACCGGCGTGTGAACCGGCGAGCGTGGATGCTCGTCCTCGTCGCCGTCGTCCTCGAGATCGGCTGGGTGGTGCTGCTCCCGTTCGCCGAGGGCTTCACGCGCCCCGGTCCGAGCGTGGCGGTGGTCGTCCTGATGGTCGCCGCGTTCGTTCCCCTCGCCGGGGCCGTCCGGACGCTCCCGATCGGCACCGCCTACGCGGCGTGGACCGGCATGGGCGCCGCCGGGGCCGGGATCCTCGGCTGGCTCGTCCACGCCGAACCGTTGACGAGTCTCCGGGTCCTCGGGATCCTCCTCGTCATCGCGGGCGTCGCCGGGCTTCGGCTCCTCGAGCGACCGGAGGCCGCTCGATGAACTGGCTGATCCTGCTCCTCGCCGCGGGGTTCGAGTGCGCGGGCGCCGTCTCGTTGAAGGCGAGCGATGGATTCCGCCGTCGCAAGGCCGCCGTCGTCTTCGTCGTCGCGATGGCGACGAGCATGTCGCTGCTCGCCTGGGCGGCCCGGACGATCCCCGTGGGCACGGCATACGCGGTGTGGACCGGGATCGGCGCCGCCGGCACGGTCGTCTGGGGCATCGTGCGTTTCGGCGAGGTCGCGAGCCGACGTCGAATCGCGTGCCTCGCCGTCATCGTCGCCGGCGTGGTCCTGCTTCGACTTGCAGAAGGCTGAGACCGGTCAGGCGAAGATGTCGTGGTGGACGTTTCCGTGGACGTCCGTCAGCCGGAAGTCCCGCCCGGCGTGGTTGTAGACCAGCCGTTCGTGATCCAGTCCGAGGGCGTGGAGGATCGTGGCGTGCCAGTCGTGGATGTCCATGACACCCTCGACGGCCTCGCCGCCGGTCTCGTCGGTCGAACCGTAGGAATGCCCGCCGCGAACCCCGCCGCCGGCCATCCACATCGTGAAGCCCCGGGCGTTGTGGTCGCGGCCGTCATCGCCCTGGGCGTAGGGGGTTCGTCCGAACTCCCCGCCCCAGATCACGAGGGTGTCGTCGAGCATGCGTCGCTGCTTCAGGTCCGCGAGCAGGCCCGCGATCGGACGATCCACCGCCTCGCAGCGAGCAGCGAGCTCCTCCCGCATGTTCCGGTGGGTGTCCCAGCCGCCCGCGGTGAGCTCGATGAACCGGACGCCTTCCTCGGCGAGGCGACGCGCCAGCAGGCACTGGCGCCCGAAGGCATCCGTCGCGTCCTCCCCGATCCCGTACATCTCGAGGGTCCGTCGGTCCTCGCCGGCGAGGTCGACCACGTCCGGGACCTCCGCCTGCATCTTGAACGCGAGCTCGTACTGTTCGAGCACCCCCTCGAGCCCGTCCAGTCGCCCCGCGCGTCGTTCCCGCTCGCGTTCCAGCTGCCGGAGAAGCGCCAACTGTCGTCGCTGGACGGCGTCGCCGTGGCGTGCGTTCCTGATGTTGGGAATCGCCTCGCTGGTGTCGCCGTTCCGCCCGAGCCGGACCGGTGTCCCCTGGTAGCTGGCCGGCAGGAAGCCGCCCCCGTAGAGACCAGCGCCACCCTGGCCTCCGGGGTTGATCGTGATGAAGCCGGGAAGGTTCTCGTTCGCGGTGCCGAGTCCGTAGACCGACCACGCTCCCATCGAAGGCCGCACGAACTGGAACGAACCGGTGTGCATCTGCATCGATGCCTGCGCGTGGGCGGGGATCCCCGCCTTCATGCCACGCAGGAGGCAGAGGTCGTCCGCGTGGTTCCCGACGGTGGGGAACAGGTCGCTGATCATCAGTCCGCTCTCGCCCCGCGGCCGGAAGGCCCACGGGCTCGCGAGGAGCTTGGCGTTGCGGCGGTATTCCTGGCCCTCGAGCCGGGCGAGGGCCGGCTTGTGGTCGAACGTGTCGACGTGGCTCGGCGCCCCGCTCATGTAGAGGAAGATGACGCGCTTCGCCGTGGCGGCGTGGTGTCCCGCCTTCGCCGCGAGTGGATCGTCGAGACGAGGATGCGCTCCGGCGAGCCCGTTGAACGCCGTCCAGCCGAAGCCGAAGGCGAGCGTCTGGAGCATGGCCCGTCGGTCCATGTCCGGGGCGATGCGGTTGCGGCAGAGGTCCATGGTCGACTCCGTTCGGTTCAATCGAGGGTGCGGAACTCGCTCGACTGGTAGATGGTCTGGCAGAGGGCGGCCCAGGCGAGGCGCTCGCCGTCGGGTGGGGTCGCCGCGGGGGTGGTGTCGCCTCGGTCGCGGCCGCGACGGCGTCGTTCGGCGGCCATTCTTCGACGTCGTTCCTGCGGGGTCTCCGCCTGGACCCGGGTGTTCCGGTCCTCTCCGAGCGAATCCCCGATGTCCCGGAGGAAGTCCCGGCAGGCCCGGAACTCGTAGCCGCTTGGATCACGGCCGTAGGCGGAACGGAAGAGGAACTCGATCCGATCCCGGAAGTCGTCGGAGTGCCGGAGGACGCGGCCGGCGAAGTCGTCGGCCATCGACTGGACCTGTTCCGCATTCATCAGGAAGAGGGCCTGGGTCGCGACGTTGGTCTCGTCCCGGTCCCCGGAGACGAACTCCGGCTCGGGGAAGTCGAACACCGAGAGCTCCTCCAGGATGGCGGTCCGGACGACCGGGAGGTAGACGCTCCGATGATCGGCGTAGTTCGCGAGGGTGGAGCCGAGCATGCGATCCGCGTTCTGGGTGGTGATGGTGCCTTCCAGCACGCCGGCCGCCGACCCCACTGGCGGTTCGAGATCGAGACGGCCCGCCGTGGCCAGGAGGCTGTCCCGGATCGCCTCCGCCTGGAGTCGCCGGTGCGGCATCACGCCATGGACGAGCACGTCCATCTCCCTCGCATCCATCGCGGTGGGAGGTCGGGTCGAGAGGCCGTAGGTCCGCGAGAGCACCATCTCGCGCAGGAGATCCTTGGTCGACCAGTCGAGTTCGACGAGGCGGTGCGCAAGGTGGTCCAGGAGAGGCTGGTTCGTCGGCATCCGGCCGCTCAGGCCGAAGTTGTCGGGCGTGCTCACGATGCCGCGACCGAAGAGATGCAACCAGATCCGGTTCGCCCACACCCGTGCGGTGAGTGGGTGCTCGTCGTCCGTGATCCAGCCGGCGAGCTCGAGTCGGCCGCTGCCGTCGCCGATCGAGTCGACCTCGTCTTCCTCCATCAGGAGGCGGGGGAAGCCTCGTGGGACGATCTCCGCCGCCCCGTCGAGTTCGCCTCGCTCGAGGAGTGGAATGTCCCGGGGGTCGCCTTCCACCACGCCCATGCAGACGAAGTTCTCGATCGTCGGTCGTCCCTCGGCGTCGAATCGGGCCAGGAGCGTCTCCGCCGTCCGCTTCCGGTCCTCGGCCCGTCGGGCCCTCGCGATCACCTGCTGCTGGTCGGCAGTGAGCTGCCCACGGAGATTGCGGTTCCGGTTTCGCCCGCTCGAGCGAAGCTCGTCGCGAATCGCCGTCGCCGCGTCGATCTGCTGCTGGGACTGCCGGATGAGCCGCTCCGCCAACGCCCGGTTCTGGGGGGGGAGAGAGGCCCCGTCCGGAAGATCGGCTCCGGCGGGAAGCTCGATCAGGGCGGTGCCATGTCGATTCTGGCCACCTTCCACGCCCCCGAACCGCACCTCCGACGAGGCGAAGATGCCGGCGAGGGCGTAGTAGTCGGTCTGGGGGATCGGATCGAACTTGTGATCGTGGCATCGGGCGCAGGCGACGGTCGTCGCGAGCAGCCCCTGCGTGGTGGCATCGATCTGTTCATCGATCACGTCGACGACGAACTGGTTGCGTCCCCGGGTGGCATGGCTCTTCGACCCGATGGCGAGGTACCCGGTAGCGATCAGGTTGGCCGCCTCCTCGGTCTCGGTGTTCGCCGGGAGGAGGTCGCCGGCCAGCTGCATCGTCACGAACCGGTCGTAGGGGATGTCGTCGTTGAAGGCGGAGATCACCCAGTCGCGATACCGCCACGCGTGTGGATACGAGACGTTCCGCTCCTTGCCGCTCGATTCCGCGTATCGGGCGACGTCCAGCCAGTGTCGGCCCCAGCGTTCCCCGAACGCCGAGGAGGCGAGCAGGCGATCGACCACGTCCGCTCGAGCCTGCGGCGACCGATCGGCGAGGAACGCGGTCCGGTCCTCGGGGGTGGGCGGCAGTCCGGTGAGATCGAAGGTGACCCGGCGGAGCCACGTCTCCTCCGCGGCATCGCCGGCGGGCTTGGCTCCTCGCCGCTCGAGGCCGGCGAGCACGAACCGGTCGAGGTCGCCTCGCGGCCATGCCTCGTCGGCGACGGCGGGGGCCTCGGTTCGTTCCACGACCTGGTAGGCCCAGTGCGCCTTGCCTCGGGCGATGTCCTCCTCGCTCCAGCGGAATTCGGTTCCCGGAGCGACGCCGTCGACCACGTGGCCGCGAGGTTCGGGCATCGGCGCCCCCATCTCGACCCAGCGTTCGAGCACGGCGATCTCGTCCCGGCCCAGCGCTCCTCGCGGCGGCATCTGGAGGAACGGATCGTCGTACCGGATCGCCTGGATCAGGATGCTGGCGTCCGGATCGCCCGGAACGACTCCGGCGCCCGAATCACCGCCTCGCAGCATCGACACCCGGGTGTCGATGTTGAAGCCCGCCTGGATCCTGCTGCCGTTGTTGCTGTGGCAACCGGAGCAGGCACCGATGAGCAGTGGCCGGACCTTGGACTCGAAGAAGTGGAGCTCCTCGTGCGAGAACTCCTCGGCCCCGTCCATCGCCATCATCGGATCCAGTTCGTCCCCGGACATGACGTCCCCGGACATCGAGTCCTGCAGGGCGGCAGCGGTCGCGACGCCAAGGAACCCGGCCAACGCGAGGCCGAGCAGCCCGGATCCCGTGGGCAGCCCCGGGCGGTTGGCAGGATTCGTGGAATCGGTCATCGAGGACATGGACGGCTCCGGCGGACGGTCGACCCGAACATTCGTCGCTGGACCCGTGCCGGGGACAGGAAGCTGCCGGGTCCAAGTGACATCGGCCGATTGTCGCTTCCGGGACGTGGGAAGGCACCCCCGAATCCCGTGAAGTCCACGGAACGCTCCCTCCCCGACTCGCCGACGGATGGGGTCAGGGGCAGGGGCCCCAGGAGGCCAGGAGGAGGCCGAGATCCCCGCCTCCGACCACGCCGTCGCCGTCCAGGTCGGCCGATCCGCCGGTCGAGGAGTTCCACGACGACAGGAGCAGTCCGAGGTCGCCTCCGTCGACCGCACCACTCCCGTCGAGGTCGGCCGGGCAGGGGGCGTCCCCGCAGGAGGTCACGAGCAGCCGGACGTCGTCCACCCCGGCTTCGACGACCGAGCCGTCACCCAGGTCGCTGGCGATGAACCGGATCTGGGCCGTGGTCGCTTCCAGCGGGAGGTCGGGGAATTCGAAACGCCGTGTCGTCCACGCGGACGAATTGTCCGAGATGGTGGCGAGCTCGAACCACGATCCGTCGTTCCATCGCCCTTCGACCAGCATCTGGTCGGCATTCGGCGAGGCTCCGGTGTCGTTCGAGTACCAGATCGCGCATTCGATCGCGACGGTGCCGGAATCCGAGCCGACCGGCAGGGCGGGCGACACGAGCGTCGTTCGCCCGCCGTCGATGTCGTTCTCGCCGAGCGAACCGCCTGGCGAACCCTGCCCGGTGACGAAGCAGATCGACCCGGGATCGGAGGCGTCGTCCTCCGGCTGTGCGTCGGTCCCGTTGGGGTCCACCCGCACCCAGATGCCGGTGGTCGCGTCGTCGGAAGGGAGTCCGAGCGTCCAACCGAGGTCGGCCTCCGCGTCGTCCTCGAAGAGGACTTCGGTGGCCACGACGTCGATCGCCCAGCCGCCGGCGACGTCGGCCGAGATCTCGAGAAGAACGCCGTCGATCGTCTCGATCTCGAAACGCAGGTCGAGCGTGCGACCGCACGAACCGGAGTCGAACGCCGCCCTCGAGACGCCGTCGGTCTCGGTGACCATCGGGTAGCGGGCGATCGAACCGTCGTCGACCACGAGCGTGGCGGTGGATGGATCGAGCTGGGAGAACGGCGCCTTGAAGCGAACGTCGATGAACACGTCGGAGAACGGGTCGATCGTCGCGGGGAGCGGGGTCGTGAACTCGACGCCCGCGGCCCCGAGCACCTGCTCGCCCGTCCAGAGGAAGGACTCGAGGATCTCCTCCCCGCTGGGAACGATCTGTTCGGGAGGGAGGATGAAGCCGAACTCGCCGGTGTCCCGCAGTTCGTAGGTGAATCCGTACACGCCCGCATCGTCCCACGCCCAGTCCGGGCTGGTGCCGCTCGCGAGGTAGAGATCGTGGGCCGGCTGGGGATCGAAGACCTTGCCGTTCACCGACTCGATGCTCGCGGCGATGCCTTCCCCGATGTCCCGGTGGATCTGGCCGGCCTCGCCGGCCGGTTCCGTGTTGTCGTAGCCGTACGGCCAGAGCACGAGCTGGGAATAGCAGTGGACGTCGAAGAAGATCGCGATGTTCGGAAGGGACAGCACGTCGTCCCGGATCGCCCTGGTCTCCGGCTCGCTGAAGGGTTCCGGGCCTCGGAAAATGTCGCTCGACGGTGTTCCGCTCGAGCCGCTGCCGCCCCATCCCGCCGCGTAGTTCCGGTTCCAGTCGACGCCACGGGTCCCGTCGCTGTTGATGCTTCGCGTCTTTCGCCAGAGGCGGTCGACATCCCACGAGTGGTCGTAGCCGTCGGGGTTCGCGAGCGGGACGATCTCCCAGGCGATGCCGTCGACGAGTCCTCCGATCCGCGGGTCGACGTCGTATCGATTCACGAGGGCGTCGGCGAGGTAGGCGATCGTCGCGGGGCCGATCCATTCGCGAGCGTGCGCGCCGGTGTTGATGTAGAGGGCGGGCCGGCTCGCGGGATCGGAACCGCAGATCGTGTACGCGCGGATCGGCGTTCCCTCGAAGCTCTCGCCGATCACGCGGGTCGAGACGAGGTCGGGTCGGGCGTCCACGAGCGCGTCGTAGAACGCGATGATCTCGTCGCTCCGGCGATAGTCGTCGAAGAACGATCCGCCGGCGATGCCGCCTTCCGGCTGTTCCAGCCGCACGAGTTCCGCGTCGAGCACGTCCTGCACGTCGGGGACCAGCACCTTGAAGTCGATGTCCAGCGTCTCGAGTGTCTCGAGTCTCTCGTCGGGCAGCATGAAGTCGAGCGTTCCGACCCCCAGCGACTCCGACCAGAGCCGACCTCCGATCGCGAGCATCGTCCGCATCTGTCGGATCGTCTCGATCTTCGTCCGGACGACCACGTGATCGTCGTATCGGACGCGATCCTCCGCCATGGCGGACGAGGCGGCGAGGGTCAGAAGGGCACAACAGCCGAGGCGATGCATGTCTGGGTTCCGGGAGGGGGGTCTGGACCTCTCTTGGATCCCCATCGAGGCCGAGGGGTTCCTCAAACTTCGTCCCGGAGGCCGATCATGTCGTTCGACCGCCCCCATCCGACGGGGTGCCCGAACCGGTCGGTGGGCCGATCACTCGGTCGGGTCGAGCCATTCCGCCAGCTGGTCGAAGTCCTGCTGGGTCTCGGCGGTGACCGGGAGCTCGTTCTGCGTGAGGATCTGCGGCAGGTCGGGGTTGATGACCTGCACGATCTTGCTCGAGCCGTCGATGAAGCTGAGCGCGTACCGACCGTCCTCGGTCCAGAACGCCGGGACGTCCTTCCACTGAACGCCGCCGGTGTTGTTGAGGTCGACCACCCAGCCACCGCGGTTGAACGGTGAACCCGGATCCTCCTCGGGGATCGTGTAGAACGTGTTGCTCGGATTCCGGATCTTGCTGATCCGGTCGACCGTCGGGCCCCAGCTGGTGGCGGGATTGGAGGGGTTGTCGGGAAGGTCGCTGATGAAGCCGTTGAGGGCGTAGCTCCGGACTCGTCCCGACGGATCGAGCGGGGACCGGTACGTCTTCTCCTCGCCGATGTACTCCCAGAGCGCGCCGTCCCGCAAGGCCTGGAAGGTCTCCGGACCGGTGTTGCCGCCCTCGAGCCGGTTGCCGTTGTTCTCCTCGTCCGCACGCGGTCGGTAGCTCTTCACCCAGAAGAGGTCGCGGTTGATCGGTTCGGGCTGGCCGAACGGATACTCCTGGCTGTTCGGGCTCATGAACTTGCCCTTGTTGTCCTGGCTCCAGCTCACGAGCCCGACCTGCAACTGGTGCTGGTTGCTCATGCATTGGGTGAGCCTGGCCGATGCCTGGAATCGCGACACGCTCACGATGATGAGCGCGATCAGGATGACGATGATCGCGATCACCACCAGCAGCTCCACGAGGGAGAATCCGCGGGACGAGAGGCGTGGCTGCCGGATCTGGTTCAAGCTCTGCATATCCATGAGGATAGGGGTTCCAAGGGGCCGGGCCAAGTGATGGCTCGGGCCCGACTCCCGAATCTACGAGGCTCCGGAGGGAAGGATCCGGAATCCGGCGTTCTCGCGGCTGGAAGGCGGCCTCAGCCCATGCCGAGGATGTCCTCGGTCACGGTCGACAACCGGGCCCATGACTCGAGGAGGTGGATCTCGCCGCATCGACCGCTGGCGATCGCCAGGTCGCGCAGCCACCGTCGGAGCCACGCCGCCGGCGAGGCGGGGGCGAGCATGGTCCTGGGATCGATGGTCTCGTCGACCCCGGCGGTCATTTGCCGGAAATTCTCGCCGTCGAGCTGGCGGCCGCCTCGACTGGGATCGATGACCGTCAGTCTCCGGAGGCGGCGGTCTCGGACACCCACGAGGAACTCCCCCGGCAGGTCGATGCCGAAGACGTCCAGGCCGACCCGTTCCGCCACCGCCCCGTAGGCGAGTGCGTTCGCCACGGGGAGCCCGGGGACGCCGCCGAGCACCAGTTCGAGATCCATGGCGTCCGGATGGAACGTCCTCTCCTCGGAGGATCCGAAGCCGTTCTCGACGAAGAGCACGTCGTCGAGATGGGCGAGCAATCCATCGATGCTCCGGGCGGCATCGATGTTCCCCCGACCGGCGAGGTGTGGCACGCGGCTCCGGACGTGTCGAGCAAGACTCTCGATCTTGGCCTGCGAGGAGCTGGGATCGATCTCCGGCCGTCGGTGCGCACTCAGGGCGAGCACCGAGTCGACGAGGTCTCGATACCGATCGAGTTCGGTGAGCGAGGCGCAGTATCTGGACGTCCAGTCGATCATCAGGGCTCCGGGTACGTCCCTCATCGGCCGTTTCGAGGGATTGACCGCAGTCATCCGGCCGTTGCCACCCAGACATGGCGGTCCGTGACCGCATGCCCTCCGGATGGTCATGCCCAGCCCAGACGCTGCATCCGGGAACGCCTTCGCACCAGGGTGGAGGGCCGTCCTCGGTCGTCACCAGGTGGCGACCGTCGTCAGCGGCGGCCTGCTGCTCGCCGGATTCCTCACCGGACTGCCGGGGCTCGATCGCGTGGGCGCCGGTCTCTATCTCCTCGCCATGGCCGTCGCCGCCGGCGACGTGGTCGTGGAGACCGGTCGGCAACTCATCCGCGGTCGACTGGGGGTGGACCTGCTCATGCTGATGGCAGCGGCGGGCGCGGTCTGGCTCGGCGGATTCGGCGAGGCGGCGGTCCTGCTCTTCCTGTTCTCCCTCGGTCACGCCCTCGAGGACCTCGCGATGCGACGGGCCCGCTCCGCGATCGAGGCACTCGGTTCCTACGCCCCCGAGACCGCGCGACGCCTCCGGGAGGATGGTGGCGAGGAGATCGTCCCGGTCGGGCGGATCGAGCGGGGTGACCTCCTCCGCGTGCTCGCGACGGAGCGGATCCCGATCGACGGGACGATCGAGGTCGGCGAGAGCGCCATCGACCAGAGCCCGGTCACCGGGGAGAGCGTTCCCGTCGGCGTGTCGCCCGGTGCGGAGGTCTTCGCGGGAACGCTCAACGTCGACGGGACGATCGACCTGCGGGCGACCCGACTCGCCGGCGACACCCTGATGGCTCGCATGGTGAAGCTCGTCGAGGAGGCGGAGGATCGTCGCGGTCCCACGCAGCGGACCGCCGATCGCTTCACCGGGATCTACGTACCCCTCGTGATCGTCGCGGTCGCCCTGCTCATCCTCCTGCCGCATCAGGTCGGAGGCGAGGCCTGGGAGATCTCGCTCACCCGTGGCCTCACCGTGCTGGTGGGGGCATCGCCCTGCGCCCTCGCGATCTCCACGCCGGCCGCCGTGGTGGCCGGCATCGCCCGGACCGCCCGGGGGGGCGTGCTCGTGAAGGGGGGCGAGGCGATCGAGGCCCTCGGCCGCGTTCGATCCATCGCCTTCGACAAGACGGGCACGCTGACGGAGGGTCGGCCGGTGGTTCGTGAGACCCACGTCCTGCCCGGCGTCTCGGAGACGGATCTCCTCGGGCGGGCGGCCGCGATCGAGCGGCAGAGCACGCATCCCCTCGCGGTCGCGATCGTCGAGGCCGCGGCCGGTCGTTCGACGCTCGACGGAGCGGACGCGACGGAGGTCGAGGTCGTCCCCGGTCGGGGGCAGGTCGGGCTGGTCGGCGATCGCCGGGTGCTGGTCGGTGGACGGCGGTTGTTGATGGAATCCTCGATCTCGATCGACCGCGACCTCGAGACGGCGGCGGACCGGATGTCCGACGACGGCCTCACCGTGGTCTGGGTGGCCGAAGGCGAGATGGCGGTGGGGGTGCTGGGCCTCGCGGACGTGGAACGGAGCTCGTCTCGTCCGGTCGTGGAACGACTGCACGCGATGGGCATCGCGCCGCTTCTCATGCTGACGGGCGACCGGAGCGGCCCCGCCGAGGTGATCGCCTCGAGGGTCGGGATCGACCGGGTCCACGCCGACCTGCTCCCCGAGGACAAGATCGACCTGGTGCGGGAACTCGTGGCCGATGGCTCCGGTGTCGCCATGGTCGGCGATGGGGTCAACGATGCGCCGGCCATGGCCGCGTCGAGCGTCGGGATCGCGATGGGCGGATCCGGGACCGACGTGGCCCTCGAGGCCGCGGACGTCGCGTTGATGGCCGACGACCTGACTCGACTGCCCTTCGCGATCTCGACGGCGCGTCGGACGAGGACGATCATCACCCAGAACGTCCTCGGGTCGATGGGCATGGTCGTGCTGCTGATCCTGCTTGGGTCGATCGGGGCCATCTCCCTCCCCGTCGCGGTCGTGCTGCACGAGGGAAGCACGGTCGCCGTCGTCCTCAACGCCCTTCGTCTCCTCGGGAGCGACGACCTTCCTGCGGAGGTTCGACCATGACGGCTTCGATGGTGCGTGGCGAGGGGCTCGCCAAGGTGTTCCCCGGTCCGGTCGAGGCGGTCGCCGGGATGGACCTGGAGATCCGACCGGGAACCGTGACCGCGCTGCTCGGACCGACCGGGTGCGGCAAGAGCACGGTGCTTCGGATGATCGGCGGGCTGGAGACGCCCTCCTCCGGCGTGCTCGAGCTGGAGACGGGAACGCGGATCGGATTCTGCTTCCAGGAACCGCGGCTCCTTCCCTGGAGGAGCGTCCGGCGGAACGTCGCCCTGCCGTTGGAACTCGCCCGGGTCCCCGCGGACGAGATCCGGTCGAGGGTGGATGCCCAGCTCGAACGGGTGGGCCTGGCGGACGCCGCGGATCGGCTTCCTTCGGCCCTCTCCGGTGGCATGCGCATGCGGACGGCCGTGGCCCGGACGCTGGTTCCCGAGCCCAATCTCCTGTTGCTCGACGAACCCTTCGGGGCGCTCGACGAGGTCACGCGGTTCCGGTTGGACGAGGAACTCGCGATGCTCGTCCGTGACGGCGGACCGACCGTCGTCATCGTGACGCACTCGATCTCGGAGGCGGTCTTCCTCGCCGACGAGGTGCTCGTGCTCGGACCCCGGCCGGCCCGGATCCTCGAACGATTCGAGGTCGATCTCGGCGTGCGCGACGCGGCGGTCCGCACGACCGACCGCTTCCAGCACCTGCAGTCCGAGGTCTACGCGGTCCTTCGGGCCGGGATGGGGGAGGATCGATGAGCCGGATCGGTCGAACCTGGTCGACCCTGTGGCCGCCGCTGGTGTTCGTCGTGCTCTTCCTCGTCGCGTGGGAGGCGATCGTCTTCGGCTTCTCCGTGCCCGTCTACCTGCTCCCGGCGCCGCATGCGGTCATCGAGGCGCTCTGGGTGGATTCCGATCGCCTGCTTCCGGCCACCGGCCGGACCGCGATCGCCACCGGGGTCGGGTTCCTGCTCAGCGCCGTCTTCGGCATCGTCTCCGGCAGCCTGCTCTCGCTGGTGCCGCTGGCCCGGCGGGGCATCTACCCGCTCACCCTGCTGCTGCAGATGGTCCCCCTGGTCGCCATCGCCCCGATGCTGGTCATCTGGTTGGGCTACGGCCTGCCCAGCGTGGTCGCCGCGGCGTGCATCGTCTCGGTGTTCCCGGTCATCGCCGGCACGCTCGACGGCCTGCAGTCGGTCGATCGGGGACTCGTCGAACTCTTCCGGATCCACCGCGCAGGAAGCCTGAGGACCTGGTGGATGCTGGGCCTGCCGTGGTCCCTGCCGAGCATCTTCACCGGACTTCGGATCGCCGCCGGCCTTGCGGTGATCGGTGCGGTGGTGGGGGAGTTCGTCGGGGCGTACGGCGGCGACCGGGCACCGCTTGGTGCCGTGATCACCAGTGCCTTGAAGCAGAACCGCACGGAGATCGTCTTCGCGGCGGTCATGCTGGCCTCGCTCCTCGGCTTCGTGCTCTTCGGTATCGTCAACCTGATCGGTTGGGCGCTCCTGCGACGCTGGCACGCCTCCGAGACCTGAGCGTTCGAAGTCGGTGCCGACCCTCCGCCGGATGCGTCCCGTTCCCTCCACCCAGGATGACCCCGACATGGCCACGACAGCCTTCCCCCGTACGATCCAGGCCGTTCTTGCCGTCCTGGCGACCCTGGTCGCCGGTTGCGGATCGTTCGACGACGGCACGGCCGGCGGCGACGAGGCCCGGAAGATCTCCGTGCAGCTCAACTGGTTCCCCGATCCGCAGTTCGGCGGGCTCTACGCCGCGTTGCACAACGGCCACTTCGAGGCGCAGGGTCTCGACGTCGAGCTGATCAAGGGAGGTGCGGAGGTCCCGTCGGGCCAGCTGGTCGCCAGCGGGAACGTCGAGTTCGCGGTCATGTCGTCCCCGCAGATCGCCACGCTTCGGGCCCGGGGCGGGAAGGCCACCGGCGTGTTCGCCGCGTTCCAGACCGCGCCGAGGGTGGTCCTGCTGCAGGCCGACTCGAGCCACGACTCGCTCGAGTCGCTCTGGAAGGGCGAGGGCCGGATCATGGCGGACACGGGCCTGCCGTGGATCCGATGGGTCGACTCGAAGTACGGGGAGTCGACGCTCTCGTTCGTGCCGTATGCCGGTTCCCTCGCGCCGTTCCTGTCCGGCGACGTCGTCGCGATGCAGGCCTTCGCGATCGCGGAGCCGATCCAGCTCGCGACCCAGGACTTCGCGGTCAAGGAGTTCGTCGTCGCGACCACGGGCTACGACCCCTACGACAGCGTGCTCACCGTGAACGACGACTTCCTGTCCGCCCACCCCGACGTGGTGGCGGGGTTCACGACCGCGGTGGCTCGTGGTTGGGAGGACTACCTCCGTGATCCCGACCCGACCAACTCGGTCATCGCGGACCTGAATCCCGATTTCGATGCGCAGACCCTCGAGCTGGCCGCGGCGAAGCTTCGGGAGTTCGTCCGCTCCCCGCAGACCGAGACCCATCGACTCGGCTGGATGTCCGACGACCGTTGGAACACCCTGCTCGACCAGCTCGTCTCGATCGGCGAGTTGACGAAGGAGCAGCGGGCCGGGGTCGGCCGCACCCACGTCAACCCGATGACGGCGCCCGATTCCGGCGAGGGCGTGGCCGAGGCTTCCGACGAGGCCGGATGACGCAGGACCGGACCATCCTGCATCTCGATCTCGACGCGTTCTTCGCGTCGGTGGAGCAACGGGACGATCCCCGACTCCGGGGCAGGCCGGTGCTGGTCGGAGGACGTGGAGGCCGGGGTGTCGTGGCCGCGGCGAGCTACGAGGCCCGGCGGCATGGATGTCGCAGTGCGATGCCGATGTCGCAGGCCCTGCGACGGTGTCCCGACGCCATCGTCGTGTCCCCGAACTTCGCGCGGTACGAGTCGGACAGTCGTCGCGTGATGGAGATCCTGGAGTCCGCATCCCCGATGCTGGAACAGATCTCGATCGACGAGGCGTTCGTCGATGTCACCGGAAGCCGCCGGCTGCTGGGGGACGGGCTCGCGATCGCCCGGTCGCTGCGGGAGCGAATCCGTTCGGAGGTCGGACTGACCGCCAGCGTCGGGGTGGCGCCGAACAAGTTCGTCGCCAAGATCGCATCCGATCTCGAGAAGCCGGACGGTCTCGTGGTGATGGCCGCCGACGGGCTCGCGGAGCGGCTTGCTCCTCTCCCGGTCGGCAGGATGTGGGGCATCGGTCCCCGCACCGCGGAGCGTTGCGAATCGCGCGGGATCAGGACCTTCGGCGATCTCCAGCGGACATCCCCCGAGGCCCTCGTCTCGTTGATCGGCCAGTCGGCAGCGCGGTTCCACGATCTCGCCCACGGCCGCGACGATCGTCCCGTGGTGGGGGATCGGGCGGCCAAGTCGATCGGGCACGAACAGACCTTCGGCCAGGATCTCCGGGATCCGCGCGAGGTCGAAGCGGTCCTTCTCCGGCACGTGGAACGGGTCGGGGTCCGGCTGCGAAGGCAGGGACGGTTCGCCGGTGGCGTGGTCGTGAAGATCCGCGACGGCGAATTCGTCACGAACACGAGGTCGAGGACCCTGCCGGAGGCCACGGATCGAACCGACGTGATCTGGGAGACGGCGAGGGCCCTCTTCCGCGAGTGGACCTTCCGACCGGTGCGGCTCGTCGGGGTCTCGGTCGAGCGGCTGGGCGGCGGCGGGGAGTCGCTCTTCGACGAGGTCGACGAGGCCGCCGGTCGTCGTCGTCGTCTCGACCGGGCGACGGATCTCATCCGCGATCGATTCGGCGGCGACGCCATCTCGCGCACCGCCGCGGCGTTTCCCCCGGAATCCACGCGATCGAGGAGCGAGGGCGGGGAACGCGGTCGCGATGCGACGGACGACACCACCTGATCCAGGCTTCGTCGAACCGGGAGTCCCCGGGAAGGAAGCGACCCGCGGCGGTGCCGCGGGTCGCAGGTGGTCGCTCGATTCCGGACGAAGCTGTCGTCAGCGGGCGGCCTTCATCTTGAGGAACTTGACCTGCTCCTCGCCGTCGCGCTCGATGACGACCTGGACCTCGTCGCCCGGATCGAGCTCGGCGAGCCGGCCGACCAGGTCGGCGCGGGTCTTGAGCGGCTGCTTCGCCCACTTCCTGATGATGTCGTCGACCTCGATGCCCGCGGCGTCGGCGGTCGAGTCGGCGGTGACGTTCAGGACCCGAAGGCCGCCGCCGTCGGGAAGCTCCCTCGTGCGGATGCCGAGACGGACGTTGAGCGCCCTCGGACGGGCCGGGCCGGACCGACGGTCGCCACCCGCGTTGCCGTCGCTGAACTGGAACTTCTCGGGGTGGGTGGCCGCTGCGTACGCGATCTCGTGGAAGAGATCGACGGTCTTGACCCCGGCGGTCCGGTAGATCTTGTCCGCGGTGTCGTCCGGGGTGTGGTAGTCGTCGTGGAAGTCGGCACAGATCGCGAAGAGCACCGGGATGCCTCGACGAAGGAACGACGCGTGGTCGCTCCCGCCGCCGCCGCGCGAGGCGGTGACGATCTCGAGTCCGGAGTCGTCGAACATCGGCTGCACGAAGTCCGAGAGGCCTTCCGCCGATTCGACGCCCGAGACGCTCAGCCGGTCGTTGACGACGCGCCCGATCATGTCGAAGTTGATCATCAGCTGGATGTCGTCGAGGTCGAAGGTGGGGTTGTCGACGTAGTAGCGGGAGCCGTTGAGTCCGCTCTCCTCGGCATCGAAGGCCGCGAAGAGGATGCTCCTGGCCGAGGCGTCCTCGGGGAGCTCGTCGTAGGCCTCTCGAAGGCTCTCGCCCAGCATCATCAGGGCGGCGGCGCCGGAGGCGTTGTCGTCGGCCCCGGGGTGGAGGGCGCCGGATCCGCGTCGCGAGCCGAACTCGCCGTTTCCGAGGTGATCGAGGTGACCACCGATGATCACGACCTCGTCGGCCAGGTCGCCCCGTCCGGGCAGGAGGCCCATGACGTTCTCGGCGTACTGCCGCTCCTCGCGAATCTCGCCTCCGATGCGGCCCCGGCCGTCGAGCTCGACGATCGCGGTTCCCTCGTCGGCCATCATGCGGAGATCCTCGAGTGAACGACCGTCCGGATCGGTGGCGGCGATCAGCCTGGTGCCCGCTTCCGGCGAGAGCATCACGACCGGGATGCCGTCGATCACCCTCGAGGTGTCCCGCATGAGCGAGCCGGTGCGTTCGTCGTTCGCGCCGGGGGTGTTGATCAGGATGACGCCGGCGGGGTTGCGGTCGGCGACCGCGCCGAACTTGCTGGCGAAGGTCGACTTCCTCGACCATCGTCGGTCGGACCAGCGGCTGTCGCCGTTCTCGTCCATCGGCTCGAATCGGAGCATCACGGCGATGCGTCCCTCGAGATCGAGGTCCTCCGGATACGACTGGTAGTCCTCGGGACCGTCGTCGATCGAGTAGCCGACGAACACCAGATCACCCTCGGCGACGCCCGCGGAGCCCAGTCCGGTGAACTCGAAGTCGTCGGAGAGGGCCATGTCCATGGAGTCGCCGTCGGCATCGATGCTGCAGACCTGGTCCGTGAAGACCTTGGAGCTGCCCAGGGGGAACGGCTGCATCCAGGAGGGGTTCCCGTCGGCATCCTCGGTGCCACCGGGGACCAGTCCCGCCTGGTCGAACCAGTAGACGACGTAGTCCCGCGCGAACTCCATTCCCTTGGTGCCCGGCAGTCGGCCTTCCATCCAGGGACTGGAGAGCACGGTGATGTGCTCGTTGAAGACCCGCTCCTTGAGCGGTGCCTCGTTCATCGCCTCGCGGATCCGGTCGCCCTCCTCGTTCGAGGCGAGGGTCGGCACCGCGACGGCGCCGATTGCGAGCAGGATCGCGGAACGGGAGAGAAGCCTGTTTCGAAGTCGGATCGGGCTCAAGGTCGTTTCTTTCGGTAGGAGGCTGGCTCGGCGGCGAAGCCGCTCGCTGGACGGTCCTAGAGGATAGGCGGGGCGCATGGCCGATGCGCGATCGGTGGATGGAACGCCCAGGTCCCCCCCGGGTTGCATGTTCGGACGTGGCGGAGGCGAATACACTGCCGTTCGTGCCTTCCATCCTGCTCATATTCGGGGTTCTCGCACTGGGAACGATGTCCGCGGCCGCCGGGGCGACCGTCCCCGGGGGCGATCTGTGCACCTTGCATCCACAGGACGGCCCCCACGTCGATGTCCGTCTCTCGGTGGAGGACGACGAGGTCCGGGTGCGGCTCGAGATGAATCTCGTCTTCCTGGACGAGCTGATCGACTTCCCTCGGGAGAGTGCCGAGAAGGTGAGTCGGCTCGAGTGGGTCGAGCTCAGGCCCGCCCTGCTCTCCTTCTTCCGGGAACAGCATCCGGTCCTGATCGATGGAGCGAGGGTCGAACCGGAGCTCGAGAAGATCCAGATCAACGATCCGGACCTCAGGCTCCTTCCGCTCTTCCCGGTCTCGGGCGAGCGAGGCCTTCGCAAGATCCGCTTCGAACTGGTCTACCCCGTCCCGTCGCCGCCCCCGACCCGGGTGTCGTTCGAGTGGTCGACCTTTCCACCGAACATCCTCGTCGATCCCGATGATCCGCCTCCGCTGGCCATCGCCGCCGAACTCGAGGCGGAGGGGATCCGGATCCCGCTCGTGTTCACGACGACCGAGCGGGGCCACACGTGGCACGCATCCGGTGGCGAGATCGAGGATCGGCTGCTGCCGGTCCCGACCGCGATCGCGGACGAGGGAACGAACGTCCCGGCCCTGGCGATCGCCCTGTTCGTGATCGGGGGAATCGTCGGCCTCTGGGGGCTCCTCGCCAGTCGATCGGCGGGTTCCGCCGGGCCACTCGTCATCGGCGCCGTGATCGAAGGCCCGTTGCTCGCGGCGGGCGCGGCCGCCCTCGTCCTCGGCTTCGGCGGGATCCGGGTGGGAGGGGGGCCGTCGCTGCCCGACGCCGACGAGGCGGAGGCGATCTTCC
>JAYZBK010000008.1:0-3553 GCA_036339295.1 Planctomycetota bacterium
GCCGTCGAACTCCCGCTGCTCGTTGTAGCCGAGCTTCCTCGGCTTGCGTCGGGGCGGCGCGGGCGTCGCGACCCGCTCCTGCCGGGTCGTCCGCTTCTCGGCCTCGGCCCGCGACTCCATCTCCCGGGTGAACTGCTCGAGCGTTCGGTAGGGGTGGGCACCGCCCCGGCCGTCGAGTCCGACGTACTCCGTGGCGATCCGGTCGAGCATGAACCGGTCGTGCGTCACCAGGACGATCGCGCCGGGGAATCCCGAAAGGGATTCCTCGAGGACCTCGAGGGAGGGGATGTCGAGATCGTTGGTCGGCTCGTCCAGCAGGAGGAGATCGGCCGGCTTCAACATGAGGTTCGCGACGAGCACCCTCGCCTGCTCGCCGCCGCTGAGCCTGGCCACGGGCGTCTTGAGCTGGTCCTTGTGGAAGAGGAACCGTTCGGCCCAGCCCGCGACATGGATGGTGCTGCCCCGGAACTCGACCCGGTCGCCGACCGGACACAACGCCTGCTGCAGGGTGTGCTCCGGGTCGAGGCTGGTGCGGTGCTGGCTGAAGACCACCGTCTCGAGGTCGTCCGCACGCTCGACCCGGCCGCGATCGGGCTCGAGCTCGCCGCGGATGATCCGCATCAGGGTCGTCTTCCCGGAGCCGTTGTCGCCCACGAGTCCCAGCCTCGTGCCGGGCGAGAGGAGCAGGTCGACCTCCTCGAAGAGCTCCCGGCCTCCCATGGCCTTCGCGACTCCGTGGAGTCGGACCAGCTTCCGGGTCCTCCGCTCGGTCGCCGTGAAGTCGATGGTGGTCCGCCGATCGACGGCCCCGAGCCGGTCCTCGGTGTCGGAGAGCCGGGCACGGCGATCCGCCGCATCCTTCACCTGGCTCTTGTTGCGGGTCTGCCGCCCCTGGATGCCCTGGCGGAGCCAGGCGTCGTCGCGGCGGACGAGGTTGGCGAGCGTGGCGCGGCGGGCCGTCTCGGCCTCGAGGAACTCGCCCTTCCGGCGGACGAACTCGGTGTAGTTCCCCTCGACCTCGAAGGTGCCGTCGTCGTAGGTCCGATCGAGCTCGATGATGCGGTTCGCGACCGACTCGAGGAATCGCCGGTCGTGCGTGATGAACGCCATGGCGATGGACGAGCGCGATGCGAACGCCTCGAGCCAGGCCACCCCGGCGAGGTCGAGGTGGTTGGTCGGTTCGTCCAGCAGGAGGAGGTCGGGTTCGCGGGCCACGCCGCAGGCGATCGCCAGTCGCTTCCGCCAGCCGCCGGAGAGCACGCCGATCGGGCGATCGAGATCGACGAACCCGAGCTTCGAGAGGGCGATCTCGGCCTTCTTGTCGTCGTCGATCCGGGTGTCCCGGTCCGGATCCTCGGCGAGGGCCCGGATCGCGGCCGACCGGGGCGTCGCCTCGAGGTCGAAGTGATCGTCCTGCGCGACGTAGGCGACGCGAAGCCCGCGGCGGCGCACGATCTCCCCTTCGTCAGCCTCCTCGAGTCCCGCGAGGATCTTGAGGAGGGTCGACTTCCCAGCGCCGTTGGGGCCGATCAGGCCGACTCGATCGCCCTCGGCGAGTCGGACGCCGATCGAACGGAAGAGCTCGTGCGACGGCCACGCCTTCGAGATGTCGTGGGCGGTGAGGAGCGTGCTCATGGAACCTTGTCCCGGCGACCGAGATCAGTCGGAGGTGGGGAGGATCGCCCGGTAGACCCCGTCCTCCCACGAGCGATACAGCTCGTACGCCTCGACGTCGTCGAACGGCTGCATCTGGCTGAAGAAGATGATCGCCACGCCGCGATCGGGATCGATCGTGAAGTAGGTGTTGTGCGCGCCGGACCAGTAGCCCACGCCCCGGGGGCGAAGCCCGTCCGCGGCACCGGTCTCGATCGCCCAGCCGAGCCCGAAGCCGTCGTCGAAGTCGTTGGTGAACGACCGGCGGGAGACGGGATCGCCGGGAGGCGGATCCATCACGACCCGGATCCCCTCCGGGAGCTGGTCGGTCATCATCTCCTCGATCGTCGCGGGCTCGAGGATGCGGACGCCGTCGAGCTCGCCCCCGGCGAGCAGGCAGCGGAGGAACCGGGCGTAGTCCCGGGGGGTGCTGTAGAGGTAGCCACCGCCGTAGAAGCTCTCGAGACGATCGGCCCGGAACGGGGACGCCGGGTTCGGCTCCCCGTCCGCAGGATCGCGAACGTGCATGCGGACGCGGTCCTCGAGCAGGGCCGCCGACGGATTGAAGCCGCTTCGATCCATGCCCAGGGGTTCGAAGATGTTCTCCTCGAAGTAGGTGTCGAGATCGCGTCCGGAGAGTCGTTCGACCAGCTTGCCCGCGATTCCGATGTTGCGGCCGTACAGCCAGTCGGTGCCGGACTCGAAGACGCGACGGGGTCGGACCTCGAAGCCCCAGTCGAACTCGCCCTCGGCGGCGACCTCGTGGACCGGCCAGCCGGTCTCCGGGTCGAACTCGAGCTCGGCGGCGATCTGCGGACTGTTGAAGGCGTATCCGAAGCCCGCGGTGTGCCTCAGGAGGTCGCGGAGCGTGATCGCGCGGGTCGCCACGCTGCGGCTGCCGTCCTCCGCGATGATCTCGATCTCGCGGAGCTCGGGGAGGACCGGCTCGAGGGGATCGTCGAGCCCGATGCGTCCGGCCTCCACCATCTGGAGGGCCGCGACCGTCGTGATCGCCTTCGTCATCGAGGCGATGTCGAAGATCGAGTCGGCGGTGACCGGTCTCGGATCGTCGGGATCGAGCGGTCCCATCTCGACGAATTCGGTCCGGCCGTCCCGGGTCGCGACGACCGCGACCGCGGTCGGCACCCGGGACGCCTCGAAGGAGCGGCGCAACGAGGCCGATCGCGCCCCGGCGGTGCCGGCGAGCGAGGCGTCGACGGAGCTGGAGCCGGGGCGTTCTCCACCGCCCGAGTGGCAGCCGGGCAGGGTCGTGGCGAGACCGAGGCCCGCGAGGGCGACGGCGGGAAGGATTCTGGACGTCATGAGAGGGCACTCCGGGGAGGAAGTCATGACTGTATCGCCGAACCGAATCACGGACCCGCCCCCAACGTCGGCGGGTACCTTCCTCGGCATGACGGAACCACTGCATCGCGATCTCGACTGGCTGAAGGCCCGCATGGCCGAGGTGGAGACTCCCGAGACGACCGCGGCCCTCGACGACCTGAGGAAGCTGGTGGGCGCGCCGGATCCGGGCCGGCCACCGGTGCTCGACTCGCTCTCGACCGAGGCCATCGGCCGGCTCCTCACGCACCTGGCGATCGGTTTCCACCTGCGGAACAAGGCGGAGCAGCACCACATCGTCCGCGTCAACCGTCGGCGCGAGCTGGAGGCCACCCCGGAGACGCCGCGGGCGGAGTCGATCGACGAGGCGTGCCGCACGCTCGCGTCGCGGGGACTCGGGGCGGCGGACGTCGAGACGATCCTCGGCCGCCTGGACATCGAACCGACCCTGACGGCGCATCCGACGGAGGCTCGACGACGGAGCGTGATCCGGAAGCAGGCGAGGATCGGCCAGCTGCTCGCGATCCTCGAGCCGCCGGAGCGGACGCCGGCCGAGATC
>JAYZBK010000009.1:0-8668 GCA_036339295.1 Planctomycetota bacterium
CGTCGCGGACGGTGTCCGCGACGAACATCGCGTAGAAGTCGTCCGGAGTCCCGCCTTCGGGGACCTGCTCGACCGCCTGGAAGATCACCTTCGAGCCGTCGGGCGAGAAATACGATTCCCCGGCCTTGACGAAGCGGTCCCCAAAGGTCAACTGCACGGGGTCGCCGAGCATCGCCCGTTCGAGTTCCGCCGGGTCGTCCTCGGCGGCCGTCCCGGCGAAGGCGAGGGACGGGGAAAGCAGGATGGTGGCAAGCACCGGGATCCGGGGGACGCGAAGGTGATCCAACGAGGTCGACATGGACGGTCCTGGAGGTTGAGGCCCGAGGTCGGGGCCCGTGGACAGGGGCCGGGGCCCGGGACGATGAACGGGACGGCCACGAAATCGCCGTCCGACCGCGTAGTCTATCCCTCTCGAGCACCCGCTCCGGGGAAAACGACGTGCCCACGGCCCCTCCCATCATCCACCACGACGACCGGCTCATCGTGCTCGACAAGCCGACGGGGCTGCTCTCCGTCCCCGGGATCGGTCCGGAGAAGGCCGACTGCCTTGCCAGCCGGGTCGCGGCCGCCCACCCCGGGGCCCGGATCGTCCATCGGCTCGATCGCGACACCAGCGGCGTCATCGTCATGGCGTTCGACGCGGAGGCTCACCGAGAACTCAGTCGGCAATTCCAGGATCGCGAGACCGAGAAGACCTACCACGCCCTGGTCGCCGGCCATCCCCTCGAGGACGGCGGCGAGATCGACCTGCCCATCCGCAAGGACCTCGACAACACGCCGCTCCAGATCGTCGACCATGTCCACGGCAAGCCGAGCCTCACGCGATGGACCGTCACGAGCCGGGGACGGCTCGGCGATCTCGACGAGACGCTCGCCCGCCCCGATGCGGACGCCAACCTCCCGATCGCGCGACTGGAGCTCGAGCCGCGCACGGGACGCAGCCACCAGCTCCGCCTGCACCTCAAGGAACTGGGCCATCCGATCCTCGGGGACGATCTCTACGCACCGGAACCGTGGCGGGCGGCCACCTCTCGACTCTGCCTGCACGCGTCGCGACTCTGGCTCGTCCATCCCGCCGACGGATCGCCCTCGACGTTCCGTTCACCGCCCCCCTTCTGACCCTCGAAGCCGCGACCGCCGACCAGCGGTCCGAGAGGAGTCGCCCCGATGAACCGATCGTCACGCATCCTGTCCGTCGGGATCGTCCCGACCCTGCTCGCGAGCATCGCACCGGCCGCGGACCCGGCGACCGCGGAGGCCTGGCCGAGCACGCTGGTCCACCGAACCCCCGATCCGGGCGTGTTCTCGACGATCGCGGCCAGTGCCCTCGTGGCGGTGGTCGTCGGCCTCGTGATCTTCTGGGCGAGCCGTCATCGGGATCGCGACGGAACCCCGCGATGTCGCCGATGCCTTCACGATCTCAGCGGCTCCGAGGAACTCCCCGCCCGTTGCCATGAATGCGGCGCCAGCGTGGAGGGGCGAGTCGTGCGATCCTCGCGATCGGTCGAGTCGATCGCCCTTCGCCGGCTGCTCGGTCGGGCCGGTCTCGGCCTGGCGATCCTCGGCGGGGTCGTCCTGCTTCCCGCGGCCTACCTTCCTCCCATCCGGTACGCCCTCGTTCCCACCGCGTGGCTGACCCACGTGGACGCCGCCTGGGCCCTTCGCCTCCCGACCGACCGATCCGGCGACCTGACGCTCGCCCCGAAGTTCGCCGATCCGTTCCACGTCGAACTCTGGGAGCGGGGCCGGCGGGGACTCGTGTCCGATGCGACGACCATCGATCTCGCCGAGCGGCTCCTCGAAGGCGATCGCGGGGGCCGGCGCCTGGCGGACACGGACGTCCAGCTGATCCTGTCGACCGCCTTCGCCCTCGGTCTCCCCTTCGAGGACCTCGTCGACACCTCGATCGCCCGCCCCTGGCTCCAGGCGGACCAGATGTCCTCGCCCCGGATCCTTCACGGCGAGCGAAGCCGGATCGCCATCCGCGAAGGGCTCGTCGGCCGGATGGGAAGACTCGCGGGAGCGCCCCGTGGACCTTCCGGCCCCTTCGACATCCGGATCCGGATCCTGCGGGGAACGGTGGGCGACGTCGCGATCGCCAACGACCGGACCGGCCGGCTCCTGCGGTCCCGATCGCCGGGTCACGGAGTCCAGGGAATCGGACTCGAGCTTCGTCCAGCCCCCGGGGAGACATTCGAACCGGGCGTCCATGACGTCGAGTACGACGTCGAAATGGAGGTCACCTGGAACGCCGCGCCGGAAGGCCCTCGTCTCCTGAGTCGCCGGGTCTTCTCGCGAACGCCCGCGCAAGCGGTGACGATCCGGATGCCCCCACCCCACCTCGGCGGGGAGGAGGCCTGCGACGAGATCGGCCGGATCCTTCGGGAGTCCGCCACGTTCGAACTCGATGCGGCCGGAACCAGCGGTCGCCTCGTGCTTCGCCTCCCGGGCCACCACGCCCTCGAACTCGGGACCCCGGTGGTCAAGGTGGGCTGCGACATCATCGACGCCCCCATCGAGTCGATCGAGGTCGGCCCCCACTGGCCGTCCCATCGGGGCCGGACGAGACTCGCGGTCCTCGACGATCCGTCCCTGGAGGAGGACGGGAGCATCCTGCTGATCCTCGATGTCGAGGCGCCCGACGGGCCCGAATCGGCGAGGATCGGCGGGGAGTCGGTCCGCGTCCTCATCGACTCGACGACGCTCGACGAGCGTGCTTGGTGGGACATGGTCGACTTCGAGGATCACGACGGCGAACTCGATCGGCTTCTTTCCTGCAGCTGGTTCTTCGAGGTTCCCATTCACCGGGGAGAGGCTCCTTGACGACGATCGACACGCTCTGGGTGACCCTGGGATCGCTTCTCTTCGCCGCGGTGGTGGTCGCGCTGGCCGGCGTCCGGCCGCTCCCACCCGGGGGGCGCCGCTGCCGGCGTTGCGGCTACGACCTGACGGCCACGCCGGACGGTCACCGACGCTGTCCGGAGTGCGGTGGCTCGCTGGTCGGCGGCGTCGTCGAGACCTCCACGTCCGAAGGCGTGATTCGACGCCGTCGATGGCTGGCGAGGATCGGGTTCTCGGGCATCTCGATCGTGGTGATCCTCGCCCTCGTCGTCGGATTCCTCGATCCACGCCGGCTGCGTTGGACGCCCACCGCATGGCTCGTCCGCGTCGACGCCCCGCTCGCGCTCCGGATGCCGGACGATTTCGCTCGCCCGGTGCTCGCGGAGTTCTGGAATCGCTCGTTCGGCGGCGGGGTCGACGACGCGGCGGTCGAGGCGCTCGCCCGGACGATCGTCGATCGGTTCGATCGACCGGGACATGGAGGTCCGGCCGGTCGGTTCATCGTCGCCGAGGCGTGGGATCGTGGCCTCCTCCCGGACGAGGAGGTCGCAGCCCTTCCGTGGACGACCGGGACCCTGACGCTGCAGCCGCAAGGACGGTCGAACACCCGATCGATCGAGTACGCGATCGACCTCGACGTGGGCCTGGTCTCCGCGGTCTCGCTGCCCGGGATCCCGGCCCCGGACTTCCGCTCCACGATTCGACTGCTTCGCGCCGGTGTCGGCGAACCGGTCGAGTGGATTCGTCGAGGTGCGAGCTCCAGCAGCCGGTCCCTCGGTCCATCGAACCCCGCCACCTCCTCGACCCTCGGCGGCCGGATGAGTCGACCCGGCGGCTTCGCGCCCGGCGAGGAAGTCCTCGAGGTCGAGCTCGAGCACGTCGTGCGGCTGATCGGCCCCTCGGGCCGCGAGCTGGAGATCCTCGACGACGTCCATCGCCTGTCGACGACGGTCGACGTCCATCCGTGGATCGAGGCCGACGTGGCCCTGGACCGGTCGGAGGAGGCGCGCGACGAGCTCGTCGAGGATCTCGAGTCCTCGTCGTGGTTCACGGTCGGACCGACGGGCGTGGTCACGGTGCACCTCGCCCTCGATCGACACCCGTGGTGGACGCTGGGAACGCCCTCCTTCGATCTCGAGGACGCCGACGGACGGGACGGATGGTCGAGGAACGACCTCGGTTGGATCCGGTCCAGCCGGGCCCTCGGCAACCTCGAGCGTTTCAACGTCCGTTTCGACGGGGACCGGAAGGTCGTCGACCTCGTCGGGCGCCTCGTCCTCGGCCCCGGGATGATCGTGCCGGATTCCGGGCTCATCCGACTCCGGATCGACGCGACCGAGCTCGACCCGAGCCTGTTCGACCATCTCGCGGCCTCCGAGGACGCCGACGAGGCCTCGGCTCCGCGCGAGGTCGTCGCGAGCCGGTACGTGATCGAGATCCCCCGGGTCGCCGAGGAGGACGTGGAGTGGATCCCGCTCGATCCTTTCGCCGAACCCTGAGAAGGGTCGAATCGGCTCGGCCGGCGAGGTACCGTTGAGACGAGACCCAGGAGTCCCCATGATCCATCGCCGCCGCCCCTTCGCGATCACGCCGCTCGCCACCCTCGTCGCCATCCTCGCCACCTCGGCGTTCGCGCACGGCCAGTCCGAGGCCGCGGAACGCGACGTCCCACCGAAGGTCACCGTGGTCGGGGTCGGCGACGGCACGCCGGTCCTTCTCCGATGGCGGGAGTCCGATCGATCGAGACAGCAGGTCGTGGTCGCGACGCGGACCCTCTCGACGACCGCGGAGAAGCCCGGGATCGATGCGACGGATCCCGCCGTGATCCTCCGGGGGATGACCCGGCCACCGCTCGAGCGGCAGTGGACGATCGAGGGCCAGATCGCACGGGAACGGGAGGGCACGCGCTCGGCGCAATGGCGAGTGCTCGACGGCGCCGCCCGGATCGTCGGCGTTCGCGGCTACGTTCGACCGGAGGACCCGACCTCGGACGGCGTCGGGACGACGAACGGCGACGGGGATGATGCGCCCGCCGGGAAGCCCGGTCCGCTCGACCGCTTCGATCCTCGCGACGAGGCCAAGCGACAGATCGGTTCCGACGCCGGCGAAGAGGAATCGAGCGACGCGGAGGCGCTCGCGCGGGCCGTGAAGCTCGAGCGACTCGCGGATGCGGCGGTCGGTCGAACCGGCGCGGCGACGATGTCGCAGGCGATGCTGGAGTCCGGCCTGAACCCCTCGAGCCTCGTGATCCGCTTCCCCCGCCCCGACGCCCGGGCGGAGTTCGAGGCCGACGGGCTGCTTCGAGGCCTCCGTCTCGCGGAGGTCCAGCTTCCGGTCGAGCCGGTCGCGGTCGGAGGATCCTGGACGTCGAGCTGGACGAGCCTGCACTTCGACATCCCCACCCGCACCGAGATCACCTGGACCCTCGCCGAGGTCGACGACGCGGCCGGCGCGACCGGGGTCGCGGAGACCGGTCGCATCCGGGTCGAGTACCGACGGCGGATCATCGGCGCGCAGCCTCGCGCCACGAACCGGGCCCGAAGCCTCGAGGCCGACGGTCGAGGCGAGGTCGTCGTCCGGTTCGACCAGCCGCTGATGCTCGAGGCCCGGCTCGTCGAGCAGCCGATCGCGGAGCCTCGCCCCGGTCGAAGCCGCGAGATCACCCGGTACCGCCTCTTCCCCATCGGCGACTGATCCCCCGCCCCGACTGGAGCCGCCTCGTGCCGGTCCCGACCCTTCTCGCCCTCGCGTGCCTCTCGGTCGCCTCCTCCACGCCGGCGGACCCGCCCGCGCCCCTTCCCGATGTCGACTCGACCCTGACGACGATCGCCTTCGGCTCGTGCAATCGAGAGGATCGTCCGCAGGACATCTGGAGCCGCATCGAGGCGCACCGTCCCGATCTCTGCCTGCTGATCGGGGACAACGTCTACGCGGACTCGAGGCCGAACGACGAGGGCCGCATGGTCGCGATGGAGCCGAGGAACAAGGAGGAGATCCAGGAGGCGTTCGACGAACTGGCGGCGAGCGAGGAGTGGCAGCGGTTCCGGCGGACGATCCCCGTCCTCGCCACCTGGGACGACCACGACTACGGTCTCAACGACGCGGGTCGGGAGTGGCGGCTCAAGGAGGAGGCCAAGGAGGTCTTCCTCGACTTCTATGGCGAACCGGCGGACTCGCCTCGTCGCGACCGACCCGGCATCCACCACGCCTGGACCTTCGGCCCGGAGGGCCGGCGGGTGCAGGTGATCCTGCTCGACACCCGGACGTTCCGCGACCCCCTCCTCCGCAAGACCAACGCCCGAGCCCCGGGGCGGTACCGGCCGAACCCGGATCCGCAGGCCACGATCCTCGGGCCCGGGCAGTGGGCCTGGCTGGAGGAACGCCTGCAGGAGCCGGCGGACCTCCGGATCATCGGAAGCAGCATCCAGGTCGTTCCCTGGGAGCACGGATGGGAGAGCTGGGGGAACTTCCCCCACGATCGCCGCCGCCTCTTCGACCTGATCGCCCGGACCGGCACCGAAGGGGTGGTGTTCATCAGCGGCGACCGTCACCTGACGGAGGTCTCCTGCACCCGCGGTGACGACGGGATCCCGGTTCCCTATCCCATGTGGGACTTCACCTCGAGCGGCATGAACGAACCCCAGAAGCGTCGCGTCACCGAGCCCAACATGTTCCGCGTCGGTCCCTCGCTCCGGGCGACCAACTACGGCATGCTCCGCATCGACTGGGACGCCCCGACCGGTCCGGTCGTCGTCTTCGAGTCCCACGACGAACAGGGCCGGACCTCCCTCGCCCAGGCGGTGGAACTCTCGACCCTCGTTCCCACCGTCACCCCGGTCGACGAGTAGCGCCCGGCGATCCAGACCACGAGGTCCGGAACCTCCGAGGCTGAAATTTCCAGCCTTTTCATTCCCACTCCCGACCGGCTGGAAGACCGCCCCGGTCCGCTACGATGTTCGCCCCTTCGGGGAACCGAACGCCATGAGCAGATCCGCAACCACATGTCGCTGGGGCGTCATCGGGACCGCCGGCATCGCCCGCAAGGTCGTCCGGGGAATGCATCGCGCGCGACATGCCAGTCCGGTCGCCATCGCGAGCCGGACGCTGGATCGTGCCGCCGCCTTCGCCGAGGAGCACGGACTCGATCGAGCCCACGGCAGCTACGAGGCGATGCTGGCCGATCCCGAGATCGATGCCGTCTACGTGCCGCTGCCGACCGGCGTGCGTCGCGAGGTCGTGATCGACGCGGCCCGCGCCGGCAAGCACGTCCTGTGCGAGAAGCCGGTCGCGCCGCACGTGGGCGCGGCGGAGGAGATGATCGAGGCATGCGCCGACGCGGGCGTCCAGTTCATGGACGGCGTCATGTTCATGCACCACCTTCGGATGGCCGAGGTCGAGGCCCGGCTCGACCGGATCGGCACGATGCCGACGCTCGTCGAGTCCGCGTTCACCTTCAAGGCCGACGACTCTTTCCTCGAGGGGAACATCCGCACGTCGTCCGAGACCGAGCCTCTCGGCTGCGTCGGGGATCTCGGCTGGTACACCACGCGGATCGCGCTCGTCGTCATGGGCGAGCTGCCCGCGGTGGTGCGGGCGCGTCACCACCGGATGCACGGCGGGGTCCCCATCCACACCTCGGGGGAACTCGAGTTCCGGGGCCCCGACGGGCCGCGGCTCGCGCGGTTCCAGTGCTCGTTCTGCCATCCACTCCGGCAGTGGGTCGAGATCGTCGGCGACGAGGGCTGCATCCGGATGCCCGACTTCGTGATCGGCAGCCCGACGGAGGCGGAGATCGAGATCGAGACCGAGTCGATCCTCACCGAGGGAGACGCCGCCCATCGCCGGACCCGCGAGCGGGTCGTGGTCCCGGACTGCACGCAGGAGGTCGAGATGATCGAACACTTCTCCCGGATCGCCATGGGCGCCGAGCCGCTCGACCCCCGATGGCCCCGATGGGCGCTCGACACGCAGCGGGTGGTGGACGCGATCATGAGCAGCGCCAGCGCCGACGGAACGAACATCGAACTCGTCTCGTGACGGGTCGACCACACTCTTCGGGACACGGGAAGCAGGTTCGGGTGATGACGGAAACCATGCAGGAAGGCCTCTCGATCATCGACGGCGTGGAGTGCTACGTCGTCCCCGAAGTCGATCGACTCGAGCCGTTCCTCGTGGGCGTCGTCAGCTCGGGCGACCTGTGGCTGTACGCGTCCTCCTCCGGTGGGGTCGCCGCGGGACGGGTCAACGCGGAAGGCTCGCTCTTCCCCTACCGGACGGACGACCTCCTGCACCTGGTGCATGGCTTCTCCGGCGGATTCACCGCGATCCGGGACGGCGACACGACCTGGGAACCGTTCACCGGCCGCCCGACGAAGGACGTCTCGCGAACCCTCGCCCGGTCGACGTCCGGCGACCGGATGATCGTGATCGAGACGAATCGCGCTCTCGGACTCCGGGCCGTCGCCCGATGGGCGTTCGCCGATCCCTCGGGGATCGTCCGGACCGTGCGGATCGAGGATCTCGCCGGCACGGGCGCTCGGTCGCTCGAGGTGCTCGACGGCTTCCGCGAGATCGTGGCGGGTGGCGCGGGGGTCGCGGTGATGCAGTCGATGAGCTGCCTGATCAACGCCTACACGCGGGCGGAACGCGTCGGCGACCTTCCGATGGCCACCGTGACGATGGAGTCCGCCCTGAGCGACCGCGCGGAACCCGCGGAGTCGCTCCTCGCCACGGCGGCATGGGGCACCGGGCTTCCCGGAGCCGCCCTGGTCCTCGAGGCCGCGTCGACCGAAGCGTTCCTCCGCGGCGACACCCCCGTCCCCGGGGA
>JAYZBK010000010.1:0-8347 GCA_036339295.1 Planctomycetota bacterium
AACCGGCCGAGCGAGAGGCGGAGCGAGGAATGGGCGAGATCGTCGCCGAGCCCGAGTCCCTTCAGGACGTAGCTCGGCTCGAGGCTCGCGCTGGTGCAGGCCGACCCGCTCGAGCAGGCGATCTGCTTGATCCCCATCATCAGGGACTCGCCCTCGACGAAACCGAAGGAGATGTTGGTCAGGTGCGGGAGTCGACGTTCCGCGTGGCCGTTGACCTGGACCACGTCCATCCGGCTCGACAGCGAGGTCTCGAGCTTCCGGCGGAGCGCCAGCAGGCGATCCCGCTCGGCCTCCATCTCGGATCCGCAGAGTTCGCAGGCCGCGCCGAAGCCGACGATGCCGGTGACGTTCAAGGTGCCCGAACGCATTCCTCGCTCGTGGCCACCCCCGTCCATCTGCGCCTGGAGCCGGACCCGGGGACGGCGACGGCGGACGTAGAGGGCGCCGACGCCCTTGGGGCCGTACATCTTGTGACCGGACCAGGACATGAGGTCGATGTTGTCGGCCTCGACGTCCGTCGGCATCTTCCCCACCCACTGCGTCGCGTCGGTGTGGAAGGTGACGCCCCGCTCGCGGCAGGCCGCGCCGATCTCGGGGATCTCGTTGATCGTGCCGACCTCGTTGTTCGCCCACATGATGGTGACGAGGATCGTGTCGTCCCTCATCGCCTCGCGGACCATCTCGGCCGTGATGATGCCGTCCGGCCCGGGCTCGAGCCAGGTGACGTCGAAGCCCTCGCGCTCGAGCCGCTTGCACGGATCGAGGACGGCCTTGTGCTCGATGATCGCGGTGATCACATGGCCGCGGCCGGTCTCGCCCGGGCCGGCCTTCGCGTACATCTGGGCCGCACCCTTGATCGCGAGGTTGTTGCTCTCGGTGGCACCGCTGGTCCAGACGATCTCCTTGGGGCCGGCTCCGATCAACGTGGCCGCCTGCTCGCGGGCCTTGTCGACGGCGGCCTCGGCCTCCCAGCCGTAGGCGTGGTTCCGGCTGCCCGGGTTGCCGTAGGCCTCCGTGAAGAAGGGCAGCATGGCCTCGACCACCCGCGGATCGGTCCTGGTCGTGGAGGCGTTGTCCATGTAGATGGGTCGTGTCACGCTGCTGCGTCTCCTGGAGTGCTCCGGCAGGGCCGGGCGGTCGGGCATGGATGTCGGACCCCGCATCGGGCCTCGCCTTGGATTCGTTCGTCTCCCTGCCGGGATGCGATCCTTCGGGAACGTCATTCTAGCCTCGATCCGGGGCGGACTCCAGCGTCCCGGAAGTGTCTTCCTGACGGGATCGTGGCCGGTTCCTACACTCTCGGCCGTGTCGAGCCCCCCGATCGTCATCCACGACCCCGACGACCTCGCCGAGTTCCAGGGCGGGACGTTCGTCCCCACCATGGGGGCCCTGCACGAGGGGCATCTCTCGCTCATCGAGCAGGGTCGGATGCTGGGGGGCCCGGTGATCGCCAGCATCTTCGTCAATCCCACCCAGTTCGCCCCGGGAGAGGATTTCGACTCCTATCCGAGGGGCCTCGACCGCGACGTCGAGCTCGCCGCCCGGGCCGGCTGCGACGTGGTGTTCGCCCCCTCCGCGTCGACGGTCTACCCCGACGGCCCGGAAGCCGCGGTGGCGGCCGCCGCCAGGTTCCCGCTTCCGGCGGTGGCGACCGAGCCCGGCCTGGAGGACGCCGATCGACCCCGCTTCTTCGGCGGGGTCTGCCTCGTCGTCTCCACCCTCTTCCGCATGGTGGGACCGCGTCGCGCCGTGTTCGGCGAGAAGGACTGGCAGCAGCTCCGGGTCGTCGAAGCCATGACGCGGTCGGACCCGGCGCTCTCCGGGATCGAGATCGTCCCCGGACCGACCGTTCGCGACCCCGACGGACTCGCGATGTCGAGCCGGAATGCACGCATCCCGGCGGACCAGCGCGACCGTGCCCTTGGATTGACGAGGGCCCTGCAGGTCGCCCACGCCGCCCAGCATCCACGAACCGCCGAGACGATGATGCTGGACGTCCTCCAAGACCATGGACTCGAGGTGGACTATGCGGTCGTCCGCGATGCCGGGAGCCTTCGCGAAGTCCCGGACTTCACCGGAGCCACGCGTGGACTGGTCGCCGCCCGGCTCCGGTGGGACGACGACGAGGTGCGTCTCATCGACAACCGAGCCATGACGGTCTGGCGATGACCCGAGCCGCCTCGCCGCTCCTCCTCCTGCTCGTCGCCGGATGCGCCGCCCGGACACCCCTGGTGGGCCCCGACACCGCGACGGATCGTCCTCCCCCGCCGCTGCCGGAGGTCGCCTGGACCACGCCCGACCCCCCGACGACGTCGGAACGGGACGGCCTCGGCCATCCCGCCGGCTTCGCCGTCCTCGACGCGGATCGACGAGCCATGCCGATGACCCGACTCGAGAACGGCGGCGACGTCGAACTCTGGCGACCCGACACCCCGGACGGCCGTTCGATCCCGGTCGACATCGACCAGGATCTCGTCGGCCGGATCGAGGGCCGGATCGCGATCGTCGAACTCTCCCCCTCGGATGCGGCGAGCTCGCAACCGATTCCGCGGAGGCGGGCGCTCGACGGCATCCTCTTCAAGTCCATCGCCGGCGGCCCTCCCAGACTCGCGATCGTGCTCGGCAGCCTCGCCCGCTTCAACCCCGGGGAACGCTGGCTCGTCGAGTCGTTCCTCCGCCGAGGGTTCGACGTCCTGCTCTCCAGCCCTCCGGTCGCCGCGCCGGGGAGACCGCCCGGTGATCGAGCCGTGCTCCGACCCGGGATCGAACCGGAGGTCGCCGGGCGGACGCTCGCCGCGGAGATGGACACGGCGATCGCGGGTTGGGCGACAGGCGTCGATCGGCTCATCGAGTCCTTCCACGGGGACGGTCTTCTCGACGACGGGCCCACCGTCCTGGTCGGGATGAGCAGCGGCGGACTGGCCGCGCCGGCGGTGGCGGCGGGGCTCCAGTCCCGGAGGCCGATCGCCGCGGCGGCGCTCGTGGCGACCGGTGCCGATCCGCCGAGCATCGTCGCCCGGACCACGCTCGACGACCGCGACCTGAGGATCGACCGCCGGGGCCCTCGAATCGAGGATCGGGATCTCGCACGTTTCCGCGACGCCTACTTCGAGCGCGCCCGGCTCGACCGGGCCGAACTCAACGACTGGTTCGCGGCGCGACCGATCCTCGTGGTCGAGGCCGGCTTCGACTCGGCCATCCCCGCCGCGGCGCGGGCGGTGCTCCTCGACCGGTTCCCGTCGGCGGCCCACTGGTGGCTTCCCGCCGGGCACTACGGCCTCTTCGCCGCGCTCGTGCAGGAGGCGGACGGGATCGTCGGATGGCTCGAGAACCGCCTCGAGGTCCCGGAACCGGGGACGCGGCCCTGAACACGCGAACCGCTCTCCGGATTCGTGCGGATCTCCCGTAAGCTGGTCCGAGTCTCGGCCCCGCCTCCAAGGACCAATCGAACCATGCGTCGATCGAACATCGCCCTGCCGGCCTTCGCCCTGCTCGTCCTGGCCGCCCTGCTCGGCCACGTGGCCCCGAGCTCCTTCGCGGCCTCGTCCGAAGACGAGAGTCGCTGGAAGGAACGGCTTCCCGACGAGGACCGAGCGGCCGTCGATGCGGGCGTGGGCTATGCCCTCCCCGAGTTCCCCGAGGACTCCCTCACGTGGCTCGGCCGCGCTCCCTTCGAGTCGATCGAGGACACGCGTGGACGGGTGGTCCTCCTCCAGACCTGGTCGTCCGGGACGTCCAAGGGCCGGGCGGCACCGAAGAGACTGGCCCGGGCGCTCGGGAACGACTTCTCCGGCAAGGACCTGCTGGTCATCCTGCTCCACACGCCGGAGGGGATCGATCGGGCCCGCGACTACTGCGAGCGGAACGAGATGCCGTATCCCGTGGCCCTCGACCGGTCGGGCAGGGCCAGCGACCACGTCGGCGCCTACAAGCGACCCGTGAACGTCCTCGTCGATCGCAACGGCGAGGTGCGCTACGCGGGACTCCACGATCGCGGCGTCCGCGACGCCCTCGCGAAGCTCGTCGCGGAGAAGGCCGATCCTTCCGACAAGCCGCGGGAACGTCCCGAGGCGTCGGACGCCTCGTCCGCCGGTTCCGGCGAGTACCCCGAGATCGCCGGGTCCGTCGGGAGCGCCCAGGACCTCCGAGGGCGACCGGCCCCGCCGTTCGTGGTGGAGCGCTGGATCACCCCCGAGCCCGACGCCCGGGGCAAGGTCGCGATCGTGGACTTCTGGGCGACCTGGTGCGGACCGTGCATCGCCTCGATCCCGCACATGAACTCGCTCGCGAACACGTTCCGGGGCGAGGTCGAGTGCGTGGGGATCTCCGACGAGCGATTCGATCGCTTCAAGACCGGATTCGAGAAGGCGAAGCTCACGCCCTCCACCTTCGACTACAGCCTCGCGATCGACTCGCGAGGTCGGATGAAGAACGCCTTCCAGGTCCGCGGGATCCCCCACGTGGCCGTGATCTCGACCGACTGGGTGGTTCGATGGCAGGGCCATCCCTCCCGGCTGACCGAGGACATCGTCCGGCAGATCGTCGAGGCGGATCCCGGACTTCGGAACGGTGGCGGGTCCGCCACGGCCGGCCGCCCGCCCGCGCGGTGGGCTTCGGGCGGCTGATCCACCGAAGCTCCCGCCGCCGCGAGACCGGTCAGCGATCGCGATCGACGACGGCTCGCGCGAGGTCCCGAAGGAGGTCCGCGACGTCGCCGACGTCGAGGCCGTCCACGACCTCGACCGCGCGACCGACCTCCGCGACCGCGAACGCCCTCGCGCGATCGATGGCATCGCCCCGCCGAAGGAGTTCGAGGAGGCGACCTGCATCCCGGGCCCTGAATGCCTCGACCGCCTCCGCGAACACCGCGGGCTCGCCCCCGTCGAGAAGGAGGATCACCGGCAGGGTCAGCTTGCCCTTCTCGAGGTCGCGCCCGACCGTCTTGCCGACGGTCTCGACATCGCCCTCGAGATCGAGGATGTCGTCACGGACCTGGAACGCGATTCCGAGTCGTTCACCGAACTCGCCGAGGCCTTCGCACGTGGCGTCGGTGCCGCCGGCGAGCCTCGCCCCCAGTCGGCCGCACGCACCGACGAGCACGGCGGTCTTCCGCCGGATGACCTCGAGATAGGTCGGGAAGTCCAGCCCGAGGTCGTCCCGGTGATGGAGCTGGATCAGCTCCCCCTCGCAGAGCGTGTTCGTCGTCCGACCGAGACGTTCGGTCAGGTCCGCGTCGCCGATCGAGGCGGCGAGATGGAAGGCGTTGGAGATCAGGTAGTCCCCCAGCATCACCGCGGTCTCGTTGCCCTGGAGCCGATTGACGGTCGCGCCTCCACGTCGCTCGTCCGCTTCGTCCAGGACGTCGTCGTGCACGAGCGTGGCCATGTGGATCATCTCGACCACCGCGGCCAGTCGCTGGAGGTCGACGTCCCCGAACGCATCGACGTCGCCCTTCCGCGCCGCCACCCCGGAGAGCAGGGTGAGGGTGGGCCGGAGCATCTTCCCCCGGTAGCGGGAGACGTGGCCGCAGAGATCGACGACCGCCGGGAACTCGCTGGCGAGCTGTTCCTCGAAGATCCCCTCGACCGCGCACAGGGCTTCCGCGAGGGGTTCCGCGATCCGGGCGTGGCGAGCATCGATTTCGATCATGGCTTCGTTCCGGTCACCGCGGATTCGCCCGTCGAACGAGCGGGATTCGCGGGAGCGGCCGGGCCGTCGCTTCCGGCCCCTGGTTCCTCGTCGGTCACTTCTCGGCGGTGATGTAGGCGATCCATCCCTGGCAGGCCTCGCCCCGTTCGGTCGGCTCGAACTCGCCATCGCCCTCGCCCGTCTCCTCCTCCGTTCCCTCCCACCAGACGGTCACCTTCCTGAAGCCCGCCTCGAGCAGGATCTCCCGGATCTCGGGGATCGACCAGAGCCGCCACTCGTAGGTGAAGGCCCGGGTCATCTCGGTGTCGTCCGGGAATCGGAAGTGGATGTGGTTGACGACGTCGTTGGTGACGGGGTCGTAGAAGTGCTGGTCCCACACGTAGGTGAAGCCGTCCAGGTCCCGCTCCTCCTCCATCTCGGTGTAGGAGTCGCTGCCGCCGTAGGCGTCGCAGATGAGGATCCCGTCGTCGCAGAGGTCCCGATGCACCGAGGCGAAGTACTCGCGGAGTCCCTCCCTCGACTTGAAGATGAAGGAGCTGAAGTTCATCGCGAGGACCGTCTCGATCCCCGAGACGCCGCTGTTGCGCACGTCCTTCCGGACGATCTCCAGTCGATCGGCGGCCGAATCGGAGAGTCGGGCGAGGTTCCGACGGCGACCCCAGTCGAGCACCTCCTCGTCGAGATCGACGCCCGTCGCGTGATTGTCCTCGCGACGCTCGATCCACTCGCAGGCCGCCGCGAACGTGCCGCAGAAGTCCTCGCGCAGACGGGAGGCCCGACGGCCGCGGAGTCGATCCCAGACCCGATCGACGAAGTCGATCTCGGGCTCGACCGCCTGGACGGACAGTTCGTAGAGCTCGTGGCGATCGCTGCCCTCGGCCGTGCGCCACCCCTCCTTCACCCCGCGGGCCCGCTTGCGATCCTTCTTGTCCTTCTGCTTCTTCTCGGTTCGTCTCGACATGGGGACGGAGTGTAGCGAAGCATGGAGGGTTCCATCGAGTCGGAACGATCGAGGCGTCAGCCGGTCCACGCCGAGAGCAGCAGCCCGAGGTCGCCGCCACCGACCTTCCCATCGCCATCGAGATCGAGCCGGTCGTCGTTCGAGCCCCAGCCCGCCAGCAGGGCCCCGAGGTCGGCGCCGTCGACCCGGCCGTCGCCGTCGAGATCGGGATTCCGTCCGCAGCCGAGCGCCGACTCCACGCACGCCGCATCCCAGGCGACGATGCAGCACCAGGGATCGTCCGCGCAGACCGCTGAACAGCATTCGAGGTCGCCGCACCCCGGCGTCTCGCGGGCCGACGTGCACGAGGCCGTGCCACCGCACGTGGGGATCAGCGGACAGTCCGCCTCGCACAGCAGCGAGGCGATCGAGACGCACACCGCGTCCCAGGCGACCTCGCAGCAGTAGGCGTCGAGCTGGCAGGCGCAGGACTCGACGGCCGGTTCGTCCGCTCCGGGCGCCCCCGTCTCGCACGGGGGGTGATCGGGATCGATCTCGACGGCGATGTCGTCGATCCTCGTCGAGTCCCCGACGGCCGAACCCGATCGAAGTCGGAGGCGGACGCCGTCGCGGCCGACCACCGGTCCCAGGTCGACCTCGACCGGCATGCAGTCGTCCGTGCTCGAGATCGGGAAGCGGGCGAGCTGGATCGGTGGATCGTCACCGACGACCGCCTCGACGACGGGGCCCGGAACCCCGGGCTGGACCGACAGTTCGAGGACGAGTCGGGCCGTCGTCGCCGCGGTCAGGTCGAGGCAGCGGGTCTCGACCGTCGACCAGGGGAGCCCCGGCCCGAATCGCATCGACGCGTCCCCCGAAGATCCGCAGGAACCCGTCGTGGAGAGGTACGGGCCGGCACCCTCGCAGGCATCGAAGAGCTCCGGGAAGGCGTCGCAGACACCGCCCGGAACGTAGGTCTCGCCGAATCCGGTCTCGAAGGCGACCGCGCATCCCTCGCTGCACGAACCGCAGCCACCTTCCTCGACCGCCTGCACGCACCACTGGTCCCAGGCGACCTCGCAGCAGTAGGGATCGAGCTCGCAGACGCAGTCCCTGACGACCTCGTCCTCGCAGCCGGGGCCTCCGATGCTGCAGCACGAATGTCCCGCCGGGCCGGAACACCCCGACCCCTGCACGAGCACCTCGTCGAGGAGGAGGATGGACGACCCGGCGTTCACCGCCATCCACTGGATCCGTCCGTCGAGACCGACCTGCTCCTCCACGACGAGGTCGAGGCAGGCACCCCCGACCGCGGGAATCGCCTCCGTCGCGCCGTCGACCGGTCCGCAGTCGTCGCCCCCGCCGAGCCGCATCCACGAACCGGAAGCGGCGAGCCCCGAGGCGTAGACCCAGATGCGGATCCGTCCACAGGCACCGGTCGGCTCGAGCTCGGCCACGAGCCGCTCACCCGGATCGAGCCGCCACGCCCCGCCCGTCGGGCAGAAGCCGTTCGACGTGGTTCGACCCTCCGCGAGGCACCAGGTCACGGCGATCGGCGGACCATCGACGTCCCGGGGCGAGCTCGCGGTCTCGAAGGACTCCAGATGAAGCGACGTCCACGTCTCCTCCTGCGCAGCCACGGCCTCGATGCCCGCGAGCATCGAGCAGCACAACAGCGGGATGACGGCGATCCGGGGCATGGGGTCGGGGGAATTCTGCCCCACTCCCGGCCGCGGGCGGGCGGGCCACCCCGACCGG
>JAYZBK010000011.1:0-3467 GCA_036339295.1 Planctomycetota bacterium
CCATCGAACGGGTGTGGGACGCGTTGGTCCCGCCGAGGACAGGCGTGGCCCCGCGCCCCGCCAAGGCGGCCCTTCCCGAGGTTCCGGGGGGCCGCTCGGAGAACCACGAGACATGCATCGAGCCCTTCCCAAGCTTCGGACCCTCGTCACCCTCGCCCTCATGACGGGCGTGGTCTCCATGGTCGCCGCGACGACCATCGACGAACGGCGGTCGATCCGCGGAGGCGAGGCGCGAGCCGTCGCCGGAGCGGCGGGGCCGGAGGCGAGGGTCGATCCCGCGCCGGGGACCAAGGGCACGACCGGGACCGGGACCGGGATCGGGATCGGGACGGATACCGAACCCGAGGCCATCGCCCTCGCGATCACGCCTCGAAGGGACGGCACGCTTCGATTCGACCTGGACCGACTCGCCGAGCTTCGCATCGGTGCCGTGGTCGAGATCTCCCTCGGGGACGCCGGCGTCGATCGCTACGAGGTGCTGGACGCTCGACGAGAGCGCGGTTCCGACCGCTGGTGGCGACTCGCCTCCATCGACCATGCCGACGGCGTGGGCACCCTGGCGGCCAGTGGGCGGATGCTCGCGGGCTGGCTGCAGTCGCCCGCCTTCGGAGGGGACTTCGAGTGGAGCCTCCGTCCGGCCGGGCCGGGACGTCTCCAGCCGATGCCCAAGCCCGCCGACGCGGTCGGGTGCGGAGGCGGCATCGAGCCGCCGGCCCACCTCCTCGAGCCCGAGGCGAATCGGGGCATGGGGCCGTTCGAGGAACGAGGCCGGGCGCCGATCGCGCGGCTCGGCGACGACGAGGTCGAGGATGAGTGTGCCGGGTGTTCCTCCGGCGTCGCCGACCTCGCCTTCTTCTTCACGCCGCAGGTCCTCGAGAAGGTCGAGGACGACCTCGCGGATCTCGGCGAGGACCCGGAAGGAGCGCTCGACGCCATCACCGCGATGTGCAACCTCGAGTCGGCCAACACCACGCAGGCGATGGAGAACTCCGATCTGCGATTCGGTGTCCGACGCGTCTACGTCGGGCTCGTCGACTGGTTGAACGAGGAGAGCGGGGACATCCTCGGCAAGTTCGCGAGTCCCGAGGACGGCGAGATGGACGAGATCCACGAGATCCGCGACGAGGTGGGGGCGGACGCCTGTTCGCTCATCACGCTCTCGGACGGTGGCGCGGGGTACTGCGGCGTGGCGTACCTCGGCAACGGGAACTCGCCCGGCGCCGCGTTCAACAACCTCATCTGGGGGTGCATGGGCTTCACCCTGCTCGCCCACGAGTTCGGCCACAACATCGGGTGCTGCCACGCCGCCGGCGATGGTGGCGGCTGCGACGAGCCGACGGGATGCGACCCGTGGGGCGGCCCGCTCGGGGCCGATTGCTGTCGTCCCGATCCGACCGGACCCGACACCGATGCGCCGAGATTCGCCGTCGGGTGGCGGTGGGTGAACCCCGCCCAGGTCCCGGCATGCCGTCGCACTCTCATGGCGTACGGCCCGGGAACGGCGTCGCTCAACTACTCGAACCCGGACGTCCAGCTGGCCGGTGTCGCCACGGGCAGTCCCGAGGACGATCCCGGAGGCCGCTGGGCGGACAACGCCCGGGTGATCCGGCTGACGATGCCCGGGACCGCCGGGTATCGCTGCGAGGTCGCCCAGCCGGCCGATGACAGCGGTCGGCTCGTGGCCGGCAACCTCGGCGAATTCGATCGCTTCGGGAAGACGCTCGCGACCAACGGCCTCGGGATCTTCGTCGGGGCGGCTCGGCACGACTCGCAGGGCCAGAACTCCGGGGCGGTCTATCGCTTCAGCGACGATCTCGAGGACGATCCCGACCTTGGCTTCCTCCAGAGCGGGAAGTTCTCGCCCACCGACCTCTCGGAGGGCGAACGATTCGGGGAGTCGGTCTCCGCGTGGGAGGACGTGCTCGTCATCGGAGCGCCCTACGCCCCGCGGAACGTGATCGAGATCGACGAGGACACCGGCGAGGAGGTCATCGTCGAGTCGTTCCCGCTCGCTGGACGAGCCGAGGTCTGGGTCGACGACGGCACGGGGTACTGCCGGATCCAGGTGCTGCAGCCGGAGGAACTGGCCGCGAACGATCTCTTCGGGACCGCGGTCGCGGTCGCCGGCGATCTCCTCGCGGTCGGGGCCCCGTTGCGGGAGGGTGGGACCGGAGCCGGGATCGTCGATGCGGGCGTGGTCTACGTCTACCAGCGGGAGGCATCCGGCCAGTACGTGCTCCTCGAGACCTACGAAGGCGACGTCGCCGGGCACCGGCTCGGCGAGACCCTCGCCATGGGCATGCTGACGGAAGGCAACGAGTCCGACCAGATGATGCTGATGGGATCACCGGAGTGGAGCGACCAGCGAGGGGCCGTCCAGCCCGTCATCTACTTCCGCCTCAACGACGACTTCATCCCCAGCCTCGACGGTCGGCTCACCGGTTCGCTCGTGGGCGACCGATTCGGCGACGCCGTGGCGATGTTCGACGGCCAGGCCGTCATCGGGGCCCCGCTGTCGCGAGGAACCCGAGGTTCGGCCCGCGTGTATCGCTCGGTGGGCGCCGGACTCGAACTCGTCGAGCAGCTGGTCCCGACGGGTGGAGGACAGGTGGGGGACCGATTCGGCGCCTCCGTCGCCTGCAGTGGCGTCCGCGTCGCGATCGGCACGCCCGATGCCGACGTCATGGATGGGGACGACATCCTCGTCGACGATGCCGGTGGGGTCTTCATCTACGAACGGGACGGTTCGGGCTGGCGCCTCGCGAGCTTCGAGAGGCCGCTCGGCCTCGAGCCGGGGGACCGCTACGGGACCTCGGTGGCCATCGCGGGAACCGTGCTCTTCTCGGGCGCGCCGGACGCGGACGACGCCGGCATCCTCTCCGGGGTGGTCTACGCCGAGTACCTCCAGTTCGAGGACTGCAACGAGAACCTCGTCGACGACTCGCTGGACATCTTCCTCGGGACGTCGACCGACGCCAACCTCGACGGCATTCCCGACGAGTGCAACGTCGGATCCTGCCTGGCCGATCTCAACGGCGACGGCGTGGTGAACGGCTACGACCTCGGCCTGTTCTTCATCTCCTGGGGCGAGTGTCCGGCCGAGCCCGGGTGCCCGGGCGACCTCGATTTCGATGGGTTGGTCGAAGGAAGCGACCTCGGGCTGTTCTTCCTCGCGTGGGGCCAGCTGTGCGAGGATCCCGAGCCCTGATCCGAGTGCCCCCGTCCCACGGGTGCACGTCGGGCCTCGTGACCGCCGTGCGGGCCTGGCAGGAGGGCTGATGGGTCCCCTGACGGCCCTCGATCGGGCCTCCGGTGGGCCTCCGATGGGGGCTCGCAGGCCGCGGGTTAGGATGCCGTGGTGTTCCACGCCTCCCAGCACTGGTACGACCTCGTCTACGACGCCCAGGGCAAGGACTACGCCGCGGAGGCCGGCCGGATCCGCGAGATCCTTGCCAGGCAGGGGATCG
>JAYZBK010000012.1:0-12005 GCA_036339295.1 Planctomycetota bacterium
CGACGCGGGCATCCGCCTCCTCGCTCGGGGAGAGCGCGGCCTCGATCGCGGCCACGCCCGTGTTGGCGGCGTGGAACCCGTGATGATGGACCGTCGGCACGCCGGAGTCGTCGCGAATCCGCGCCGCGACGCCGGTGCCCGGCACGAGCTGCATGTGGCAGTCGTTGCAGTCGTCGCTGATCTTCGGAGGCCAGTACCACGAGCCGATGCCGCGACCGGAGACGCCGGACAACCGCCACGTGTCGTAGTGGTTCTGCCCGGGAAGCCACTTGTATCCGTTGAGTTCCTCCGGGAGGAACACCTTGTGGCAGGTGCCGCAGAATTCGGCGGAGGAGTGCACCGGCTTGAGGAAGGTGCGCTTGTGGAAGCTCGGCTTCGCGAGGATCAGCTGGCGGTTGACCCACTGCAGGAACGGCGAGTCGCTGTGGGCGAAGGGATAGCGGGGCGGGTCGCGGAACGTGTACGAGGCGTTCCCGAGGGTCGAGACGTCCTCGATGCCGTGACAGACGATGCATCCGATGCTGGCGCTGCCGAGCGGATCGGTCGCCGTCTCCGCGGCCATCGCCGGGTCGGTCCAGCGATCCTCCTCCCAGCTCCCGGACATCAGGATGGCAGGGTCGTGGCAACCGGCACAGAACCGGCTCGGCCCGAGATCGTCGAACCGGTCCAGCATGGCCTGGCGGGTGTTCCGCACCGAGAAGGCGTAGAGCGGGTTGTTGAACGAACTGGCGGCATGCACCGAGTCCGACCACTGGGCATGGGCGTCCTCGTGGCACTCGATGCAGTGTTCGTTGCCGAGGAGGTGCTCGAGCGGGACCGTCTCGCCGCTGGTCGTCTCGACGAGCGACGGACCGAACCGATCGATGCTCGAGGTCGCGAGGGCGACGAGGCCGGAGGCCCTCGGCGCGGAGGGCTCGGGCACGGTCGAGACCGCGAACGCGAGGCCCGCGGTCGCCAGTCCTCCCACCGCCCACGGGATGCTGCGCCGCCACCGGAGTCGGGGGCCCACCAGGCGGTGGAGCACGAAGAGCCAGATCGCGACGAGCGGACTCAGCGCATGGACCCAGAAGAGGACGGAGCGGGCCGCGGAGTCGTCGATGCCGAGTCGGACGCCGCCGATCTCGACCCGGACCAGGAGCAGGCCGGTCAGGAGGAGGGCCACGCCGATCCAGAGGAGTGCCCAGCCGACGGCGACCGCTCGGCGATTCGGGCGGAATCGGCCTCGCCACGCGTGCCGGACCCCGTAGACGACGAAGGGGACGAGGATGAGGAGCCCGAGGACGAGGTGGGCGAGGATGGCCCAGAGGTACGCCTGGTCCTCACGGGACTCACCGGTCCACCAGGCCGCGAGATCGACCGCGACCAGGTAGAGGCTGTCCAGCATCAGGAGGCCGAAGAGCACGAGGACGATGCGGAGCCAGACGCGCAGTCCACGGGTCACCACGGGCCCCTTCGGACCGCGTCGAGCAGCAGTCGCTCCCGAGGAACTCGGGGCGTCGGCGCTTCCAATCTCGGGCGTCTCGCTCATGGATCAGGCTTCCATCACAACCATCGGCAACCTTGCTCCCACTCTTCGATCATCCTTCCGGAAACGTCCGGAGCCGTCAGTGGGGAACCTCCTTGACCGCATTTCGATTCCAGGAAGGAACCCGGACGACGATCGGGCCCTTGCCCTGGATGCGGCACTGGCATCCGAGACGACTGTTGACCTGGAGCCCCGGGGCCTCCTCGACCCGATCCTCCTCGTCCTCGTCGCTCTCGGTGAGCTCGCCCATCCCCTGCTCCACGTAGACGTGGCAGGTCGAACAGGCGCAAACACCGCCGCATGCGTGCTCGATGTTGATGCCGTTCTCGATCGCGAGCTCGAGGAGCGACTCGTTCTCCCCGCCCATCAGGTCCCACTCCGACCGGTCGGAGTCGGTCAGGCCTTCCGGATCCTCGAGGATGAACTTGACGGGGACGACCGGCGGGCCGTGCTCCTCGTCGCTGTGCTGCATGTGCATGTCGGTGGTCCGGGAATCGGGAAGGACGAGAATCAGGAGGCCTGGCCCCGCCTTGCGGGAAGCCCTGTCCTGAACCGACGACCATCATAGAAGGGGACGGAGTCTCGAGGCATGTTCTTCTTGCCGGAGATGCTAGGCTCGTGGGCCTCGTGCCGGACTCGAACCGGTGCCCCGCCACGAGCCTTGCCATGACCTCCGACGCCGCCACATCCTCGACTCCGGAGTCCTCGGTCCGGGCGGATCCGCTCGGCCTCCCCGGCGATGCCTTCGCGGGGGCGTGGCGGCAGGCCCGGGGGCTCACGAGCCGAGCGAGCGGCATGGACGCCTACCGGAGGTTCCACCGCGAAGGCGTCTCCAACCCGGGGATGGCGATCCAGCCGAGGCCGATCGGCCGACGCGAGATCGAGGGCGAGACCATCAAGTTCACCCTCCGACTGCCGGGTGGCCTCGAGACCGAATCGGTCCTCATTCCGATGCGCCGACGGGACGGAACCACGACTCGAACGCTGTGCGTGTCGAGCCAGGTCGGCTGTGCGATGGGGTGTCGATTCTGCGAGACCGCCCAGATGGGTCTCGTCCGGCAGCTCGAGGCCGCGGACATCGTCGCCCAGTGGCATGTCGCGGCCCACGAGATCGGGATCCGCCCGAAGAACATCGTGTTCATGGGCATGGGTGAGCCCACCGACAATCTCGACGCCGTGCTTCCCGCGATCCGGATCCTCGCGGATCACGACGGCCCGGCGGTCCCCGCCTCGAACATCAGCGTGTCGACCGTCGGGAATCCCGACGGCATTCGAAGGCTGGGGGCGCTTGCGGCGGAACCCGGGTTCCATCGCCTCAACCTCGCGGTGAGCCTCAACGCCCCGAACGACGAGATCCGCGCGGAGATCATGCCCGTCGATCGAGCGTGGCCGATGGAAGACCTGATGGACGCGATGCTCGGCTGGCCCGGACGCCCGAAGTCCGCGATCTGCGTCGAGTACGTGCTGATCCCCGGCGTGAACGACGAACCGGGACATTGCGACGAGGTCTGCCGGTACCTCGAGCCGTTGAGGTGCTCGCTCAACGTCATCCCCTACAACCCGAGGCGTGATTCGCCCTGGCCCGCCCCGACCGAGGCGTCGGTCGAGGCCTTCATCCAGCGAGCCATCGACAACGGCCAGTTCACCAAGCGACGAGGAACGAAGGGACGGGACGTGATGGCGGCCTGCGGACAGCTGGGGAATCCGGAGATCCGGGCCCGACGCCGCGTGGACGGCACCCCCCTCACCATCAACGCGTCGACGGCGGAACCGACGAGTTGAAGCGTCCACCCGGCCAGAGCGAGGACCTCGATCGCGATCCCACGCTTCGCACCGGCGCCAGCAGTCGGCGATTCGCCGCCTATCGGCGGATCCTCGGACTGCGACGCCGACGGGCCCGCACCGAGAAGGAGACGGTCACCCGCACCGGCTCGATTCGAAGCCTGAAGCGGACCCGTGGAGTCGGCGTGCTCCTGCGGACGTTCTTCGGGCTGCTCGGCCGTCGGCGGGGACCGATCGTCTTCGCCCTCGCGACGCTCACCGTCTCCACGATCCTCGGACTCGTCCCCCCCGCCGCGACCAAGCTCGCGATCGACTACGCGTTCACCGGGACGCCGCTTCCCCCGGAGCTGGCCCGGTTCATCCCCGACTCATGGGGCGTGGTCGACGATCCCAAGCGACTCCTCGTGGCGATCGGGCTGGGGCTCGTGATCCTCGCCTTCGTCACGGTGTCGATCGGCCTGATGGGACGCTGGCAGGCGACGAAGGCGAACCGGACCCTCGCCGTCGACATCCGGAAGCGGGTCTTCGAGCACACCGTCCGCTTCCCGCTCCACCGCATCCAGGAGCTCCGGGCGGGTGGAGTCGCCAGCCTCCTCAGGGAGGATGCCGGCGGAGTCGCCGATCTCGTCTTCGGCATGCTGTACAACCCATGGCGGGCGGTCATCCAGCTGATCGGGAGCCTCGTCATCCTCGCGATCACCGACTGGCGACTGCTCCTCGGCGCCTTCGGACTGCTCCCGATGGTCTGGATCACCCACCGCACCTGGATCGGTCGGGTGCGTCCCCTCTACCGCGACATCCGCGCCCAGCGATCGAACGTCGACGCCCACGCCACCGAGGTGTTCGGCGGCATGCGGGTCGTCCGGGCGTTCGGGCGAGCCCGCAGCGAATCGACGAGGTTCGTCCAGGGAAACCACCTGATGACGCGGCAGGAGATCCACGTGTGGTGGTGGTCCCGCATCACCGAGACGATCTGGGCCCTCGCGATCCCCCTCGCCTCCGCCGTCCTCCTGCTCTACGGAGGCTTCCAGGTCGTGGACGGGCAGATCACGACGGGCGACCTCGTCATGTTCCTGGCCTACCTCGTCCTCCTCCTCGGCCCGATCCAGACCCTTGCGTCGAGCGCCACCAGCCTCCAGACGAACCTCGCGGGCCTCGACCGGATCCTCGACGTGCTCGACGAGGCCCTCGAGATGCCGGACCGCCCGGACGCGAGCTCCCCGCGACCCGCGACCGTCCACGGTCGGCTCGAGCTGGAGCATGTCGGCTATCGCTACCCCGAGGCCGAGCGATCGGTGCTCCACGACATCTCCTTCACCGCCGAACCGGGCTCCCTCGTCGCGTTCGTCGGGGCTTCCGGGGCGGGCAAGACCACCCTCTGCAACCTCATCGCCCGGTTCTTCGACCCGACGGAGGGTCGGATCCTCCTCGACGGCGTCGATCTGCGGGACGTGCGGCTCGACGCCTATCGACGACTCCTCGGGATCGTCGAACAGGACGTCTTCCTCTTCGACGGGACGATCGCGGAGAACATCGCCTTCGGCCGGCGAGGCATCGACGAGGCCCGGATCGTCGCCGCGGCCGAGGCCGCGAACGCGATGGAGTTCATCGGCGAGACGCCGGACGGCCTCGAAACGCTCATCGGCGAGCGGGGCGTGAAGCTCTCGGGCGGCCAGCGACAGCGACTGGCGATCGCCCGGGCCGTGCTGGCCGACCCCCGGATCCTCATCCTGGACGAGGCGACCAGCAACCTCGACACCGCCAGCGAGATCCTGATCCAGAAGTCGATCGAGAACCTCCTGGCGGGCCGCACCACCTTCGCGATCGCCCACCGCCTCAGCACGATCCGCCATGCCGACCGGATCGTCCTCCTCGAAGGTGGGAGCATCGCCGGGATCGGGACCCACGAGGAACTCCTCGACCGGAGCCCGAGCTATCGAGACATGGTCGCGGTCCAGACGGCCCGTCCCGAGAAGATCCCCGACTGACGCGGGCCGCCCCCGGCCCGCGGAAGGTGCTAGGCTCGCGGACCATGCCGGGCGACCTCGACATCCGACTCGACGACGAGACCGTTCGCCTCCTCCCGGAACGGGCGGCGCTGGTCGTCGACCATCGCACGCTGCTGGTCGCCGACCTCCATCTCGGCAAGGCGGAGACCTACCGATCGCTCGGCGTCCCGATGCCCGAGGGGATCGCGGAGGAGAGCCTCGATCGCCTCGAGTCGGTCGTTCGGCGGACGGAGGCCGACCGCGTCGTCGTGCTGGGCGACCTCGTCCACTGCGAGGAGGGCATGGAGGATCCCGTGATCGAGCTGGTCGAGCGATGGCGCCGTCGAGTGACGATCCCCATCTCGCTCGTCGGGGGGAACCACGACGCGGACGTCTCGATCCCCCGATCCTGGCGCATCGACGACGACGGCGACGAGACGCGGCTCGGGAACCTGGTCCTGCGGCATCATCCCGTGGCGACAGGCGGCGACGGCGAGGCGGATCCCCCGTTCATCGTCGCCGGCCACCTCCACCCGATGCTGTCCATGGGGACCGGGGCCCGCCGGGTGCTCACGCATGCGTTCGTGGTCGATCCCCACCAGGCCATCCTGCCGGCCTTCACGCCGTTCGCCCGGGGCGCCAGGCTGTCGTCCGATCCGGACCGAGGGCGGATCGTGTACGCGATCGCCGACGGCCAGGTCGTGGCCACCGGCTGAGCACCGCCGACCCTCGATCAGATCCTCGGGCGTCGAGGTCCGCCACGGCCTCGCCGACCACGACGCGCGCGGACCGGGGCGGACGCCTTCGAGGCCCCCGCGCGTTCGAGCTCGAGGCCCTCGGTCGCCACCAGCCCCTCGGACCGATCCACCCCCATGCGAGCCAGTCGCTCCAGCATCGACTCGGTGGAGAGCGTCGTCCCGAGGCGATCCGCGAGGAGGGGAAGCGCCAGCGGACCGGGACGATCGATCTCCACGATCTCGATCGGCTCGTTGCGAAGACGATCGAGCGTGCGCGCGAGGCGGGCCTCCTCGAACTGCCGTTCCATCACCTCGCTCTGCGCCTGCTGCAGGAGGAGGTTCCCCGGATCGAATTCGCGATAGACCTCGTAGATGAGGGAGGCTCCCGCCTGGAGCTGCCGTGCCGTCGACTCCGCCCCCGGATATCGCTGGATCACGAGCCCGGCGACTCGCGCGACGTCGCGGAACTGGCGCTTTCCGAGCTCCCCGAGGTTCACGCTCTCCAGGAGGTCCCCCACGAGCCCCTCCTCGGTGAAGAGCTCCTCGCGCATCGACTCCAGCATCCCCCGGAAGTCGAACGGCTCGGCCTCCCCGGTCTCGGCGAAGAACTCGATGCCGTGATCGTTGAAGCTCAGGCCGAAGCTCGTCCGGTGCCGTCGGCCGAACCGGAGCGCGAGCAGGACCGCGAGGCCCTCGTGGACGAGTCGGCCCTCGAAGGGATGCAGGAAGAGATGGTCGCCGTCGACGCTCCGCATGACCTCGGCGAGGATCGTCCCCTGGCGAGGAATGCTCGAGATCCGCGACTGGGCATCGAGGATCGGCCGGGCGAACTCGACCTCCGGCTCGTCGAAGACCCCCCGGCGGGCGTCGTCGAGGCTCCGACGGACCGCCGCCGAAAGCGCCGTCGACAGCGGGAAGCGACTGCCCGCCCAGTGCGGCGTCAGCGTGCTTCGCTTCGATGCCGGCTTCACGATCGCCTCCATGTCGCCGAAGCGGATGAACTCGAGGAACTTCCCGGCGAAGAGGAACGCCTGGCCCGGCTCGAGCATCGCGATGAACCGCTCCTCGATCGAACCGATGCGGGCACCGGTCCGGTACTTCAACGAGATCGTCCCGTCGCCGGTGATCGTGCCGATGTTGAGTCGGTGGATCGCCGCGATCCGTCGGCTCGGCACCGTGTAGCGACCGTCCTCGCCCTTCACGATGCGGTGGTACTTGTCGTACCGACGAAGGGTCGAACCACCGTGTTCGGCCAGGGCGACGCACCAGTCGAAGGTCGCTCGATCGAGGGATTCGTAGGCCGTCGCCGTCCGCACCTCGTCGAACAGCTCGTCGGCCACGAAGCCGCCGCCGAGCCCCGCCGTCACCAGGTGCTGCACGAGACAGTCGATCGGAGCCTCGTGCCGGGGCCGTGCCTCGATCTCGTCCCGCCGAATCGCCTGTCGGACCGCGGCGATCTCGACCAGCTCCAGCGCGTGGGTCGGGACGCAGACGACCTCGCACCGCTCCCCATGGCGATGGCCGCTCCGGCCCGCTCGCTGGATCAGGCGAGCGACGCCCTTGGGCGATCCGACCTGCACGACCCTTCGGATCGGGGAGAAGTCGACCCCGAGATCCAGGCTGGAGGTGCACACGGCGATGGAGATCGAGCCGTCCTTCAGTCCCGCCTCGACCCTCGTCCTGACGTTCCGGTCGATCGAACCGTGATGGAGCGCCAGGCGCTCCATCCACCCGGGCCGGGCCTTGAGGATCTCGTCGTACCACCGTTCCGCCTGCGATCGGGTGTTCGTGAAGACGAGGGTCGGGATCTCCGGATCGAGGAGCTCGACCAGTCTCGGCGCCATCCGGATGCCGAGGTGCCCCGCCCATGGAAGCGACTCGGCATCATCGGGAAGCAGGCTCTTCACGACGACGGGGCGATCGATCTCGTCACGGACGACGACCGGTTCCACGTCGACGCCGCACAGGCGACGGGCGGCGTCGTCCGCATCCCGCACGGTGGCCGAAAGCCCCCAGGTCCGCAGTCCGGGAGCGAAACGACGCAGGCGGGCGAGCGCGAGCTCGACCTGCACGCCGCGCTTGCTCGCCATGAGCTCGTGCCACTCGTCGACGATCACGCATCGAAGGTCGCGGAACCGCTGGCGGGCGTCGCGCTGCGCGATCAGCAGGCCGAGGGATTCGGGCGTCGTCACGAGCGTGGGCGGCAACCGCTTCCGCTGCCTCGCCCGCTCGGCGCTGGTCGAGTCGCCGGTCCGGATGCCGATCTCGAGATCCGCCCCCAGACCGACGATCGGCGCCTCGAGCGCCTGGGCGATGTCCCGTCCCACCGCTCGGAGCGGCGACACGTGCAGCACCCTCGCCCCCGTGACCGCCTCGGCGGCCGCAGCCTCGTCGAGCATCTCCGCGAGGGGCCCGAACCAGGCGGCCCACGTCTTCCCGCTTCCGGTCGGGACATGGACCAGCCCGCTTCGACCCTTCGCGTAGGCCTCCCAGGTCCTCTCCTGGAACGGCCAGGGCTGGAGCCCCGCCGCGGACATCCATGCCCGAAGTCGATCGAGCCCCCCACCGCCGTCGGGCGGGCTGGCGATCGATCGTGATGGGTCGGGGGACGGCATGCGAGCGATCGTACGACCCGCTCGAACGCGTCGGCGCGTCGGAGGTCCGGACGAGCGAGGAAAAAACGGCGGCGAGTCCGGCAGCCCTCGACCACGCCGGGCCTCACCCGGGATCGGTGTCCCGCGCCGAGTCGGCATCGAGTCGTCGACCGAAGCGGGCGTAGACCACGCTCGTTCCCACCATCAGGAGCCCGATCCCCAGGGCCGAGACGACCCGATACTCCGGCTGGGTTCCACTCAGGTCCATGACGAGGAACTTCAGGGCGGTGATCCCCAGGAGCCCCAGCCCGGCGTGCCTCACCAGTGGAATCGCCCGCATGAAGCCGATGACCACCATGCCGATCGCGTACGAGGCCCACCAGATGCTGAGACCGGCCTGCGCGAGGATCGTGCCCGGCCCCAGCAGGACGTACACGATGATCGAACCGGTGGCGAGGCCCATGATCACGGCGAGACAGCCATCGCTCGCCCGCATCTCCATCGAGATCCCCTCGCTGACCCGGCATCGACACGCGAGCAGGACCAGCAGCACGAGGCCGGTCCAGATCGGGAGGACGAAGCCGATGCCGTCCTCCGCCATCGATGCCACTTCACCCAGCATGCCCACCGTTCCGATCGCCCAGGCGAGAACGGCGAACCCGGCCATGGTCGCCGGGATCAGCGGTCGAACCAGATGCCGGCCGTGGCGGCGCATCAGGCCGAGGATGAACGGGCCGGCGAGGATCGGGATGGAGAAGGCGGTGAACGCCTTCTGGGCGTCGAGACCGGACTGGAGCTCACCGACCACCATCACCACGAGGGCGGCGCCACACGACATCCCGAGCACGAAGCATGCCGCGACATCGGACGGCAGCGGTGTTCCCCCGGCGGCCCGGGCGGGTCCCCTGACGTCGAGGAGGAGGATCGGCATGGCGAGGATGGCATAGACGACGAGGACGGCGGCAAGACTCGGATCGCCCTCCTCGATCGTCAGGATGGTCCCGAGGAGGAAACTGGCCGACAGGATCAGGAGGCAGAGGGACGCCACCAGGGTGCCGAAGCGGGAAGGGGCTCGTTCGCCCCGGAATCGAGCGATGAGCGCGCTCCCGAGGAACGGCAGCGCCGAGACGGGGATCCACCAACCCATGTCCCCGATGAACACCGCCGGCAGGAGGACCGGAAGCAGGCCGAGAAGGACGATCAGGCTCGGCACGAGCGCCACGCCGGCTCGATCGCCGGAATCCATCGAGGGCCGGCGAACGGGCCAGAGGACGCCGAGGGCGACCGCCGACGCCCACGCGATCGGGATCGTGATCGCCTCGGCGACCGGCTCCATCTCCCAGGGCGTCCCCTCGAACCAGTCGGGGCCGCCCCAGTTCGACACGGTCACGATCGAGGCGGCGATCTGCGCGGCGAGGACCACCACGAACGCCGCGATGCTGGTGGCGAGGCTCCTGAAACGCCGTCCGTGGACCGCGAGTGCCACCGCGGTCACGGCCCAGGCCAGGGGAATCCCGAGGGCGGGCAGCAGCAGCGCCGCCGAGAGCATGACGAGCGTGATCCCCTCGAGCCACGCGGTACCGGCGAGGGCGTGCAGGCAGCGATCTCGCCGCCTCGAGGAGACGTCGACCTGCTTGAAGGCGCCGAGGCCCACCCCGCTCTGGAAGGCGAACGCCACACAGAGGAGACCAAGCCCGAACGGCACCCATCCTTCGACCGAGTCGACCGAGGCGTTCCGCATCGCGAGCGGTATCGGGATCGCCAGCAGGACGGTGCTCGCGATCATGAGACCGACGCCGTGGCGCCACTCGAAGCCGCGATGGGCCGCCTGGATCGACGATGCGTGGACGATGGACCACCAGGCGATGGTGGTGAGGAGAACGGTCTCCCAGGCCGAGTCCGCGACCGCCGAGAGCAGCCACGGCGCGACGCCCACGACGAGCACCGTGAAGCCGATCCAGCGGAGTCCGAGGAACGGCCTCGGACGAACCATGCCGAGGCCGAAGGTGACGACGAAGATCGCGGTGAAGTAGCTCCCCGCGGCCACGTGCCCACCGTCGCCGCCCGCGAGATACGGGGCCGCCACGGCAGCGACGATGCTCGCGGCGCCCACCAGCCGCGAACCGAAGCGGATGGTCGCCAGCAGTCCGATCCCCGCCGCGATGCCCATCGCCACGAGCGATCCGATCGGACCGACGAGCGCGAGGACCGGGCCCATCGCCCAACCGTCGACGTAGAGCGTGCCGAGACCGGCCATCGCCAGGCCGACCGCCGCCGGACGTCCCAGCCGCTGCCGGAGCAGGTCCGCGAGGACCAGCATCGCGACGCCCGCCCCCCCGAGCAGCAAGGCCCGGACGATCGGTGGGATCGCACCGATCCAGCCCCGGTCGAACGCCAGTTTCGCGAAGAACGCCGCGGCGGCCACGACCAGGAGCCCTCCCACGATCGCCGTGATCCGAGTGCCGATCACCTTCTCGACGTCGCTGGAACGACTGGTGGGCGAAGGCGGCGGCGGCGGCGGCGGCACGGTCGGCGGCGCGTCGTCGACCTCGTCGATGGAGGAAAGAGACGCGGCCGACGGGACGGTCGGAGTCGCCTCGTCGGCCGCGGTTGGATGCCCCGTGGGAGCATCCGACGGCTCGTCTCTGGATGTCGCGGGATCGAACCCCGCCTTCGTGGGACCGCCGATCGGACGGTCCCCCGGGAGCGACGCTTGCTCCAGTCGCTCGATGCGATCCAGGAGTTCGCTCAACGACTTCTCGACCTGCTCGAGTCGTTCGTCCTTGCTCACGAATTGGACGCTATCGGTGCGATCCCCTTCGCGTCAAGCACATTCGGGATCAGGCGACTCGTCCGCGCCACGCGCGACGGCCGGCAAGGTGGAGTCGGAGACTCCACCACTGGATGGCGGTGAGCAGGATGAGACCGAACGGATGAAGCGCCGCGCTCAACCACGACTGACCGAAACGCGAGGCAAGTCGTGCCCGCAGCACGAGCTGCGCCACGATCGCCGTCGCCGCGAGCGTGGTCGCCATCGCCGGGATGGCGGATGTCTGGAAGTCGATGACGCCGGTCCAGCCGAGCATCGCGATCGAGGCGACCACCCATGGCGCGACATGTCCCCCGAGATGGAGAACCGTCAGGAGCACGAGCAGGATCGGACTTCCAAGCCCCTCGTACGCGTTCTTGGTGAAGCCCCGCCAGGTCTCCCGGAACCCGTGGTACATGCGGCACGAGACGATGTCCGCCCCATCGAAGACGTCGGTGGCGTGGCCACCGCGCCGGAACACCCGCGGCAGGCGGACGCCGTCGTGCATGGAGGCCCGGATCGACGCATGCCCACCCACCTCGGACCAGGTGCTCCGTCGGCAGAGGATGA
>JAYZBK010000013.1:0-20110 GCA_036339295.1 Planctomycetota bacterium
CTCGAAGCTCGGGGCGATCGAGCGGAAGGCCCTGCTCCACAGCAACCGGATCCAGCCCGACCTCGCGTCGTTCACGCGGATCTCGTTCCCCGAGGCGACGACGAGCGATCGGCTGCTCGGCCTCGCCCACGCGATGAACGAGAGCCCGCTGACCGAATGGGTGACCTTCGAGACGCCCGTCCTCCCCGCGAGCGGCGGCGGTGGCGGCGTGACGCCGAATCCCGCGACCTCCACCCCCGACTTCACGTCGGCTCCATGGCTGACCGCGGCGATCCCCAACGTGATCCCCAACCCGATCCCGCCGGCGGACGCCTTCAACTTCCCGCCCTACACCAACCAGAACGAGGTCCTCCAGACCTACCAGATCGGTGGTTACGGCTGGGACGGCGACCCCGTCGCGAATCCGTCCGACCCGGCCGATCCGCAGACGTGGTTCCGGGAGGCCAAGTGGGTCGGCACCAACGGCTACGACTTCCCGGGCATGGTCCGTCTCGCGGGCCAGGCGTGGCGTCGCTACGGCCTGCCGCCGAACACCACCAACCCCGCCTTCGACGTCGGCGACGGCCCGAACGCCGGGTTCCTCGGGACCCTTCCGGCCCCGACGAAGGTCTGGCTCGCCGGCGCCGAGTTCGAGATCGTCGACCTGACCGAGTGCGAGAACGGCGAGACCGCCTACGACTGCGCCGACTGCTACGAGATCGTGCCGCGGAACGCCGACGGTTCGATCCCCGTGAAGGACGCCTTCAACCCGTTCCCCGAGTTCGCGACCGACCTGCAGAACCTTCAGATCTACGACAACATCAAGCTCTGCCCGACCGGCCGGCGGACCGAGATCGGCGTCGTCGACATCGCGGCGTTCAAGAACCACGAGGAGTTCCTCTACGACCGGTACGGCAACCTCCTCGAGACCGAGGATCGGCCCGTCGTCTTCGAGGAAGGCCAGACGATGGTCCTCCTCGAGGACCAGACGAACGAGCTCATGCGATCGAACGGCAGCCACGGCACGGCCACCACGGGCGTGCTGGTCGCCGGCAACAACAACTTCGGCCTCACCGGCATGACCTGGGCGTCCCGCGTCCGGTTCTTCCCGTCGCTGAGCAGCGAGGAAGGCGCCCGGCTCGCCGGTGCGATCATCTCGGCGGTCGGCGAGCTCGACGCCGGATCGATCCTCCTCCTTCCGCTCCAGACGGTCCAGGAGGCCGGCGGAACGAACCCCGAGATCGGCACCTTCGTCCTGCCGGGCCAGGCTGCTCCGGCGGTGGGCTTCTTCGGCGACAACTTCTCCGCGTTCGAGATGGTCGGAGCGGCCGCCATCGCGACGCCGGGATGCCAGCATCTCTCCTCGGTCACCATCTACTCCCAGCTGATCGCGACCGCCCGCGATGCGGGTCTCGTCGTCGTCCAGGCCGCCGGCAACGGTGGCGAGGAATGTGCCAGCGACCCCGGCGAGGATGCCGGTGGCGGCAACGGCATCATCGTGACGGCCGCGACGCCGAGCCAGGCGACGGTCCTCGCGAATCCCGGGATCCTCTGCGGACTGATCGGCGTGGCCGACTGCTGGTACTACGGCAACACGTTCCTCGCCGACCCCGATGACGACAACCCGATCGACGTCACGTGGAACGGCCAGTGGCCGGCCGCGGGCCAGACTCGATGGTCGGGATCCAACTTCTTCAACCCCGACTCCGAGGCGAACATCCTCGGGAACACGGTGAGCGGCTGGGGCATGGGCATCCCGACGCTCGGCTACGGCGACATGTACCGGGACCAGAATCCCCCGGAGATTCCCGACCCCGCCGAGGTGGACCCGCTCGAGCGGGACTTCCTCCGGAGCTACACCGGGCCGCGGCCGTTCGCCGAGACCGGGCCGCTCCTCCCGGATCCGTACCTCCCGACCAACGGACCGGTGACCCCCTCCCCCTACGAGTTCGGGGACGTGGGCAACTTCGGAGGCCCGTTCAACCACAACGGCCTGACGTTCCAGGGAACCAGCTGCGCGGCCACCCAGATCGCGGGACTCGCGGCCTGGATCCAGGGATTCGGCCTCACGTTCTACGACACGGTCCTCAGCGACAGCCAGATCCTGTCGGCCATGGGCATCGGCGGGTTCGTGAACGACGGCGAACTCCAGCCGAACGCCTTCGGCAACGAACCCACCGGTTTCGGAGGTGGCACGCCGGCCGCCGGCCTGAACAACACCGCCGTCGACTCGACGGCCGCCCTCATTCCCCCGGTGCCCAACGGCCCGCGGGCGGTGATCGGCGTGCTGACCCAGATCGGCCAGAACTTCAACGGCGAGATCGAGATCTACTACGGCACGCGGGTCCGCGGCAACCGGTTCTCGCTGTCGGAGGCCGGCGACGGCAACCGTCTCGTCATCCGTTCCGAGCCGGCGACCCTCGGCCAGCAGAACGCGGGCATGACCTACATCTTCACGGGTGAGACGATCGACTTCGGCGTCATCTTCGAGAGCTCGGCGGATGCCGAGGACATCATCACCCTCGAGCTCGAGGTCGCTCACCGATCGACCTCCCCGACGGTCTTCGAGATCCCCTACGTCTGGAACAACACCTTCGAGCGGTACCAGGCCCTGGGCATCGAGAACGTGCCGATCGCCGGTGCCACCGCGAACTACAACGTCGCGGCGGCCGGATCGCCCGACATCGCCGCGTTCATCAACGACCAGAACGAGGTGGACGTCCGCCTCTACACGATCGGATTCGGATTCGTTGGAAGCAGCAGCTTCAACATCGAGTACGACGAGATCGAACTCCTGGTCAACCAGGACAACGGCCCGCTCTGATCGCCCGCGTTCGGCCGTCGGTTCCCCTCCGGCGACTCGAAGCCCCAAACCCCACCCCCATCGCCCCCGCTCCTCGAGCGGGGGCGTTCTTTAAGATGCGAGGCCCGCCGCCCACGAATACAGACCCACCGGTCAAGGTTTCAGAATATTCTGAAACTTCACCGCCTCCGCACGCCCTGAAAACTAAGATTCCGGCATGGAAGTCCCTGCGGACACACCCGCCGCCGACGACGACCGGTCGCCGGCCGACCGGCCGGAGATCCAGCGGTCGAAGGAGGCCTTCATCGCCCACTGGGGCGAAATGGGCTCCTCCTGGGGCGTCCCGCGGTCGATGGCCGAGATCCACGCCCTCCTCTTCATCGAGGGGAAGCCCCTCTGTGCCGAGGAGATCATGGATCGCCTGCAGGTCTCGCGGGGCAACGTCTCGACGACGCTTCGCCAGCTCGCGGACTGGGGCATCGTGACGAAGACCCGGATGCGAGGCGATCGCAAGGACTTCTTCGAAGCCGAACAGGATGTCTGGACCCTTCTGAGCCTGATCGTCCGGGCCCGCAAGCGACGTGAGCTCGAACCCCTGCTTGCGGCCCTCGACGACGCCCGCTCCATCGCCCGATCCTCGGAGGCCACCACCGATCGGGACGAGGGCAGGCGGGCCTCCGAGCACCTCGCTCGCCTCGACGCGATGCACGACGCCCTGATGCGTCTCGACCGCCTGAGCGACCGCTTCATCGGACGTGGAGGCAAGGGCCTCGACGTCGCCGTCCGTCTCCTGGCATCCCTCCTCTGACCATGTCGATCCTTCCTCCCCGAACCTCCCGCTCCCCCGCCGAGCCGAGCTCCACGCGGCCTCGCCTGCGATCCCGGATCGCGGAAGAGGCTTCGCCGGCTCCGATCCGGCTGGCCTGGCGAGTGGTGGCTCGGGCGAATGCTTCGGCCGGAAAGCCGGAGGAACGGACCCTCGACGTGATGCTGGGCGACGACGAGATCACCTGGCGGCTCGACGGCAGCGAGCCGGTCGAGGGCCGCGTCCCCGCGGTCCTCGAGACCTCGAGCGTCGGGGGCCTCGAGGTGCATCGATGGCGTTCGACCGACGACGTGAGCCGGCAGGTCGACCACGTCCGGATCCTCCTCGACCCCGGCGGCGATCACCCCCCGCTGGTTCGATGTCGCATCCCCGAACTCGCCGGTCTCGCCGGTGGCCGATACGAGCTTCGCTCGATCGACCCCGCCAACGGCTGACCACCCGCTCGTTTCGCCGCCGGCCGATCCCCTGCTACACTCCGCAGCCCGGGACAGGTGGCCGAGCGGCTGAAGGCACCGGTTTGCTAAACCGGCGTACCTCTACTCGGGGTACCGCGGGTTCGAATCCCGCCCTGTCCGTTTCGACGAACGCGCACGAAGGCATCGGTCCATCCGACCGGTGCCTTCGTCTCGTTTCGGAGGGACGAACGGTGGCCGCCGGTCAGGACGGGCCGACGTTGCCGGGAACGGCCGAAGCCGACTGGCGCCACGGGAGTTCCCGGGAATACCGGCGGCCGTTGAGGCATCGCCCGATGATCGTCGAGCGGACCAGGTAGTGGTACGAGACGAAGCAGATCGCGGAGACGATCAGCGTCATCACCCACATCTTGAGATCGGCGTCGAGGTCCCACTGGTGGAACAGGACCGGGACGAGGGCGGCGATCGGGAAGTGGATCAGGTAGATCCAGTAGGACGCGTCGACGACGTAGCGGATGGTCGGGCTGGAGGCCTTGAAGACCCGTTCCGAGAGTCCCATGAGTCCGAGGATCGCCAGCCACATGGCCACCGAATGGATGATCCAGTAGATCCGGAGCTGGAGCGTCCGTGAGCCGAACCAGAGGTCGGCGTCCGTCGCCGCGAGGTTCCAGTTGGTGCCCATCGGGTACACGACGAAGAACATCAGGGCGAACCCCGCGAGGGTGTGGAGCCCCGCCCGGCGATCGAGGTCGCCGACGATCTCCCGATGGGCGTAGAACAACCAGCCCACGAGGAAGAACACGAAGTAGACGCTGAAGACCGCGGCATCCGGCACGAACTGGAACGACGTCTTCAGGCCCGGTGCGTCCTGGAGGAGGGTCGCGAGGGCGGTCACCCCCACGAGGATCGGGAGCCGGAGCCACCTCAGGTCGCCCACGAGAAGCGTCCGGGTCACGCGATGGGCCGCGGCCCGGAGCGGACCTCCCGGTCGGTCGAGCCAGAGGGCCACGGGGGCGGTGACCACGTAGAAGAGGACGAGGTAGTGGAGGAACCACAGGTGCATGAGATCGTGGGGCCAGTCGCCCATGAACGGGAGATGGCTCCAGAACGGGTTCTCCGAGAATGCCCGGGCGAGCGACGCCTCGCCGTCACCGGGATACATCATCGAGTGCCCGAGGCCGAAGGAGAATCGCGTGAGCGGCCAGAGCACGAACCACCCGATCACGAAGGGCAGGAGGATCCGGGTCGTGCGATTCCAGAGGTACCGCCCCGGTCCCCTGCGATCGATGAGCAGCGCCCCGAAGAAGCCGGCCAGCAGGTAGAACGCCGGCATTCGAAAGAAGTGGATGAGCACGAGGATCCCCTCGACCGTCTCGCCGCGATCGCCGTTGCGATACGGCACGAAACTGAAGGGATTGTCGGGGGACCGGAGGTCGACGGAGTCGTCCGGGTACACCCAGTAGGTGATCACGACGTGAAGGACCACGCCGAGGAGCATCATCGACGCCCGGAGGAAGTCGAGTCCGTGATAGCGGCGGTCGATCGCCCCACTCGTCACCGTTGATTCCGTCATCTTCCTCGTCCGGTCCTTCACACTGGTTCTCTTCGAGGCCATGCCGTCATCCGGCCGGACCACCGATCGCCCGGGCTCCGCCCCCTGCCATGGTCAGGATACCGAGGCACCTCCGGCATCCCCCAACGCCCCCGAGGCGAAGCTCGCGGGGTCCACGTCGAGCCGTCGCGGGACGGCGGCGGGCTCGGCGAAGTCGCTCTCGGACTGGTACACGCGGAGACCGAAGGCCGGGAGCGTCGCGAGGAGCTGGTCGAAGATCGTCGCCTGGACCTCCTCGTACGCCGCCCACGCGGTGTCGTCGACGAAGCAGTAGAGCTCGATCGGCAACCCCTCGCCCGTCGGCTGGAGCTGCCTCACGAGCATGGTGAAGCCGTCCTGGTGGATCTTCGGATGCGCCTGCAGGTAGGCGAGGACGTAGTGCCGGAAGAGGCCCGCATTGGTCCGCCGATCACCCCCCGACGCGGAGACCAGGGTCGCATCGTCGAGCGCGATCGCCTTCTCGACCAGGGGAATCGCCCGCAACGACTCGACCTCCCCGGTCGAGAGCGGACGGATGGTCCGTTGGTCGAGCACGATCGATCGCTTGATCCGCCGCCCCCCCGCCTTGTACATGCCCCGATAGTTCACGAACGCCTCCTGGACCAGCGAGTAGGTCGGCAGGACCGTGATCGTCTTGTCGAAGTTCTGGACCTTGACGACGTTGAGCGACACGTCGATCACGTACCCGTCGGCGTTCTTCGACGGGACGTGGATCCAGTCGCCGACCCGGGCGAGATCCCCGGTGGTCACGAGGATGTTGGCGAACATGGACAGGAGGGTGTCGCGGAAGAGGATGAGCAGGACGGCCGAGACCGCGCCGAGCCCGGTCAGGAAGTAGACCGGCGACTTCTCCAGGATCACGGAGATCGTGAGGACCAGCGCAGCCCCGTAGACGAGGAACCCACCGACCGAGACGTAGCCGCGGAGCGCACCCGGCCGATCGACCGATGGAAGCCTCGAGTACGTCCGATCGAGGAGGTTCCCCGTCCGCACGATCAACTGCGCCGTGCAGACGACGAACAACGCCCCGACGATGCGCCGGGCACCGTCCTGGAAGGCGGGCTCGAACCTCGGGAGCAGTTCCACCGCGATCCAGACCACCACGAGCGAGAGCAGGGTCGAGATGCTGGAGAGCACCTTCGTCTCGGTCAGGTCGCGGGCGTCGAGGACCTTGATCCGATCGACCAGCCGGTGACCCAGCAGCGGACGAACGACGAACAGCTTCAGGACGAGATGGGAGACCCAGAGCAGCAGCAGCAGGGCCCCGGCGACGACCGCCGAGTAGATCAGCGGGCTGCCCTCGAGCGGCCCGAGCAGGGATTCGAGCAGGCCGGAGATCGTGCCGGAGAACTCCTCGGCCCCCTTCTCGACGCTGTCGGTGTCCGGCTTGGCGGGTGGCGGGGTCATCGCTCTCTCCTCGTGGGGACGCTGGCTCGACCGAGAGGGTACCTCGCCGGCCGCCCGGCCCGAGGAGGTACCCTGTCGGCCGATCCAGATCCCGACCTCGAAGCAGGCAGTCATGAACAACGACCGCACAGGAACCCGACTCGGCCCCTACCACCTCGAGAAGCTCCTCGGCGAAGGCGGGATGGGACAGGTCTACGAGGCCAGGGACGAGAAGCTCGGCCGGACCGTCGCCGTCAAGATCCTCCGGCCGGAGGTCGTCGCCGACAAGGAGCACCGCGACCGCTTCGAGCGGGAGGCGAAGGCGCTGGCCGCCCTCAAGCACCCCGGCATCGTCACGATCTACGCCTTCGAGGAGGTGGACGACGTCACCTTCTTCGTGATGGACCTCGTGGACGGCCGACCGCTCACCGACATCATCAAGGAGGATGGCGGGCTCCCCGTCGAACGAATCCTCGATCTCGCGATCCCGATCGCCGATGCCGTCGCCGCGGCCCACAAGCGCGGCATCGCGCACCGGGATCTCAAGCCCGACAACATCATCGTCGGCCCGCGCGACGAGGTCACGGTCCTGGACTTCGGCCTCGCCAAGAAGGGCGGGATGCAGTTCTCCGGCGGCGACCCCGACGTGACGGCACCGACGATGCACGTCACGCTCGAAGGGCGGATCTTCGGCACCGTCAACTACATGGCCCCCGAGCAGGCCGACGCCGGCGAGACCAATCTCGCCACCGACGTCTTCTCCCTCGGGGTCGTGATCTACGAGATGGCCACCGGCGAACTGCCCTTCAAGGGCGACACCGCGATGTCGATCCTCTCGAGCATCCTCAAGGATCGTCCCATCGCGATGGCGACCTACGACAAGGAGGTCCCCCACGAACTCGAGGCCCTCGTGCACCGGTGCCTCGAGAAGGACCCCGACCGACGGTGGCAGTCCGCGCTCGACGTCCGCAACGAACTCGAGATCGTCCGTGACCGGATCCGGAACGCCCCCGCCGCCACGACCACTCGGGACGAGGCGGCCCTGGAGACGAGCGTCCCGCCTGGAGCGGGCGGACGCCTCGGCTGGATGGTCGCGACCGGCGCCTTCGCGGCCGTCGCCGGCATCCTCCTCACCCTCCTGCTGGCCCGACCGGGGACCACGCCTCCCGCCGCGACGTCGGCGACCACGGTCGAGCCGATCTGGACGTTCGATTCGCTGACCTCGGATCCCGGCAAGGAGGATCATCCCACGCTGTCCCCGGACGGCGACTTCATCGCCTTCTCGATGCGGTCCAGCGACGACGAGGAGGAGACCAGCATCTACCTGCTCGGCGTGGACGGCACCCGTCCGATCGAGGTCACGGCGGACATGCCCGGCTTCGAGAGCTCGCCCCGGTTCTCCCCCGACGGCAAGCAGATCGCCTTTCGGAGCCAGACCCTGGACGCGAAGGGCAACCTCCACGTCATGCGGACGACCGGTGGCTTCCGTCGGTCGATCGGGGTCGACGGCCATGCCCCCGACTGGTCGCCCGACGGCCGCAGCCTCGTCTACTCGACCACCGGCTACTTCCAGCCGCACGGCCGCCCGGTCGCGGGCGCCCTGAGGATCGTCGACATCGAGACCGGCGACGACCGGGAGATCCATCCCGGCGACGCGGTCGATCCCCGATGGTCCCCCGACGGCGAGTGGATCCTGTTCTGGACGGTCGGCCAGGTCGACGAGGACGGCGTCTTCCAGATCACCGGGCGTCGGGACATCGGCATCGTCCGTGCCGACGGCTCCGATCCGAGGCTCGTGACCGACGACGTCGAGTTCGACTGGAGCCCCGCCTGGTCCGAGGACGGCCGGAAGATCGTCTTCAGCAGCAATCGCGGTGGACCCGTGGGACTCTGGGAGCTCGACTTCGATCCCGAGACGGGTGAGATCGGCGACACCCCGAGACCGATTCCCGCTCCGAGCACCTATGCGGGCCGACTCGATGCCGCCAAGGACGGTGGATCCATCGTGTTCGTCGACGGCATGGGCAACGTCCGGATGGCGCGGATCGCCATCGACCTCGAGACGCTGGAGACGACCGGTCTCCCCGAGCAGATCTTCGCCGGCGGCTTCGGCGCCCTCTTCGACGTCGCCGCGGATGCCGACCGGATCGTGATCTCCGGTGGCCCGATGCGTTCGGACGACCTCTACGTGAGCCGCGGCGACGGCAGCCAGGTCCGGCAGCTCACCGACGACGCGTTCCGCTACCTCGAACCCCGCCTCCATCCCGACGGTCGACGCATCCTGTTCTTCAGCAATCGCAGCGGCGACTACGAAGGCTGGGAGTGCGACATCGACGGTGGCGGGTACCGGATGATCACCGACGGCTGGCGCCTGATCGATACCCCGACGGTGAATCCCGTCGACGGGACGATGGCGACCTCGACCGGCGAGGACTGGTACCTGATCCCCGCCGACGCCCCGACGCTGAAGTTGTCGGAGGCGGAACCGATGCCGAAGATCGAGGGAGACCGCTGGTTCTTCCCCCAGCAGTTCTCGCGCGACGGCACGAGGATCCTCGGGCTGGCGAACGAGGCAGGGCCGCTTCGACCGGATGGCAAGGCGCGACTCGCCATCCACGACATGGCGTCCGGAACCTACGAGGTGATCGAGAGGAATCTCGTCCAGGCCCCGTTCTCCATCGACTGGGCCCCGGACCAGCGGCGGATCATGCTCAGCAATGCGAAGGGCATCTTCGTCTACGACCCCGACGAGGACCGACTGGACACGATCCTCGAACTGGGCGTGAAGGAGTCCGCCAACGTCGAGTTCCGAGTGACCACGGACGGACATCTCTACTACGCCGTTCCCGAGGACGAGCGTGACATCTGTATCGCCCGGACGGGCACGCCCGCGTCCCTGACCCGCTTCGGGACGCCGGATTCCTGACCACGGCATCGCACCAGGCCCCGTCGGGGCGGCGTGGCGGCCATGTCGTCCGCCCGGCCCCGACGGATGAACGAGATCACTTCGGTCGGCTCCCCACCATGGAAGAAGTCGCCGTCCTGCCCGCCGTCGTCGCGATGCGACTGCTCTCGGAGCTCGAGGCCGAGGGCATCGCCGCCGGAACCTCCGACATCCTCGGTGCCGGAGGCGGCGGCGCCCTTCCCGGTCTCGACGGCCAGTCCGTGACCGTGTTCGTCGAGGACGGCGCGCATCTCGAGCCGGCCCGGGCGATCCTCGAGCGGATCCAGAAGCAGGCGGGCGACCACACCGAGTACTTCGAAGGCGATTCCGCCGCCGACGCCGACTGACCGGGGCGTCCCCCTCGACCCTCGCCGGGATGGGAACCGTTCCGAACGCCGGCACGGGCTCCGGAGAAGACGTCTTGGGGAACGACTGCCACATCGACATCGATCGACCGATCACGGACGTCTTCATCCTCGCCACCGATCACGTGGCCGCCTGGAGCACCATCGTGGTCGAGGACCATCCCGTCCAGCTCGCGGAGGACGGCGGCGTGGGATCGACCTTCCGGATGGTGACCGAGGATCGTGGACACCGCATGGAGTTCGACGGCGAGGTCACGGAGTACGAGCCCCCGAACCGTTCCTCGATCGTCATGCGCGGACCGGTCTTCGACCTCCACGTCACCTACGTCCTCGAGACGCTCCCGAGCGGCCTGACTCGGGTCACCCAGACCTCCACGTCGAGCGCGAAGGGCATCTGGAAGCTCTTCTTCCTCGTGATGGTGCCGCTCATGCGGAAGTCGGCCCGCGAGGCGACCCGGAAGGAACTCGAACAGCTGAGGACCTACTGCGAGTCGGGGACTCCGGCGACCCCGGGAGGACCGTCGGATTCGACGGCGACGCCCGACGGTGCCTCGGATTCCGCCTGACGGCGCAGCCGTCGACGCAGGACCGTCGCGAGGCTCTCGGGGTCGAGGTACGACGACGGAGGCCGGAAGTAGACCTCGACCTCGGCCCCTTCGGTCGCCTCGATCGTGCCGCCCGCCCCGTCGGGGGCGATCACCCGGACCGATCCGTCGACCCCGTCGAGCGCCGACTGGAGGCTTCCCGGGGCGGTCGTCCGGAAGATGACGTCCCGATCCTTGACGAAGAGACTCCGGACGCCGATCAGGGCGCTGGCCAGCCGGATCTCCGCCATCTCGACCAGCCGAGCGACGCTCCGCGGAAGTTCCCCGTAGGCCGACTCGAGGTCCCGGGTCGCCGCGTCCAGCTGGTCGAATCCGTCCGCCTCGCCGATGCGGCGATACGAGTCCATTCGACGCTGGTCGTTGGGCACGTATCCCTTCGGAATGGACCCCTCCAGACCGATCTCCACGATCGTGTCGCCCGCGACCACGCGACGCTCCCGCGTCAGGTCCCGGACCGCGTCCTCGAGGAGCCGGCAGTACATCTCGTACCCGACCGCCGCGATGTGTCCCGACTGCTCGGCGCCGAGGAGGTTCCCGGCCCCCCGGATCTCCAGGTCGCGCATCGCGATCCGGAAACCCGCTCCGAGCATCGAGTAGTCCTCGATCGCCTTGAGTCGCCGCAGCGCATCCTCCGTCATCCTCCGTTCGGACGGAAGCAGCAGGTAGCAGTACGCCCGGTGGCGGCTTCGGCCGACCCGACCCCGAAGCTGGTGGAGCTGGGCGAGCCCGAATCGGTGGGCATCGTGGATGATCATCGTGTTCGCGCTCGGGATGTCCACGCCGCTCTCGATGATCGTCGTGCTGACCAGGATGTCCACCTCCCGGCGGATGAAGGAGAGCATGACCTTCTCGAGCTCCCGGTCGGACATCTGGCCGTGGCCGATCGCGATCCGGGCGTCCGGGGCGAGCTTCTGGACGTCGTCCGCGAAGCTCTGGATGTCGTGGACCCGGTTGTGCACGACGAAGACCTGGCCCTCGCGGGCGAGCTCCCGTCGGATCGCCTGCGCGAGCCGACGCTGGTTCCAGGGCACGACCTCGGTCACGATCGCCCGACGATCGAGCGGGGCCGTGGTGAGGTTCGAGATGTCGCGGATCCCGAGCATCGCCATGTGGAGGGTCCGCGGGATCGGGGTCGCGCTGAGGGTCAGCACGTCGGCCACCGTGCGGGCGGCGAGGAGCTTCTGCTTGTGCTCGACCCCGAAACGCTGCTCCTCGTCGATCACCACCAGGCCGAGGTCCTTGAAGCGGACGTCCTTCGACAGGATCCGATGCGTCCCGATCAGGACGTCGACGACCCCGTCGGCGAGCTCGCCGAGGAGCTTCTTCTCCTCCGCCCCCGTCTTGAAGCGGCTGATCGACTCGATGCGGAACGGATACGCCTTGAATCGGCTCCGCAAGGTCCGCTCGTGCTGCTCCGCGAGGACGGTGGTCGGAACCAGCACCGCGACCTGCCGGCCGTACTCCACGGCCTTGAAGGCGGCCCGGATCGCCACCTCGGTCTTGCCGAATCCGACGTCACCACAGACCAGCCGATCCATCGGGGTGCTCGAGGACATGTCCCGCTTCACGGCGGCGATCGCGGAGACCTGGTCCTCCGTCTCGTCGTACGGGAACTCCGCCTCGAACTCCCGCTGCCAGTCGGTGTCGGCCGGATAGCGGATGCCCGGCGTGGCGGTGCGAGCCGCCTGCACCCGGAGCATCTCGCCCGCCAGGTCCTGCACCGCATCGGCCACCTTGTCCTTCTGCCGCTTCCACCGCCGACCGCCGAGGGTCGAGAGCGTCGGGGCGGTGGTGCTGCCGGCGCCCACGTACTTCTGGACGAGTTCGATCCTCGACAACGGGACGTGGAGGTGGGCCCGACCGTCGAACTCCAGGGTCATGACCTCCTGGTCGGGCTCGCCTTCCCGAGGCAGGGTGCCGAGACCGACGAACCGGGCGATCCCCTGGTCGCGATGCACGACGAGATCGCCGGGTTCGAATCGCAGGAACTCCTGGCGGCTCGCGCCACCCCGGACCGACCTCCCTCCCCTTCGCCGGATGCCCCATCGGTTGAGCAGTTCATGGAAGGGCACGACCGCGAATCCCGCGGCATCGTCCTCGAGCCAGCGGAAGCCACGATGCACGTGGCGACGTTCGACGCGGATCCGATCGGCGCCCTCGTCGCCGGCGGCCCGACGGCGGTCGACGAGTTCCCGCGCCCGCTCGAACTCGCCCGTCGTCGAGCACGCGAGGGCGACATCGGACGAGGACGCGAGTTCGAGCAGCTCGTCCATCGCCTTCCCAAGCTCCTCGGGAAACGGCGGCAACGGCGCCGGAGGAAGCCCGACCGCCCGATCCTCGACCTGGCTCGCGGAGAACTCGTTGACGTCGAGCAGGCACCGGGCCCGGTCACGCAGGGCGGCGAGCGTCGCCGGCGGCCCCTGCACGCCACCCGAGTCCCGAACCCGTTCCCAGTACCCCCGGCCCTGCTCCACGATCTCGCCGAGCGCGGCGAGGACGACGGTGGTCGTCGCCGGAAGCAGCGCGGCGAGGCTCGCGTTCCCCGCCGTCAGGAGTCCGTCGGTCGAGCCGACGAGCTCGATCTCCTCGATGCGACGGTCGCTCGCCTGGGACCGCGGATCGATCTCGTGGAGACGCTCCACCTCGTCGCCGAAGAGATCGAGTCGGACCGGAACCGCACCACCCGGTGGGAAGAGGTCGATGACGCCGCCTCGGATCGCGAACTCGCCGGGATTCTCGACCATCTCCATCCGAGCCCAGCCCGCATCCCCGAGCCAGGCCGCCAGCCCCGCCGGATCGATCACGTCTCCCTCGCGGATCACCCGCAGGCGATCTTCGAGATCCTCGGCCGGCGGGATCCCCTGCATGACCGCGGGAAACGGCGCGACGACGACGTCGGGAAGCGAGTCGACCAGGGCCCGACGAACGAGCCCCAGGCGGGCGGACACGATGTCGATCGCCGGATCACGTTCCCCCGGCATGACCTCGAGCGCCGGGAACGGCAATGCCTCGAAGCCGAGATCGACGAGCTCCTCCACCGCCTCGTCCGCATCGTCGAGGTGCGGCACCACGAGGACGACGGGTCCCGGCGCGGAACGCGCGACCAGGCCGGCGAGGATCGAGGTGCTGCTCCCGGCGACCCCCCGTGCGGAGACCTCGCCCCCCTCGGCCACGAGTTCGAGCAGCCGCCGCACGGACCCGGCCGCCGCAAGCCGATCGATCCACCAGCGATCCTCGGGCACGGAGGAATCCATCAGGGACGGCTCCGAAGCGAGGGATGCACGAGATGGGGCGCCGCATCCCGGGCGATGAGGGGACCGATCCCCTTCACCTCCTGCAGGTCGACGAGCCGGGCACGACCACGGGCATCCACGAGGCGCTCGGCGAGACGCGGACCGATGCCCGGCACGAGCATCCACTCGGCGACGGTCGCACGCAGGGGGTCGATCCGTCTCGACGGCATCTCGATCGGGTCCGTCGCGAGCGTCGCCGACAGGTCGCGCATGACCGAGAGACCGCCGAGGGCGAGGACGGCGAGGCCGCACCAGGCGAGGATCCCCCGGTCTCGTGGGCGCGGTCGATCGGACTGGAAGGGACGATCGCGGGATCGCCGCCGGTTCGGTCTACCCACCGCTGGATCCAAGGGGACTCTCGATCGCATCCTCGCCCGTGTTCGCGGGCGGCGTCCAGGGACCGAGCGGTCGCCCGATCCGACGGCGCCAGCCGACGAGGGTCTCGTACCCGGGTCGCGGCGTTCCGTCCTCCTCGACGATCCCGAATCCGACCCCGCCTCCGGGATCGGGCGTGGCCCCGTCGGTATGGGCCGACCAGCAGAAGGACTCGACGTAGGGCTTGCTCATCGCGATCCCGAACAGTCGATCGATCCATTTCGCCTGCTGCGTCTCCGACCACGGTTCGCCCCATCGCCCGGCCCCGTCGCCGAGGTGGCGGCAGGGCGCACCGACGGCCGAGAGGAGGACCGACTGCTCCATGCCGAAGAAGCGGTCGAGGGTGTCGCTGATCGTCATCAGGTCACGGCTGCGGGTGCCCGGCTCCGTGCCGCCGACCACGATCCTCGCACCGACGCTCTCGAAGCGAAGCCCCTCGGCCGAAAGACGTTCGAGGAACTCGAAGGGCCCGAAGGAACCCGAGAGCTTCGCCCGCGTGTCCCCGAAGAGATCGTGGACCTCGATCATGCTCCGGGCGGACCGCTTCAGGCGGCGGACCAGCAGGGTGGCGGTTCGAGTCGCGTCGACCATCTCCCCGAGCGGTCGGCGGCCCCCGCGACAGAGATGCATGCCGGCGCTGATCTTCCAGATCCCCACGTGGTTGATGTATCGACCGATCGTGGCGTTCAGGTAGTCGTAGAGCGGATCGCGAAGCGTGGCGTAGTCGTTCCGATAGACCTCGGCCCACTGCGGCAGGGCGCCGGGCGCGAAGTCGACGAGCGGCCCGGCGATGATCGGCTTGCCCGCGTCGGTGGCCCACTGGACCCAGGCGTCGAGGCGGGAGAAGTCGAATCGCCCCTTCACCGGTTCGACGTCCGACCACCGGAACGGGATCGTCAGGACGTCGAAGTCCTCGAGGGTCGGGGCGATCACGGCCGGATCCGTGGATGGACAGATCGTCGTGCCGAGCGTCGCATTCGAGGCGGTCTTCCGCGCATACCGCCGGTGAAGCAGGATGTCCGCGTGGGCGTCCGCGAGCTCGTCGGTGGCGAGGAGCCCGAGGTCGATCGCATCGGCGGCGAGCCGTCCCTCGGAGGCGAGATCGTGGGCGACCAGCGCATCGGTGAAGGTGTTGCGAGCGGTCTCGAAGTGGCCGACCGCGTCCGGCGCGTAGGCCGGATCGAACATCAGCCAGTCCTCGCTCTTCTGGATGAACGTCTTCACCCGGTGACGCGCGAGCTCCAGTGCCAGGTCGTACGGACGCTCGCGGGGCGGCAGGAGGCACGTCTGCAGGACGATCTCCCCCGCCCTTCCGACGTCCACCTGGATCCGGAGCGCGGCGTCCGCGACATCCTTGGTCCGGATGACGAACGTCCCGCCGTGGGCATCCTGTCGGAAGCGGATCTCGGCCCGGAGACGGACATCCCCGGGACCCAGCATCCTGACGCCCAGTGGAGGCCGTCCGAGACGAAGTCCCGTTCGTTCATCGAGTTGGAACTGGAACTCGGCCACGACGACTCCGATTCGGCGACCTCATAGTGTACCGGCCGACGAGCCGGGGGCCTCCGGGAGACGCGGAAACGCCGACGACCGATCTCGGGGGAAACCACGCCGTCAGAGGACATAGACTTCACCCATGCCGACCGCCGCCGATCCCGTCTTCGAGACCCGTCTTCCCCTTCCCGACCGACGACAGGGCAAGGTGCGCGACGTCTACCGAGTGCCGACCGAACTCGGTCCCGACCGGGTGCTCGTGGTCGCCACCGACCGCATCAGCGCGTTCGACGTCGTGATGCCGACCCCGATTCCGGGCAAGGGGCGGCTCCTGACCGAGACCAGCGTCGGTTGGTTCCAGTTCATTCGGGAACTCGACATGGTCGGCGACCACCTGATCTCCACCGATCCCGCGGACGTGCCCGGGATCTCCGACGACGATCGGGAGATGCTCGAGGGCCGGATGATGCTGTGCCGCGAGGTGGGCGTCGTCCCGATCGAGTGCGTGGCCCGTGGCTACCTCGCAGGCAGCGGATGGAACGAGTACGTCGCCGACCGGACGGTCTGCGGGATCGACCTTCCGGACGGCCTCGAGCGGTGCGGCCGACTGCCGCATCCGATCTTCACTCCAGCCACGAAGGCGACCGAGGGCCACGACGAGAACATCGACTTCGAGCGGGCCTCCGCGATCGCGGGCGAGTCCCTCATGGAACGCCTCCGCGACCTGACGCTCGCGATCTACGGTGCCGCCGCCGACTATGCCGCCGCCCGCGGCGTGATCCTCGCCGACACCAAGTTCGAGTTCGGGCACGCGATCGACTTCGATGGCGAGCCGACCGGCGAACTCCTGATCTGCGACGAGGTGCTCACCCCGGACTCCAGCCGGTACTGGCCCGCGGAGGACTACGAGGCCGGTCGCGAGCAGGCGAGCTTCGACAAGCAGTTCGTCCGCAACCACCTCCTCGAGCTCGTCGACCACGGCGAGTGGGACAAGGAGCCTCCGGGCCCGACCCTGCCGACGGACATCGTCGAACGGACGATGGACCGCTACCGCGAGGCGGCCCACCGACTCTTCGGCCAGATCTGACCACCGCCGGGCCTCACCCGGTGCGGCCGGGCCGGTGCTCGAGCGGGGAGACCGGCTCGACTCGACCGTCGCGGATGAAGCGGCGGAGCTTGTGCAGCCCGCGATGACGCCAGTTGTTGACGGTCGTGACCGAGACCCCGAGCGACCTGGCCGCCTCGGCGTAGCTCAAGCCCTCGCAGACCACGAGACGGATCGTGTCCCGCTCGTCGCTCGAGAGACGGCCGAGCGCCTCCTCGAGGCGGACTTCCCGAAGCAGCAGGCCCGGCTCGGGTGGATCGTCCATCATCGCCATGCGTTCCCTTCGTCGCCGTTCCCTCGGTGCGAGCTCGCGTTCGAGGATCGTCCGAAGCCTGGCCGTCCGGGTGTAGCGTCGTCGCAGGAGGTTCTGCACCACCCGGAGGAGGTAGCTGATGGAGATCTCCATCTCCTCCAGGCGCGGATGCTGGAGCAGCCGCATGAAGGCCTCCTGGGTCACGTCCTCGGCCACGTTCGCATCGACGGAGCGACGGGCGAAGGCGTGGACTCGTTCGTAGTAGCGATCGAAGAGGTCCAGTACGATCGCCGACCGCTTGCCGGCGGCATCACCGTCAGTCATGCACATCACCTTCCTGTGCAGGTGCCCCTCGTGGAGTTCGACTTCGACGACCCTCGGAAGCGGAATCGTCTTCCCCACGCCCTACGCGATTCGCAGGCGGGTTCGCGGCGGATCCCTCGAATTCCGGAACCACCACGCCAGATCCGCGGGTTTCCGCCGGTTTCCGCCCCGCGTCCGAACCGGATCGATCCGGGCTTCGAGATCGGCGACGGTGGTCACGTGTCCGACTCGACGATCCCGGTCGTCGAGGCACGCGCCCGGGACCGGGCTCCCGCCATGGATCAGCCGAGCGTTGCCTCGCAGGTGTTGCGAAGGAGCATCGCGACGGTCATGGGTCCCACGCCACCGGGCACCGGACTCAGGTGCCCCGCCACTTCGGAGACCTCGTCGTAGGCGACGTCCCCGACCGTGGTTCGTTTCCCGTCTGCGCCGGTGATGCGGTTGATCCCGACGTCGACGACGACCGCCCCGGGCTTGACCATGTCGGCGGTGATGAGCGACGGCACCCCGGCGGCACTGACGAGGACGTCCGCGCTTCGGGTCAGCTCGGGGAGATCCTCCGTGAACTTGTTGGTCGAGATCACCGTCGCCTCGGCCCGCATGAGGAGGACGGCGATGGGCTTGCCGACGATGTTGCTCGCCCCCACGATGACGCATCGCTTGCCGCGAAGCTCGATCCCCGTCGACTCGATCATCTCCACGCTGGCGAGGGCGGTGCACGGGACGAGGCTGCGCCGGCCGTAGACGATGTTGCCGATGTTCGCGGGATTGACCCCCTCGACGTCCTTGGCCTGGTCGATCATGGCCTGGATGCCTTCGGCCTCGACGCCCTCGGGAAGCGGCATGTGGACCATGATCGCCGAGACGTCCTCGGACTCGTTCAGTCGCTCGATGCAGGCGACGACGCCCGCCTGGTCCACGTCGCCGGGGAGGCGATGAAGGTGGTACTCGATGCCGACGGCCGCACACGTCTTCCTCTGGTTGTGGGCGTAGATGTCGGCACCCTTGTCGTCGCCGGCGATGACCGCATCGAGCCGCACCGGCCGTCGAGCCTCGGCGACCCGGCGGGCCACCTGCCGTCGCACGGAGAAACTGAGCTGCTTGCCGTCGATGAGCGTGGCGGGCATCGCCGCAGGATAGTCCCACGAGGCGACCAGGACCGGCGGCGGGGTACCATGAGGACATGCTGACGATCGCCTCACTGTCCGTCGTTCTCGGAGCGGGTCCCGCGATCTCGAGCGGCCCGACGTCACCTCCCGAGCTTCCTCCGATCGCGACCTCGCGATTCGCCCCGCCGGCCGATTCGCTCCGCGACATCCGGCTGCTGGGCACCCCCGCACCGGACCCGCCGGGGGGCGAGCCGATCATCGGCGATGCGGTGGAGGCGTGGACGCCCGACCGGTACACGATGCTGATCTTCTGGTCGCCGTTCGTGGGCGGCGCCGGCGAGCATCTCGCCCGGCTGGGCGAGGTGACCCGCGACCACCCGGTCGACGGGATCTCGATCGCCCTCGGGCCCCGGGACAAGGCCGAGGCGGTTCTGGCAGGACTTCCCGGTCGATCCCCGACCCCTCCCCGCACGATCGTCGACCCGGAAGGTGCGTGGCGGTCGACCTTCCTCGAGCCGCTCGGACTCACCTCCCTGCCGGCCGTCGTGGTGATCGATGGTGAGGGTCGCATCAGCTACCACTCGCCTCTCAAGGCCATCCTGAAGCCCCTCGCCCAGATCCTCGCCGGGACCTGGGACCCCGACGCCTTCACCTCGGACGCCCTCGAGTACGCCGCGAGGATGAACCTCATGTCGTTGGTCGAGCGAGGCCGATCGCTGGCCCGACGCGGCGAGATCGAATGGGACGACGTCCTCTCGACGATCCGGGAGGGCATCGCCCTCGATCCGGACAACACGCCCCTCCTGGTCCGTGAGTTCGACGTGCTGCTCGCCGACGCCGATCGCCCCGACGAGGCGTACCGGACCGGCCGACGCATCATGGAGCGATTCCCGAGAAGCCCGATCACCCTCAACGAGCTCGCCTGGCACGTGGTGAGCTTCCCGGGCGTGAGCCGCCGGGATCTCGACTTCGCCCTCGAGGCGAGCCGGCGAGCCAATGCCGTGCAGGGCTGGATGGACGACGGCCAGCTCGACACCCTGGCACGCATCCACTGGATGCGCGGCGACGCGACCGAGGCCGTCCGGCTCCAGCGACGTGCGGCGGCGCTCGCCCCCGACACCTGGCACGGGGATGGTATCCGAGCGAACCTGGACGCCTACACCGACGGCTCGCTGGAGCCCGGCGAGATGCCCCCTCCCTACCTCTCACCCCGTCGGCCGCGGT
>JAYZBK010000014.1:0-2478 GCA_036339295.1 Planctomycetota bacterium
CGGGCTGGCCATGGCGGAGGATTTCCGGGACAGCTCCGGCAAGGAGACGCTGATCTTCATCGACAACGTCTTCCGCTTCACGCAGGCGGGTTCGGAAGTGTCCGCACTCCTGGGCCGAATGCCCAGCGCAGTGGGCTACCAGCCCAACCTCGCGACGGAGATGGGCGCGATGCAGGAACGCATCACCTCCACCCGCAAGGGCGCGATCACCTCGGTGCAGGCCATCTACGTCCCGGCAGACGACCTCACCGACCCCGCACCGGCGACGACCTTCGCCCACCTCGACGCGTTCGTGGTGCTCGAGCGCGGCATCGCCGAGAAGGGCATCTACCCCGCGGTGGACCCCCTGGCCTCGACCTCCCGAATCCTCGACCCCCAGATGCTCGGTGCCAAGCACTACGAAGTGGCACGTCGCACCCAGACGATCCTCCAGAGGTACAAGGACCTCCAGGACATCATCGCCATCCTCGGTGTCGATGAACTCTCCGAAGAGGACAAGATCGCGGTGGGTCGTGCTCGGAAGATGGAGCGATTCCTCTCCCAGCCGTTCTACGTGGGCGAGGTCTTCACCGGCATCCCAGGCATCACCACCCCGCTCGAGGACACCATCGATTCCTTCGAGCGACTCTGCGATGGCGAAGGCGACGACCTGCCCGAGACCGCCTTCATGTACGTCGGCACGCTCGACGACGCGAGGGCGAAGGCCGAGAAGATGGCCGCCGAGGCCTGACCCGACCACGGCCTGCAGCCAGGAACGACCACCGGCGAGCGTCCACGACGCTCGCCGGTCTTCTTTTGGCCGGACCAGCGACCCCGACCGAGCCCCGGGTCATCGTTCGCGGGGCGGGGCCGACGGCGTGAAGATCACCCGGTCGTCGGGATCCGATGAACGCGACTCGACGGAGGACGTCGCCGACTCGATCGGCGGTCTCCAGGAGAGCACGCGTCCCTCGAGGTCGAACCAGACCACCCAGACCCGATCCGGCACCGTTCGCGGAAAGGCCGCGGCGGTCGTCATCGTGCTCAGGTTGTCGCCGTACTGCCACCGCGGCCCCTGCACCTGTTCGCCGCCGTCGTCGACCGCCCCGGGGACGACGACCGAGGGCGGGCCGAGCAGCGCCTCGACCTCCGGCCCGGTCAGGCCCGCCCGGAGCTCCGGGAATCCCCGCTCGAGCCGGGAGGCGCACCCCCCCGCGAGGACCAGCAGGACCAGCCAGGAGGAGAGCCGACGAATCGCGGGGCCTGTTCGACGTCGCATGACCGGAGCGTACCCCCCGCCGCCGCCTTCGGTGCCGTAGGATCGCGGCATGACAAGCGACACCACGACCACCGGCCTTCTCCCGACCGAACAGCTCGATGCCGCCGTGCAGGCACTCGTCGACGAGCACGGAGCGACCGCGAGCGAACGGGCACGGCGTGGGGTCGACCAGTGCGCCCGCCACTGGACCGAGGCCGACGGCGACGGCGACGCCTTCCGGACCTTCTGCCTCGACCACTTCGCGGCGACCGAGGACCAGCAGGCGATGCTCCTCGATCGGCTCGAGATCGCCACCGAGCAGATCCGGGGCCACCTGTACGAGATGAGGCGGAACCTCCGTCGCTGGACCGACCTCGTCGGCGAGGCGCTTCCGAAGACGGACGCGCTCCTCGCCACCTTCGATCCCGCGCCCGATCTCGTCGAGCAGTTCTACGACCAGAAGCTCGCGTTCGTCGCGCTCCTGAACCTCGAACGCTCCACACTCGACGAGATGCTCGGCGAGGGCGGGTCGTGGGACGCCGCCCGCTGGGCGGAGGCCCGCATCGTGGGGTCGTTCGGACCACGCATCCCGAAGGACGTCGCCGACCTCGCCCGGGAGCTCCACTTCAAGAGCTACAACTGGGTGTCCAACTTCCACATCCCGGTCGGGACGATGGTGGACGCCAACGGCCGACGCTGGTTCGAGGCCGATCGCTCGCTGCTCGCGCACTGGCTCGTCCGCGAGGAGATCAAGGCGGGCTACAACGATCCCGACGGACTCCACAAGCAGCGGGCCCTCGCATGGGTCATGAGTCGGTACATCGACGGATCGCTGCCGCGTTCGATCATGGACCGCGATTCCACCGGCGACTGGGACCCCGCGGCCAACACGATCGACGGCGATGCCGCGGGGCCGGCCATCGATCTCGAGCGGTACGACCACTGGATGGACAACGTGACCGTCGCCCGCGCCTACGACGCCCATCACCACGATCACCCGACCGCGATCGCCCGGATGTTCGAACTGGAATGGGAGATCCCCGAGAACGAGGTCGAGGATCTCGTCGTGGCGATCCTGGGTGCTCCCGTCCGGGCGGACCTCGCGTCCCTGCTCTCCGAACGACTCGGCCGTCCCCTCGAGGCGCACGACATCTACTTCGACGACCTCTTCGAGACCCGCGACGCCGACGAGATGAACGCCGTCGTCGCCGACCTCTGCAGGGACGAGCACGAGTTCCAGG
>JAYZBK010000015.1:0-2159 GCA_036339295.1 Planctomycetota bacterium
GACTGGGCCGGGTGGGAGGTCTCGAGGTCGCTGCGGAACCGTTGAACGTCTTCCGTTTGTACGAGGATCGCCCTCGTCGGTGGGAGGCGTGGGATCTCGACCGGGACTACCACGAGAAGTTCGAGGAGCTCTCGACCCCGGCGGCGCGACATGCGGTCATCGAGTCCGGACCGTTGCGGGGCGCCATCGAGTTCGAGCACCCGATCGGTCGTGCCAGCCGGCTGGTTGTTCGCTACGTCCTCGACTCGGACTCCGACCGACTCGAGGTCGAGGTCCTGGTGGACTGGCGGGAGGAGCGGACGATCCTTCGGGCCGAGTTCCCGACCGCGGTGCGGGCCCGTTCGGCGACCTACGGGATCCAGTTCGGCGAACTCGAACGCGCCACCCATCGGAACACCAGCTGGGAGGAGGCGCGTTTCGAGGTTCCCGGGCGGCGATGGATGGATCTCTCCCAGCCCGGCCTCGGACTCGCGATCCTCGACGATGGGATCGTCGGGCGGAACGTGAGGAACGGGGTGATGGGTCTGAGCCTCCTGCGGGCCCCCAACTTCCCCGATCCGGAGTGCGATCGGGGCGAGCATCGACTGCGATACGCCCTCCTGCCCCACGCGGGCGATCGGCATGCCGCCGGGTCCGCAGGGGTGGATGCGGAGGCCGAGTCCTTCGCGGATCCGCTGCTGGTGCGACGACTCGTCGATGCGGAGGCGGCCGCGGGCGGGGCGTCCGAGATCCGGCCCGTCGCGCTCGAGGCGGCCGGAGCGGCCGGGGTGGAGATCGCCGCCCTGAAGCCCGCGGAGGATGGCGACGGCGTGGTGCTGCGGCTGGTCGAGAAGCACGGTGCGCTCGGGCGGGCCAGGATCACCGTGCCGGGCTGGTCGTCGGCTCGGGCGGTCGATCTGCGGGAACGAGACGACCCCGAAGCCGCGGACCTGGTTCGCGACGAGGCGGGTGCGTACGACGTGCCGCTTCGTCCCTTCGAGATCGTGTCGATCCGACTGCGCTCCTGAGCGGAGACGAATTCGGATCGATTCCGGGGTCGGACCCCCGGGGTCGTCGTGTCCTCGCGGTCCCCGCGATAGTGGCCGGGGTGGAGGCCGCATGAGCACCGAGACCATTCTCTGGTTCGACTTCGAGACCTTCGGCTCGTTGTCGCGTCCGTGGGACCACGGACGGAGCGGTCCCTATCCCCGACGGGACCGGCCGGCCCAGTTCGGGGCCATCCGCACCGATCTCGACCTCAAGCCGGTCGAGTCGGAGATCGAGCTTCGATGTCGAGCCTCGATCGAGGAGCCTCCCTCGATCGGGGCGTGCCTGGTGACCGGCATCGCACCGGGCGACACCGAGGACGGCCTGGAGGAGGCCGACTTCATGGCCGAGGTCCTTTCGGTGCTCGGACGGCCCGGGACCACCGGGACCGGCTGGAACAGTCTGGGCTACGACGACGAGATCGTCCGCTTCGGGGCGTGGCGGAACCTGCTTCCTCCCTACGACCGGGAGTGGATGGACGACAACGCCCGGTTCGATCTGCTGCCCGCCTTCCGCTTCGCTTGGGCGACCGGTCGACGGGACGGGATCGAGTGGCCCGCCTACGAGGACGGGTCGGTGTCGCTCTCCCTCGGCGATCTGGCCGCCGCGAACGGGATCGAGGAGCACGCCGAAGCCGCGCACGACGCCCTGGGGGACGTTCGAGCGACCATCGAGCTCGCCCGACTGCTGCGAACCGCCCAACCCCGCCTCTGGCGGTACGCCTTCGATCTCCGTCGTAAGCGGGCGGTCGCCGACATCGTCGACCAGCCGCTGCAGCCGTTCGTGCTGAGCGATCGAGGCATCGGGGCGGCTCGTGGTCATGCGACGGTGGCCGTGGTGGTCGACCGGATCGACAACAACGGTCGCCTCGTGCTCGATCTCCACGGCGATCCCACCGAGATCCTGGATCTCGATCCTCGTCAGCTGCACGCCAGATTCCATCGCATCGATCCCGAATCTCCGCGGATCCCGGTCCGCCGGCTCCGAACCAACAAGCTGCCCATGGTCGCGACGCCGCGGGTGCTCGACGCCGCGGAGGCGGGATGGGCGAATCTCGATCTCGATCCCGGCGAGGTGGAGGGAAGACTCCGGTTCGTGCGGGAGAATCACACCCGCATCCTCGAGCGCCTGCG
>JAYZBK010000016.1:0-20118 GCA_036339295.1 Planctomycetota bacterium
GAGGGGACACCCTCGATCTCCCCGATCGGGGCGCCGAGACCGAGGAAGAGAAGCGGTCGGTCGAGGACCCGGACGAGACGATCGAGATCGACCCGTGGCGGCTCCGCGGACTCGGTCGCCTCGACGACGGCGGGCTCCGGAAGCGTGTTCGAGGATTCATCGGCGACGACGTCCGGGTTCGCGGGAGGCGGGGGCGTCGAGTCGGAAACCCGGGTGCTCGCCGCTCCCCGACCCTCGGCGACGTTGGAACCGAGGGTGTAGGCACCGCCACTGCCGCGACCGCCACGACCGCCGCCGCCGAAGCCTCCACCGCCACCACCACCACCGGGAGCGCTCCGGGAGCCACGCCCTGCGGATCGCTTGCCGGCCGGAGCGGGGACGCGACCTTGATCCAGGCGCGGCACGGCCCTGCCCGCCGTCATCGGCCTTCCGCCACGGTCGGGTTCGGCGAACCAACGTCCCTCCGCGGCGGCTTCCCGCGAGCCGGCGAGGCCGAGGTCCTCGGATTCGATCCCGCCGACCTCCTCGAGGACGCGCTCGTCCTCCGAGACGCCCGCCAGTTCGAGGGCCCGCTCCCGGACACCCGGAGGGCAGTCGGTCCCGAAGAAGCCCTCCCAGTTCGTCCCCTCGGGCAGCTCGATCGGGATGGTCACCATCCGAGGCCTGCCCCCGACGACGATCCGCGACTTCTCGACCGCGACGAAGCTCGTGAAGGGCGTCACCAGCGAGTACCGCCGACCGAGTCCGACGACCTCCGCCTCGACCGCCGGTGGCGTCGTTCCCTGTTCCACGGCGAGGAGGTGCGGGGCCAGGACGTCCTCGACCTTGGCCCGGCCCCAGAGCGTCGCGATCGAGGCATGGTCGGGCGCCTCGGGCTCGAACCGGATCGGGATTCGACGCTCGTAGCGACCTGCACCGGTGTTCCCCGAGACGATCACCGCACCGTCGACCGCCGTCGGCGGGACGTCGTAGCGGGCATGGAGCAGGATCGGGCTTGCGTCGAAGAGATCCGGCAGGAGACCGGCTGGGTTGCGAGGCAGCAGGTCGAACGCGGCGACGCCCTCCACCCGAACCTCGATGTCGGTGAGGACCGGCGTCTCGAGTCGCTCCACGAGCCGATCCACCACGGCGTCCGCACCATCGGCCAGGAGCACGTAGTCCACGGCGCCGCGGCCCTCCCGGGCCATCGAGTCGAGCAGGAACCGGTTCGGGCTGTTCCCGACGCCGAGCGAGAACACCCGCGTGGTCCGCGCGTTGTCTCGAACGGCCTGCACGATGCCCTGGTCGTTCCCGACGTAGCCGTCGGTCAGGAAGACGACGATCCGCATCGGCGGGGCGACCGTCTCCTCGACGAAGCTCGCCTCGGCCACTTCGTAGCGCCGCAGGCCGTCGACGATCGACCACCGACCGTTCAACTCGACCAGCGGGTCGGCATCCTTGACCGTGGGCAGGACGACCGGAAGGCTCATCGGGATGCGCAGCCCCTCGCGCACCGCCAGCCATCGACCGTTCCCGTCGACCTCCAGCGCCGAGTACGGCGCGGCGATCGCGACCATCCGGCCGTCCGCCGGCGTGTTGGCCAGTTCGATCGGGCCGGGAAGGGTCGCACCGTCCTGGACGAGGGCGCGTCGGATCGCCTCCATCATCTCGGTGCCCCCGCCCCCTTCGACCCCGTCGACGAATCGCTGTGCCGCGAGGCGGTTCTCCTCCGTCGCGGATCGCGGCGCCTCCCAGAGGACCTTGGTCCGTCCCGCGAAGGTGATGACGTTGAAGGTGTCGTTCGGTCGCATCGAATCGATCGCCTTCCGCACCACGGCCTTCGACTTCTCGATCGGGAACCCGCGCATCGATCCCGAGGTGTCCAGGACGAAGACGAGTTCACGCGGACGAACGTCCTCGGCCGCCACCCGGGCGGGAGGCGCCAGCACCATCGTGAGGTAGCCGCCCGCCTTCATGCCCTCGTCGGTCGGGGGGCCGGGAATCAGGAGTTCCGATCCATCGCCCACGGCCACGTGGGTGAAGATGCTCTCCGAGATCGCGTCGTCGGCCAGTCGCCACCGAAGGACGAAGTCCCGGTTGGGGATCGTCTCGCGGTCGGCGAGGGCGACGCGGATGCGATCGTCCCCGACCCGGGATTCCACCACCTCGTGCAGCGGCGCCTCGATCGACTCGATGGGGACGCCACCCGTGTCGATCGAGACCGTGATCGAGATGTCGTGACCCGCCCGGACGTCGGGACGCACCGGCATCGGGGTGATCCGGCTCGCGTCCGGCACCTGGTCGGTGTCGGCCGCGAACCCTGCGCCGGCCTCCTTCGAGATCGGAGGCTGCCAGTGGAACCAGCGATCGCCGATCCTGCCGTATCCACCCTCCAGGAGCGCGAAGAACTCGGGAACGACGTCGCCGACCCCGTTCCCTCCCTCGACGGGCGCGTCGTACTCGACGCTGCCGGACACGACCACCGCCGGTTCGCCGGTCGCGGCGAACGTCGGTCGATCGATCCGCACGCCGGACGCGAGGACCTGGAAGACGCGGTTCGGCGTCCAGAGGTCGCGCATCAGCCGATCGGCGGCGTCGGGATTCGCATCGAGCCGTCCGTCCATCCAGGCTGCGAAGGTCGGGACGTCGAAGCCCTCGACGGGCCGCTGCAGGTAGTCGTTCCAGTCCTCGGCGGTCGCGAAGGGCACGATCCGTCCCGGTCCCCTCAACACGATGCCGCGTCGCGGCATCATGCCGTCGGGCACGGCGGCCGACGAACCGCGCGGGCCGCCCGGGATGTACCGGGGACCGACGACGGTGGGGAACTCGAAGGCGTACTCGCCGTTCCTGGCGTCGACGACCTCGAGGTAGCCGATCTCGACGGTGACCGTCGCGCCAGGCTCGATGTTCGCCACGGACTGCGTGAAGATGTTGGGCCGCTCCTGCTCGAGCAGGGAGGTGACGAAGCCGGCGTCGCGGGCCTGCTCGTAGATCGCGCGGGCGAGTGCCCGTTCCTTCACCTCGCCCTCCACGATGCGTTCGCCACCGTCGGGATCGACGACGGTCATGGTCATCGAATGCACCGCCGCCCGGTTGGACATCGGGAACGTGTAGACCGCCTCGATCGGCGTGTCGTAGGGGTTCGCATATCGCTGTCGGATCGACACCGAGACGATCGGGCCGCTGATCTCGGCCTCGACGTCGGTGTGCTGCAGCGGACAGGGGCCGATGAGCTCGCCGCGGCCGTCGAAGGCGTCGAGGCGACCGCCGTCGGGAACCTGGACGACGCCTGCGTACAGGTTCCGCTGCGGATCGGGCAGGGCGAGCACGGCGAGCATCGCGACGATCACGAAGAGCGCCGCGGCGAGGACGCCCCGTCCGGGCATGAACGAGGAGGCCGTGGTCGCGGACGCCCGGCGGCGGTTCGCGCGAGCCGACCGCGGGCCGCTCGAGACGCCGGCGTCGATGCGGCCGGCCACGCCCTCGCGCTCCGACTCGAGGCGGTCGAGGAGCCGGTCGCGACCCGCACGGGCCGCCTCGACGTTGTCGGCGTGCCAGTCGGAGAGAAGGCGATCGAGCTGGCGATCCCCTCCCCGGGCGGCATCTCGGTCCTGGTCGTTGGAATCGTTCATCGGAGGTCCTCCGAGGCCTGGTCGCCGATCAGGTCGGCGAGCATCGTGCGGGCGCGGGCGAGCAGCTTGTAGAAGCCGCTCCGCGAGAGACCGAGGGCGCGTCTCGCCGCGTCGACGGGATCGTGTTCGAGGTACTGGATGTGGATGGCGAGGCGTTCCTGGTCGGGAAGCCGGTCGAGGGCCGCCTCGAGCGCCGCGAATCGCTCGCGGCGCTCGGCATCCGCCGAGGGCCTTCGCCGATCGACGGCGCCATGCTGGTTGATCACGCTCGTCATCGCGGCCTCCTCGTGCTTGAGGCGGCGAGCGGTGGCTCGCCGGCGTTCACGGACGACGAAACGGGCGATGGAGCAGAGCCAGGCGGCAAGCCCGGTGCAGTCGTCCACGGAGTCGAGCTTTCGGTAGGCACGGATGAAGACCTCCTGGGTCGCGTCCTCGGCCTCGGTCCGCGATCCCGTGGGACCACCGGGGCCATGACGACGGCACACCGACAGCACCAGGGGTGCGTGTCGGTCGTGGATCCGCCCGAAGGCCTCCAGATCCCCCGACCGAACCAGGTCCAGGTCATGGCAGTCGTTCGTCGTCACTGCATTGGTCATGGCCGGTCTCCGCGGCCAGTCTCCGGGATTTTGGAGATTCCCGTCCGACGGACCGTCCCGGGGGACCGGGACGACACGGCCGGTCCCCGAAGGGACCGGCCGCGCCTCGAATGGAAGAGGCTCGATTCAGCCGTTCATGGTCATGGGCCGGGGATCTCCTTCATTCGGTGTACTGGGTGTTGGTCAGGTATCGCGTCAGGCCTCGAGGCCTCAGGTCCACCTGGCTGTAGCTGTTTCCGGGGAGCGACGTGGTGAAGCAGTTGACCCTGATCGTCACGCCGTCTCCGGGATTGGTCCAGTCGAACGGAACCGTGTCCTGCCAGGGATCGACGGTGTAGGCGTCGAGCAGCCAGTTGAAGTCGAGGCCGCCACCGGCGAGCAGGAGCAGGAGCGGGGGAACACGGCTTCCGGGGGGAGAGGACCCGGAACGACTCAGGGGCAGTCGTTCGACCAGAGCGAAAGGAGGAGGCCGAGATCGGCCGGCCCGACCGCGGCGCTTCCGGCGAGGTCCACGAGGGTCAGGGTCGTGGCGTCGAGGGGTTGCTGCCACGCCGCGAGAAGGAGACCGAGATCGGCGGCGTCCACGCAACCGTCGACGTTGATGTCGCCCGGCGTCGGGGCCGTCGGCCCGAGGACCACCGCTCCCTTCGCGGTGACGCGGGGACGCGTGCCGGCTCGTCCGGGAAGCGTCACTTCGGTGGTCGAGACGGCGTCCTCGAGACGGGCTTCGATGAGCCCCGGGATCTGCTGGGGTTCGACGCCCTTGCCGGGCCAGTCGGGGTGCTGCGCCCGCACGAGGGCGGCGATCCCCGCGGTGAACCCGACGGCGAAGCTCGTGCCTCGACCCGCCTTGTAGTCGGAGGTGTCCAGGGATCCCGGGACCGGGCCGATGATCGAGGCCGCGGGGTCGGGGGCGTTGCCCACGAGGAGCATCGACCCCGGGGCGCAGACGTCGAGGCTCTCGCACCAGTTCGACACCGGGTCGAACTGGTCGAGATGATCGCTCGCCGCCACCGCGATCGTCGCGGCGTTCGACGCGGGATAGAAGCAGCCGAGTTCGCCGAGGTTGCCGGCCGCGGCGATCACGATGACGCCCGACTGCGTCGCGTACTGGATCGCGCTGTTCATGGCCTGCGACTGCAGGGAGGTGCCGAAGGCGAGGGTGATCACCTGGCAACCGCCGTTCACCGCGGCGACGATGCCCGCGGCGGCGGTCTCGGTGGTGCCCAGGCCCTCCGAATCGAGCACCCGGATCGGCAGGAAGGTCGCATCGGGCGCGACCAGTGCGACGAGTCCGGCGATGAAGGTCCCGTGTCCCCAGAGCGCATTGACCGCGGCAGGATTGGAGCTCGGGTCGTCGTACGGGGTCGCGTAGGAGGAAAGCAGGCTCGTACCCGTCGCGGCGACCCGGTTCCGCATGACCTCGTGGTCGGGGTCGATCCCCGTGTCGACCACGCCGACGAGGACGCCGTGACCGGTCGAGACCTGGTGTGCGAACTGGAGATCGAGCAGGTCCTTCGCGAACTGGTCCTCGTAGCCGTCACGATCGATGCCGAGGCCGCTCACCCAGAGGCTGTCCGTCTGCCCGCCGACGCTGTCGAGGAAGATGTTCGGCTCCGCCCAGTTGATGGTGCCGTCGTCGACCGAGCCGTCGAGGATCGCCCGGAGATCGACCGCCTGCTCCGAGGTCGGTTCCGTCAGGAAGCGGATCGTGTAGACGTCGATCTCGTCCTGGGCCCGGAAGACCTCGACGTTCTCCTCGCCCATCACGTCCCAGAGTCGAGCGAGGAGCACGTCGAGCGAGAAGTTCGACTCGGTCTTGATCACGATCTCGCTGGAGACGGCTTCCGGGATGTCCTCGTACTGGGCCGCGGCACGGTCGGGCAGCGCCAGGGCGAGACCCGCGATCAGGACGAGTGCGAGGGTGGTCGGTCGGTTCATCTCTCTTCTCCGGTCGGGCGCAGGACCCGGCGGGTCCCTCGGGCATTCGATCGATCGAACCGTCGGACGCACGGCTCGGCACAGAAGAACGGAGCCCAGGAGGCGGGGTGGGGATGCGTGTCCCGAAGGGTTCGCTGGGCGCGGGCGAGCGGTTCCCCCAGGGACGTCGCCCTGCCCTCCGCGATGGTCGCGTGCATCGCCGTCATCAAGGTGGTGCAGGCCGCGTCGTGCACGCTCCAGAGGCTCGCCACCACCGTCCTCGTGCCGTTGGAGGCGAGGGCCCGGGACAGCCCCAGCAACTCGTTGGCCCCGAACTGCGGATGGAGCCCGGTCTCGCATCCGGACAGGATCACCGTCTCGGGTGCGGCGCCGAGTTCACGGACGTCCCGCACCGTCACCCAGCGATCGGCGAGTCGCAGGCCGCTCGATCGAGGCGAGCCCGGGAGGAATCGACCGTGACAGGCCAGGTGCGCGACCCGGGAGGAGCGAAGGCCGTCGAGGACGGCGTCGGCGGTCGCCCCGGCGGCATCGAGCCGGACCGCACCACGATGCAGGGCCGCCACGCGATCCCCCTCCTCCCGGATCGATGGGGCGCGCTCGTCGCCGACCGTCGCCACCAGCACGCCCTCCGGCCGATGGCCGGAACGCTCGCCGCGGATCGCCGCCGAGGCCGAGACGGCCGTGGTCATCACGAATCGATCGACGAGGTATCCATCCTCGGATCGCAACGCGTGGAACGGGACCGCGACCAGGGGACCGTGCGGCACCACGAGCCACCGCGCGACACCCTCCATGCGGTCGCCGAGCGGCTCCACGAGTCGACGGTGCAGCTCGCGCAGCACCTCGTCGCACTTCTCGTGCATGCGACGCGAGATCCGCGGCCCCGGATCCCCACGAAGTCGACGACGACACTGGAAGTGGAGCTCCGTCGCCAGCCGCGCGATGTCGCGAGGGTCCGAACCGGTGTCGACGACCTCGAGCCGTCCCTCGACGAGGGTGAAGGCGAGCAGTCGGCCACCCGCGATGAAGTACTCCACCAGCGCGACGTCCGGGGGAAGGGAGCGGACGACGTCGTCGAAGGATGCGACGGCGTCCGCCAGTTCCGACCGGCCCGCAAGCTCGAGCAGCCTGCGATCGAGTTCGATCTCCATCGTGTCGATCTCGGCCTGGCGACCGTCGACCCGGATCCGGCGCTGGTCGTCGAGTCCGTCGCGTTCCATCGCGGAGTAGAGGACGCGCAGGCGACGGCGAAGCGCCGCGATCGAACCGTCGGCGTCGCCGGCCGCCTCCCCGGCCTCCAACTGCTCGAGGGCGCGTTCCACCAGTTCCCGGCTCCGCGAACGCTCCATGACCTCGAAGGCCTCCCGCAGCGACGTCGGATCGCCGGAGAGGACGAGGCCCTCGACCAGCGACTCGTAGGCGGCGGTCCTCGAGGACAGGAAGCCGGTGCGGATCCGGTCGACGCCGAATCCCGCCCGGATCCGCTCGATCGCCCCGACCGCACGTCGGGCCGTTGAGATGCCCGCGTCCAGCCGGCCGCCTCGCACGAGCATCCTCGCAAGCCTCGCGTCGCACTCGATCGAGATCGGTGGGACCCCGAGCTCCGCGGCGGCTTCGACGGCTCGCGACGCGAACTCCGCCGCGGCCTCCCAGTCGTCGCGCTTCGCTCGGACCTCCGCCTCCATCGAGGCCTGTCCGACGACCGTCACGGGATCGGGCGAGGTCCTCCGACGAAGCTCCTCGAGACGTCCGTCGGCGTCCTCGATTCGGTCGGCCGCGAGACAGGCCTCGATCGCGAGCAGGATGCCGCGATCGGCGAGGCGACGGTTCCCCAGCTTCGAGAATCCTTCCGCGGCGAGCTCCGCACGCTCCTCCGCCCGGTCGATTCGGCCCGACACGAGGTCGATCCGAGACAGGATGAGCAGGCCGCGCGATCGCTCGAAGCCCAGGTCCGCCTCCTCGAGAGGATCCAGGGCGAGCTCGATCAGCTGGGCCGCTTCGTCGAGAAGACCGGCGGACTCGAGGGCATCGCCCGTCTCGATCATGATCCGCGCGGCCTGCGACGCGGCCCCGAGCAGGTCGCATCGACGTCGAGCCTCGGTGAAGAGCTCCAGGGCCTCCTCGATCCGCCCCTCGCGGCCTGCCACGTCGGCTCGATTCGCGAGAACGATCGCCCCCGCGAGTCCGCCGTCCTCCCCGAGCAGGTCGATCGCCTCGCGAAACGACTCGTCCGCGGCATCGAGCTGGTCGAGGACGTATCGACACTCGCCGATCGCGTTGAGGGCGTGTGGCCGGATCGGATCACCCGATTCGAGGTGGTCGACGACCCGCCCGAGATGCTCGAGGGCCCTCTCCGGTTCGCCCATCGCCTTGTGGATGTTGCCGAGGTTGAGATCGACGCGGATCGCGAGGTCCTCCGCGTCCGCATCGAGGAGTTCGCGGCGCGCGATCTCGCCACCCTCGATCGCGTCCGCCAACCGGCCCGACTTGCTTCGTGGGTGCATGGCCGCCACCAGCGCCCTGGCCGCCTCGACGCGATCGTCGACCGCGAGCGCCCGCCTCCGGGCTTCCATCGCGCTGGCGATCGAATCCTCGTGCCGACCGAGGTACGCCTCCGCCGTGGTCCGAGCCCGCAGGAGCCGGGCGACGGTCGACTCGTTCCCCGCCACGTCGATCATCGAGCGACCGACCTCGATGCTTCGGTCGGCGTCCCGCTGGACGATCGACTCCACGACGGCGACGAGCCGCTCCCCGTCCGAGGCGAGCATGTCGCGACGAACCACCTCGTCGGCGGCCAACCAGTCCTCGAGGACGGTCGCGTCCTCGCTCATGGAACGTCGATCCTCCCGAGGGCGGTGGAACCGTCCTGCATTCGAAAGACGACCTCGTAGCCACCCGCGGCGAGTTCGACGTCGAAGCGACCGGACTCGTCCACCTCGAGCGAAGCGACGACCGAACCCGACTCGATCCCGAGGAAGGCGACCCTGGTGCTGCCCTCGAGTCCCGACTCGCTGTCCAGCTGTCCTCGGAGCATCGCGAGCACCCGGCCGCGATCCTCCTTCCGCGTGGGGTCGACCTCGATCTCGAGATCGAGCCGGAGGTCGTCGACGCCGAGGGTGCACTGGCGAAGGTCGTCGCCACGAAGACCGTGGGCGAGCGAGGGCCCGTCGTCGAAGAGGGGCGCGAGGACCCGAGCCGCCATGCGGTCGAACGACTCGAGCCAGGTGGCCGGTCCCGGGAGCGAGGACGAGAGCGCGGCCGCCCGGGCGAGCACCTCGGCGGGAACCGGGTCCTCCGCATCCTCCCGGATCGACTCCAGCACCGACCGGATGGCCTGCTCGTGCGGGGAGTCGATCGCCCGGGCGAGCCGGGACGGCAGATCCTCGTGTTGGTCCGATTCACCCATGGCGCATCGCTCCGAAGGTCCTTCCCGATGATGAGGGGGAACCTCGCCAAGCCGTACGCCGAGTCGCCGAGATCAGGCAAAAAGGCCGGGATCGAGGCCCCGAAGCTTCTCGAGGACGCCCTCGAGGCACCGCCGACGGGTCGCCCCGACCGAATTCTCACTGAGGCCCATCCTGGACGCAACCATCTCGTAGGAAGGGGTTTGCGCCGATCCGAAGAGCTCCTGGAGCAGCGATCGACAGCGAGCATCGACCCGAGCGAGGGCCGTGCGGACCGCCTGGCGTCGTTCCAGCCGCTCCAGGTCCTCCTCCTCGAGCCAGGCGTCCTGCTCGAGGACCTCGACCTGGGCGGGTCGCTCCCGCCGGGCCCGGTCGGCCATCCGCCACGCCTCTCGCTTCGCGGTGGTCGTGATCCACCCCGCGAGCCGGGTGCGATCCGCGATCCGACCCAGCTGCTCGACCAGCGAGGCGAAGACCGCCTGCACGAGATCCTCGGCATCCGCCTCCGACAGGCCGCATCTCCGGCCGATCGACCAGACGTGCTGGCCGTACCGCTCGACGAGCACGGTCCATGCCTTCGCGTCTCCGCGAAGCGAGGCGTCGATGAGGGTTGGATCGTCGGTCGAGACGTTCATGAAGGTGTTCGCTGGACGGTCGCGGGGAAACGGTCCTCAGTGGGCCGGAAGCGCGTCGGAATCGATCCGGAGGAACCGCATCGTCCGGTACCCGTCCGCCTCGTAGAAGAGACCGACGTCACCTCCCGGTTCCAGCACGACCAGCTGGCTGTAGGCGAATCCGCCCGGGACGACGACGACCGGGACGCCCCACGTCCTTCCGCCGTCGGACGACGCGACGATGCTTCCCGAAGCGCGTCCCTGCTCCCGCCACGGGCCGGCATAGAGCAGTCGGCTCCGCTCGAATCCACGATCCCGCGGCTCGTGGAGGACGATCGATCCCATGCAGTGCGGGGACACGAGGCCATCGTCCACCTCGAGCGGCAGGAACGTCCGCCCACCGTCGGTCGAACGACTCCGCAGCCGACGCTTCGGACCACCGTTGTGGATGCGACTGTTGAGGAGGATCGAACCATCCTCGAGTTCGACCATCGACACCTCGTCCGCCGAGAAGCCACCCTCCGGATTCCGGGCCGCTTCGCCCCTCGCCCAGGTCTCGCCGCCGTCGTCGGAGTACACGACGTACGCCTGCATGGCGTCGATCGGCCCTCGACGCTGCGGCAGGACGAGCCGTCCCCGATGGGGTCCCCGCTCGAGCTGGATGCCGACGCCCGGACTTCCCGCGTAGTTGCTGGTCTCCTCCCGGAAGATGCGGGTGACGTCCATCGGCTTCGTCCACGTCGCGCCGCGATCGTCGGACCAGGCCAGCCAGTTCCGCGAACTGCGGGGGCCGTAGCCCGCTTCGACGCAGTCGGTGTGGCATCCCTCGGGAAACGACATGTAGGTGAGGTAGACGCGACCCTCGTTCGGACCGGACCGGACCTCGACCGGCAGCGGGTCGTTGAGCGAGTCGCCCCCCTGGTCGTCGATCAACTGGATCGGGCCCCACGTCCCTCCGCCGTCGGTCGACCGCTTGAGGACGATGTCGTTCCTCGCATGGTCGCCGCCCTGCCTCGCTTCGGCGAAGGCGAGCAGCGTGCCGTCGGCCAACCGCAGGATCGAGGGGATGCGGATGTTGGGATAGCCGTCGACCCCGACCTCGAAGACCACGGTGGACGGTGGGGGAGGCGGGGGATCCGTCACGTCGTATCGCTGCATGAGCGCCTCCTCCAGTCGCGCGAGCGTCTCGTTCCCGAGCACGCCGTCGTACACCATCAGCTCCGCGATCCCGCCATGGAAGCCGAGCACGCCGTTGAAGCGCGAGCCGACCGAGAGCCCGCGAAGTCCGGCGGGCTCGATCGCCGGTGCGGTCGAAGCCCGACCATTCACGCGCAGGACCTGGCCGGAACGGTCGAAGATCGCGGCGAGCACGACCGGACGGCCGAGCGACACCGGGGTCGAGACGACCGTCGGCTCCGACCCGGCGTACCCCGTCCAGACGCCGGGTTCGCGGGACTGTCCGGTGAAGATCGCGGTGCGGTGGGTCGCCTCGAGGCCGTCGATCACGTAGCCCCCGTCCGCGCGATCCGCCCGGACGACGGCGAGGATCGTGCGGGCACCGTCGAGCGGGGCCGTTCCGGGAGGGGAGATCAACCGCGATCGGCCGTCGAATTCGAGGAAGCCCCGGTCGGGATCGATGCCGGGCTTCGGCCCGGTCCAGCCGTTCCCCGCCGCGACGAGTCGCGGACCACCCGCCCGCCGGTCCCGCCAGCCGATCACCCGACCCTCGCCGTCGGTCTCGACCCCGATCGATGCCACGAAGTGGCACCGCGGGTCCGGCAGGGCCTCGGATCGGGGGGTCGATGCGACGGTCGCGGCGGCCAGGAGACCGATCATCGAGGCGGACTCGAGAAGGCGTGCGAGCATGGCACGAGGGTACGGCGGGGGCGGGCGGTCGTCCACGGTGGAATCGCTTCGCGGGCGGACAGGATCCCGCGGCGAAGTCGTTAGGATCGAGCCATGATCGAACTGCTCTGGTTTCTCGCCGGGATCGCCGCGGGATCGGTGATCGCCGGCCTCGTCGTCACCGTCCTCGCCGGCCGACGGAACACCGCCTCCCAGAACCTGCTCTCGGCCGAACGCGCCACCACGGAAGGACTTCGCACCGCCCAGGTCGATCTCGAACGACGCCTCGACGACGCCGGATCGACCCTCGAGGCGATCTCCGGCGAACGAGACGAGGCCCGGCGGGAGGCGGAGGAGTCCCGGATCTCGGCGGCCCGCATGGAGGCCGACCTTCGGGTCGCCCGCGAGAAGCACGAGGAGTACGCCCGGGGAACCGAGGAGGCGCGCAAGAAGCTCGAGGAGATGTTCAAGGCCCTCGCCGGCGACGTCCTGCAGGCGAACCAGAAGCAGTTTCTGGAGTCGGCCTCGATCCAGTTCGAGAAGGCCCAGAAGCAGATCGGCGGGCACCTGGGTGAACGCCAGACCCAGTTCGAGGAGATGCTCAAGCCGTTCCGCGAGGAACTCTCCCGACAGCAGAAGACCCTGAAGGACCTCGAGGTCAAGCGCGAGAAGGCCTACACCTCGATCGAGCAGCACGTCCAGCGGATCGCCGAGAACCACGAATCGCTCCACGAGGAGACCGGCCGACTCGTCAAGGCCCTTCGTCGACCCGAACAGCGAGGTCGATGGGGCGAGATGCAGCTTCGGAACATCGTCGAACTCGCGGGCATGAGCGAGCACTGCGACTTCATCGAACAGGTGACCGCCGACGGCGAGGGCGACTCGAAGGTCCGACCCGACATGATCGTCAAGCTCCCCGGCGAGGGGATCATCGTGGTCGACTCGAAGGTCGCCCTGGACGCCTACCTCGACGCCCTCGAGACCGACGACGACAAGCATCGACGGGAACTGATGGCGCGGCACGCCTCGGCGGTCGAGACGCACGTCAAGGGACTCGCCGACAAGAGGTACTGGAGCCAGTTCGAGCGGACCCCGAAGGTCGTCGTGATGTTCATGCCGATCGAGAGCGGACTCGCCGCCGCCCTCGAGCAGAAGCCCGACCTCCAGATGAAGGCCATGCAGAGCCACGTCCTGATCGTGACGCCCACCCTGCTCGTCGGACTCCTTCGGTCGATCGGCTACGGCTGGCAGCAGGAGGACGTCGCCGCGAACGCCCGCGAGATCGCGAAGGCCGGGGCCGCGCTCTACGACCGACTCGCCAAGTTCACGCAGCACTTCACGAAGCTGGGCGAGCGGCTGAAGCAGGGCACCGAGTCGTACAACCGGGCGGTCGGCTCCCTCGAGTCGTCCATCCTCCCCGCGGCCCGGAAGATGAAGTCGCTCGGCACCACCAAGAGCGATGGGATCGAGCAGCCGCCGCTCGTCGAGATCGAACCGAGATCCGTGATGAAGGGTGAACTCCTCCTCACCGATCGGGAAGACGAATCGACGGAGGTGGATTGACATGCGCCGGTCGGGACTGACACTCGCCTCCGCCGTCCTCCTCTTCGCCTCGGCGACCGCCGACGGCCGGGAGACCGGATCGATCGACCCGCCGGCCGCAACGGGCGCGTTCGCGGTGGAGCTCCAGTCCGACGGGGACGGCGTCCTCGCAAGCTGGATCGAACCCGGCGAGGACGGATCCCGGGTGCGGAGCAGCCGTCTCTCGTTCCCGGAGGAAGGCCCCTCCTGGTCGCCTCCGTCGACGATCGTCGCGGGCAGGAAGCTCTTCGCCAACTGGGCCGATCGTCCGAAGGTCCGCCGCGCGGAGGACGGATCGCTGCTCGCACACCATCTCGAGAAGCTGGGCGACGGTACGTACGCCTACGGCATCCGACTGAGCACGTCCTCGGACCGGGGGGCGACGTGGAAGGATCGGGGTTGGCTTCACGACGACGAACGATCGGTCGAGCACGGCTTCGCATCGATGGCGACCACCTCGGACGGCGTCCTCGGCGTCTGGCTCGACGGACGAGCGAGGCCCGAAGCGACCGGGGATGATCACGGACACGGTCATGCGTCGGGTGGAGCGATGAGCCTGCGGGCGGCACGATGGCGGGTCGGGGACGACGATGCGCCGGCATCGATCGCCCTCGACGCCCGCGTGTGCGAGTGCTGCGACACCGACATCGCGTGGACGAGCGACGGACCGATCGTCGTGTACCGGGATCGAGGGCCGAACGAGGAGCGGGACATCTCGATCGTCCGGCTGGTCGACGGAGACTGGACGATGCCGGCCCCGGTGCACCGCGACGACTGGGTGATCGAAGGCTGTCCGGTGAACGGACCGTCCGTCGCCGCGGACGGACGCCAAGCGATGGTCGCATGGTTCACCGAGGCTCCCGGCGAGGGTGACGACCCACGACCGCCACGACTGCTCGCCGCCATGAGTTCGGACGCCGGTGCCACCTTCGGGGATCCGTGGGTCGTGTCGGATCGAACGATCGGCAGGACCCAGGTCGTCCCGATCGGTGGGGGCGAGTTCGTCGCATGCTGGGTCGATCTCCGGTCCGCCGCGGCCTTCGATCCGCGGTCGGTCAAGGGAACGACGCATGGTTCGATCGCCCTCCAGCGGGTCGGCTCCGACGGCCCGGTGGGCTCCCCGACCCTGATCGATGCGATCGGTCTCGATCGCATGACCGGCTTCCCGCGGTTGGCGGTCGTGCCGCCCGACGAACGCACCGGAGCCCCGTTGCGGCTCGTGGTGGCATGGCGGGACGGCGACGCGAACGAACTGAGGGCCGAACTGGTCGAACCGCCCCGGTGATCCCGGCTTCCCCGTCCACCCATCGAGACGTTCCACGGTCGACGGCCGAGGTGGAATGGCGTCGCCATGACGCGCCGACAACGTGGGACAAGCTGTGGACAAGTCGCCGAGCACGCCGACGTCGATGCCGAAACGGGACCGTCGAGACGGTCCGGCCTTGATTATCGGGAGACGTCCGGTCTCCACCCCGATGGCCCTTGTGGGTAATTCAGAGGGAGTTCGTGCCGGCGGAACCCGGTTCCTCGGTCGCCGGATCAGCCCCTCGACTCACCTTCGTGGCGTCCTTCGACCCATCGGAATCCGAGGTCACGCTCTCCGCCTTCTTCGAGGAGAGCGCATCGGCTTCGATCGAGGTGGCCGGCTTGTCCGACGTCGACGCCGGTCGGCCGGTGCCCGCGGTCGCGCCCTGCGGCGCGGATCGACGACCGGCGAACTCGCCCGGCCGCCCACCACTCGGACGCTCGGGCATCTCGAGTTCGGAGACGACCTCGCCGGCGGTGGGACGGCGAAGAAGCACGGTCTCGCCTTCCGCCAGGCCATCACGGATCTCGACGAGCATCTCGCTCGAGCGGCCGACCTCGACCTGCTGCTGGGCGAAACCGCCTTCCGACGGAACGTAGACGAACGCGAGCGGTCCGCGACGGAACACCGCCTGGATGGGCACGTTGATCACCTCGTCGACTCGACCGAGCATGATCTCGCCGCGACACCGCATCGAGGGCTTCAGACCAAGCTCCGGATCGACGTCGAGGGCGACCTTCACGGTGTAGTCGCGACGATTCGGATCACGCCAGCCACCGCTCTCGGCCAGGACGCTCACGCCCAGGACCGAACCGGGGACGGGCATGCCGGGGTTCGAGTCGCTGTAGACGATCGCCGGCTGTCCGGGACGAACGCGGCCGCTCAGGGCCTCGCCCACCTTGAGATTGGCGATCATCCGGCTGGTGTCGGGGAGGACCATCACCAGTTCGTTCTGCCGGAGCTCGGTTCCCACCTGCGGCGGCGGCTCGTCACCCCGTCCTCGTCGCTCTCCGGACATGCTGGACGCGTAGACGACCAGGCCGTCGCTGGGTGCCGCGATGATGCAGGCTTCGAGCTGCTCCCGGAGGTCGGCGAGACGTTCCCGCGCCGTTTCGAGCTTGAACCGGGCACTCTCCACGTCCGCCTCGATCTTGACGATCTCGGCGAGGTGGCGCTGTTCGATCCGACCCTTCTCCGCACGCGACTGCTCGACCGCCGACTCCTTCTGGGCCCGCTCCTGCTTGATCGTGTACGTCTCGAAGACGGTCTGGGCGAGCTCGACCTCCTTGACCTTCGCCTCCGCCTCGATGAGCTTGATTCGATCCTGCTCGTACTCGTCGTTGGAGATGAATCCGTTCTCGACCAGCGACTTCGCCTCCTCGAACCGCTTCTTGAGTCGGTCGCGGTTGATCTTGGCGGTCTCGATCGCAAGCTCGTTGGACTGGCGCGACGTGACGAGGTCGCCCTCCTCCCACGCACTCATGCCGAGGTTCGCGATCTCGATCTCGAGATCGGCCTTCTCGAGATCGCTCGCCATCGTGGAGCGACGGATCGCGAGCGTCTGCTCGGCCGCGATGACCGAGCTCTCGGCGGTCTTGACCTTGTCCTCGCCGTCCTTGATCCGATCGATGATCTCGTCGTCGGCGAGACGGAGGAGCACGTCACCCTTCTTGACCGACTGGCCCTCGGAGACGATCTCCGTGATGAGGGCCCGGCCCTCCAGGCGATTCCTGATCTCGACCTTGCCCTCGGTCCCGAGTTCACCGGAAGCCGGCACCACGATGTCGAATCCGCCGCGGTCCACGACGTGGAGTTCGGCGACGTCGACCACCGGAGCGTCGGTCTCGTCCCCGCCGCCCAGCCAGGCGAGGCCGGCGAGGCCGAGTCCACCCACCACCAGGATGCCGACGACGGCACCGACGGCCTTGCCCGATCGCCGCACGGGGTTCGGGGAGACGGATCGGTGTCGGAGGGTCGCGTGCATGGAGGGTCCTCGAGGGATGAGGGATGGGTCGACGAGGCCTGCGCGTGGTTCGGAACCCGCGAATTCCCGAGCGTATCACGCCAAACGGGCGGTTTTCGTGTTCGATCCGGATCGGAACCCGGATTCGGAGGTCGCATTCCGGATCTGGTCTGGGAATATCGGAACGCTCGGTCGTTTTCCATCGAATCGATTCCGAATCCACGTACGCATGCCGGGGTCCCGGTCGACCATCGGGCTGCCAGCATCGGCTTCCGGGGCCCGGATCCACTCCCTCGAATGGAGGATTCGACGATGACGATCTCGACCCGCTTGCACCACCAGCGTTCGCTCCAGCGAGGCCTCACGATCATCGAGGCCCTCACGGCGACGGGGACCATCACGGCCGGTGCCGCCGTCCTCGCGATGTCGTGCGGGGCCGGGTTCGGGCCTCGGCACCGCTTCCAGTCGACCTTCAACCTGATGACCCTCGACGCGGCCCATCACGCCTACGCGATGGACCACGAGGGGCGGCAATGGTCGCCGGCCCCCGACGACATGGACGAGTGCGACGGCAGCGTCTCGTGCTACACGTCGCAGATCGGTTGCATCGACTCGCTCCTGTTCGGCGAGGACGAACAAGGCAACCTCTGGGGATGGTGGACGGGCGGCCCGCTCTGCGACACGGTTCCGGGAAGCCCGGGCTACTGGCAGGCCGTCTTCGACTTCGCGATGAGCCCGTACCAGCTGGGCGACGTCTCCCTGACGCAGGAGATCGTCGGGTCGAGGGTCAACTACAACACCCGGGGCTTCCGGGACTACGTCTCCGGCCACACCTACGATCCGGTCTTCTTCCAACCGGGCACGATCGACAGCCGACTCGCCGCCGGCATCTTCGACGAATCGATCGAGTTCCCCGGCGTCGAGCATCCTCGGTTCCCCGTCGGGTCCCAGACGCTCCTGGCGACCGGCTACTCGATCTCCGCGAGCGCGATGTGGGGGATCGACGTCCACCGGTCCGCATCCGCGGGCGGTTGGCAGGATCCACGATTCACGTCGGGCGGCTACGCGGCACCGACGGTCGACCTCTGCCTCCACCCCGATCTCAAGACGCGGATGATCGAACGGTGGTGGATCGACGGTGCCCCGAGCCGGATCCATCCCGCGACCCGGGCCCCCGTGAACGGCGACGTCCAGATCGTCCGGCCGGGTCAGCATTGGATGTTCAACCACGCCCACGAGGCTCGACCGGTCGCGCTGTTCTTCGACGGGAGCATCCAGGCGGTCCGCACCGGCGATGCCTTCGACGACGATCTCGCCCAGCAACGCGCGACCGGTGACGGCCTGTGGTCCCGGGACACGCCGTTCGGAACCGAGGGGCAGCAGGGCTCGATCAGCCGGGACCGACCCACCTCGTTCCACGTGCTGACGACCGACGGCATCCGCGGACGGGACTTCCTGAGCCGTCGCGACGGCTGAATCGTCACGGCGGCGAGGCCGGGCACCCGACACCCGATACCCTGCCCGCCATGCGACTCACGCCGCTGACCGCCGACGTCCTCATGCTCCTCGCCGCGGCGATCTGGGGCTTCGGCTTCATCGCCCAGAAGGAGGCGATGGACGCCGTCGGTCCCCTGGCCTTCAACGCCGTTCGATTCGGCATCGGCGCCATCGCGGTGGGCTCGCTCCGCCTGTTCTTCCCGCGAATCCCGCACGGCGAGCGTCGGGCGGAACTGCGCGTCCTGTGGCGAGGGGCGATGCTCCTGGGCATCGTCGTGGCGCTGGCATCGGCGTTCCAGCAGTGGGGGATCGTCGGAACCGACGCGGGTCCGGCCGGATTCATCACCGGTCTCTACGTGGTGTTCACGCCGCTGCTCGGACTCCTCGTCGGGGTCCGGACCCACAAGGCGACCTGGATCGGATGCGGACTCGCGATCGTCGGCATGTGGTTCCTCGCGATCAAGGGCGGGGGAGACGGATTGTCCCTGGACATCCCCGCCCTGCTGGTCCTCGCCGGCGCCTTCGGGTGGGCGGTGCAGGTGCTGATCGTCGATCGATACTCGCCGCGGACGGACCCGATCGAGCTCACGGTGATCCAGTTCGCGATCGTCTCGGTCCTGAGCTTCGTCGGCGCGGTGATCATCGAGGGGCCGGAATCGCTCGACGTGATCGGCATCGTCCGCGCAGCACCGTTGGAAGTGGCCTACTCGGGGGTCCTCGCGATCGGCGTCGCGTTCTTCCTCCAGATCGTCGCCCAGCGAAAGAGCCCGCCGGCCCACGTGGCGATCCTGCTCAGCCTCGAGGCGGTCTTCGCCGCCCTCGGCGGCTGGTGGCTCCTCGGCGAGACCTACGACACCCGGACGATGCTCGGCTGCGGCCTGATGCTCGCGGGGATCGTCGCCAGCCAGGCACCTCGTCTCCTTGGTCGCCGCGACTCGTCCGGGACCGAGACCGGGACCGGGGACTCCGAATCCTGAACGAACCGTGCCGACGACCCCGTGAATCCTCGCCGGGGATCAACGCGCGGACTTCTTGATCGCGTCGGCGACCTCTATAGTGGAGGGGTGACGCACGTTCGATCGAAGATCGGTGGAATGCGAGCGCCGATGCTCGCCTCGTCGGCGGTGGCAGCGCTCGCGACGAGCGTTCTCTGGTCGTCGCCCACCGACGGCGCCGACGACCGGGTCCCGGACGATGCGATCCATGCGGGCGTTCCCGCCGCCGACCCGGGCATCGACTTCAATCGCGACGTTCGACCGATCCTCGTCGCCCGCTGCTTCGCCTGTCACGGGCCCGACGAGTCCACCCGGAAGCGCGGCCTGCGGCTCGACGTCCGCGAGGGTGCCGTCGAGCCGGTGCGGACCGGTCGCGATCCGGCGATCGTGCCGGGCGATGCGCACGCCAGCCTGCTCATCGAACGGATCACCGACGACCTCGATCCGATGCCCCCGTCGGGGGAGCCGCTGACCGCGGCCGAGGTCGAGATCCTCCGCCGCTGGATCGACGACGGCGCCGAGTACGAGGGCCACTGGTCGTGGGAACCCATCGAGGATCCGCCCGTGCCCGCGGTCGCCGCCGATTCGACCGCCGTCCGAACCGACGTCGATCGCTTCATCCAGGCGAGGCTCGACGCCGAAGGGCTCGTGCCCGCGGGCGACGCCACCCCGGCCCGCCAGGTGCGGCGTCTCGCGTACGACCTCACCGGCCTTCCCCCGGATCCGGCGACCGTGATCGCGTTCGAGGAGGACCCGAGCGACGAG
>JAYZBK010000017.1:0-7887 GCA_036339295.1 Planctomycetota bacterium
CCCGCCCAGGCCCTCGTCCTGATGAACGATCCGTTCGTGCACGAGATGTCCCGCATCTGGGCCGAACGCATCCTCGGCGACGAGTCGCTCCCGGACGACCGCAGCCGACTGGAACGGATGTGGCGAGAGGCCTACGCGACCGCGATCCCGCCGGAGACCGTCGATCCGATGCTCGCCTTCGTGGCGGACGACGCGGATCGAGTCGCCGCGTTCACCGACGTGGCGCACGCCCTCTACAACGGCAAGGCCTTCATCCACCTCGACTGAACCGACCACCATGAGCGAACGCCACCATCACTGCGGTCGATTCCAGGCCGGACCCACGACTCGACGCCAGATGCTCCGGCAGCTGGCCGGAGGCTTCGGTCTCACGGCGTTCGCCGCGCTCGGCCACGAGGCGAGGGCCGTCGATTCGAGTCCGTACCGCGTGGGCACCGGCGGCATGCTTCCTTCGCCGCACCATGCCCCGCGGGCCCGCAGCGTCATCTTCCTCTACATGGACGGCGGTCCGGGGCAGATGGACACCTTCGATCCGAAGCCCGTCCTGACCGACCGACACGGACAGCCCTTCCCGATGGAGAAGGCGCCGACCCAGTTCGACTCGAACGGGAACTGCATGGGCACGCCGTGGGAGTTCCGGCCGGGTGGCACCTGCGGCACGCCGGTCTCCGATCTCTTCCCGCACGTGCGCGAGATGGCCGACGAACTGCTGGTCGTCCGATCGATGACCTCGCCGTTCAACGAGCACACCAACGCCAACTACTTCCTCCACACCGGGCTCGGCCTCGCCGGACGCCCCTCCATGGGCGCGTGGGCGACCTACGGTCTCGGGAGCGAGAACCGCGACCTTCCCGGCTTCGTCGTCCTCGACGGCGGCCTCATCCCGCCGGGTGGTCTCGAGTGCTTCGGCAACGCCTTCCTCCCCGCGACCCACCAGGGTTCCGTGCTTCGCCCCGCCGAGGAGGTCCTCGCCAACATCCGACCCCGCGAGGAGATCGATCGACAGCGTCGCAAGCTCGGTCTGGTCGAGGCCCTCGACCGCGGCCTTCGTGCGACCGGAAGCGACCGCATCGAGAGCGCGATCCTCAACCAGGAACTCGCCTTCCGCATGCAGTTCTCGGTGCCCGAGGCGACCGACGTCGACGACGAGACCGAGGAGACGCGACGGGAGTACGGGTTCGAGAGCGACTACGGACCGACCCGCATCTACGCCCGCGAGTGCCTGCTCGCCCGCCGGCTGGTCGAGCGGGGCGTTCGATTCGTCGAATGCACCTGCCCGCAGGTCGGTGGTGATCGCTGGGACCAGCACGGGAAGCTGAAGGAGGGCCACGAGAACAACGCCCGCGCGGTCGACCAGCCGATCGCGGCGCTGCTGCGCGACCTCAAGCAACGAGGCCTGCTCGATTCGACCCTCGTGGTCTGGGGCGGTGAGTTCGGTCGCACGCCGTTCAGCCAGGGATCCGACGGCCGCGACCACAACCAGTTCGGCTTCAGCATGTGGCTCGCCGGCGGCGGCATTCGAGGCGGCGGGACGTACGGCGCCACCGACGAATTCGGATACCGAGCCGTCGAGAACCCGGTCGAGATCCACGACCTCCACGCGACCATGCTCCACCTCATGGGGATCGACCATGAGCGCCTGACGGTCCGCTTCGGTGGTCGCGACATGCGACTCACCGACGTCCACGGCAAGGTCAGGCACGACTGGTTCGCCTGAGCGGGGGCGTTCCCCCGGTCCGGGATCCGGGAGTCGATCCGGTTCAGTCCGATGCCGCCACGGTCTCCGCTCGGCCGTCACCGAAGATCTCGCGACACTCGAGGACCGTGCGTCCTCGGTCGTCGCGAAGGTCGGGGTCGCCGCCCGCCGCCACGAGGAGCTCGAGGATGCCCGCGAAGGCCGCCGCCTGCTGCGGGTTCCGCAGGCCCGTCTTGATCGCCGCCACGTGGGTCGGGGCATGCCCGTGTCGATCGGCGCGGTCGGGATCGGCGCCGGCCTCGAGCAGGACCGCGACGTCCCCCGCAAGTCCGTTCCGGACCGCGTACCAGAGCGGGGTGCGACCGTGCTCGTTGACCGGGTCCACGTCGTCCGTTCGTTCCAGCAGCAGTGGGATCGGTTCGTAGTTCCGCGCGAAGAAGATGCCCTGCACCGCCACGTGGAGCGGCGTGTTGCCGAAGTCGTCGGCGATCCCGTCGATCCGGTCCATCCGTTCGATGATGGAGACGTCGCGGGTGACGACGGATTCGATGAGCACGTCGGACTCCTGGAACTCCCGCTCGTACTGGAGCAGGAGGCCGAGCACGAGACAGACACCGCCGATCGAAAGGCCCGTCGGCGCCGCCCGGCGGAGGAGGACGGCCAGTCGGAACTCGGACTCGTGGGGATCGTCGCGGGAGCGCCGGGACCCCATGAAGAAATCGCCGAGCCAGCCGTACCGCACGAAGGCGTTGTACGACCCGTAGATCAGGATCGCCGACGCCAGCAGCACGAGGTAGCTCCGCATCAGGGAGCTCGGCCACGAGAACTCGGTCGCGATCCGCGAGAGTCCGAACGTGATCGGAAGGTGGATCCAGTACACCCAGTAGGCGGAATCGGCGATGTAGCGGACGACCGGGATCGAACGGTTGAGGTATCGCCGCGCGAGTCCGATGAACGCGAAGCACATCGGCCAGCAGAGGGTCGTTCGAATCCCCGCGATCACCACCTTGTACCAGCCGTTGTGGGCGATCCCCTCCACCGGGACGTCGGGGGCGTGCAGGGTGCCGGACGCGGCATCGAGGATCGTCCAGTTCACGAGATCGGTGATGACCGGCGCCGAATCGTCGATCCTCGACGTGGCATCGTGGATGTAGAAGGCGAAGGGAATCGACAGGGCCACGTAGAACCAGGCGTGGCGGGCGAGGTCCTCGATCCGATCCCGCCGGTGGTAGATCTCGGCCCCGAAGAGGTAGAAGACGAGATAGAAGACGAGGTCGAGGATGGGGGCGTTCCAGCCGCTCGGGAAGAAGATCATCCCGGGCAGGAGGTACTGGAGCGGCAGGCAGAGGACGCCGAGGAGCACCACGCCCCACCGGTGCCGGATCGTGAAGTCGACGAACCGCCCGACGCCGAGGCGACGGCCGAGTCCGATCGATGCGAAGGCCGGACGCAGGCAGAAGTGGATCGCGTAGAAGATCAGGAGGTAGTACAGGAACCAGAAGTGGGCCAGGCCCTCCCAGATCCAGCCGCCCGGCTCGAAGACGCCCCAGAGGAAATAGGGCCGGAACTCCTCGAGGAAGGTCCGTTCGCTGCCCTCCCAGTACCAGGCGCCCATGCCGCCGAGCCCGAGCACCATCACGACCGGCATCAGGAAGAGCACCCCGACGAGGAACGGGAGCAGGATCCGCTTCGCCCGGTCGCGCACGAGATGGGGAAGCCCCTTGCGATCGATCACGAGTTCGGCGAAGAAGCCGGCCATCAGGAAGAACAACTGCATCCGGAACAGGTGGATCAGGTTCCAGAACTGCAGGTTCACCTCGTCGCCCCGGTACTCGCCCGACCACCAGGAGAGCTCCCTCGGGGGCAGGAAGAAGATGCAGACGTGGAGCACCAGCCCGAGCAGCATGGCCGATGCCCGGACGAAGTCCATGTCGTGATACCGCGTCGTGTCCTTCGTCCGCATCCGTGCTTCCTCGTTCCGGGCGGCCGATCCCACCCGGAACCCGTTCTAGCAGATCGATGGCGACGTTTGCAGCGACGTCGAAGGTGGATGACGAAAATCCCGATGCCGCCGGATGCAGGCGACACCGGGATCGTCCACTTCAGTCGGGTTCGACGCGGTCGAGTTCGCGGCGGATCGGGGCTCGATCACGATCCCCGTCGGATCCGATCGAGGAGTTCGTGATGGCGGATGCGGAGGGCCTCCTTCCGCTCGGGATCGAGGGATGCGTTCCCGCGGGCCTTCGCGACGGAGGAGAGCTCCTTCCTGAGCTCGTGCATGCTTCGCGCATCGTCCGTCGCCTCCGGGCGGGGTGGCGCGGCCTCGCGAGCCGCCTCCCCCGATCGGTTCATCCATCGGACGATCTCGTCGACGATCTCGCGTCCTCGAGCGGTGCTGGTCACGAGAAGCAGGCCTCGTTCCGGAAAGGGCGTGAACGTCGACCGGTCCGCGATGCCCGCGAGGTCGAGGGCCGTCCCCCCGATCCTCGTCACCGCGTCGATGCGATCCGCAGGCACGGCGAGGACGGCGACGTCGACCTGGTCCTTGCCGGAAGGGGCGACCGCGCGGTTCCGATGCCCTCGGGGCTCCATCGCGTGACCACTGAGCCTGAAGACCGGACTGGGCCCGGGGATGACCTCGAGTTCGATCTCGATCGAACCACCCCTCGACGTCATGAACGGGTGTTCGGCGATCACCGCGAGCGCGTCCCCGGGATCGCCGACCGCGAACGTCATCGGCGGCAGGACGACCCCCTCGGTTCCCGGGAAGAGGACGATGTTCGACGGTGCGTCGCCGCCGAACCGATCGGAGATCGTCTCGACGTAGTCGGCGACGCTGCCTCCCGCGAACTCGACGAGGATCGGTTCGGCGTCGGTGCGTGATTCGGCGGTGATGGTGATGGTGGTGCAGCACGACAGCGCCACCGCGGTGATTGCGGCATGAAGCATGGTGGTCTCCCTGGAATCGATTGCGTGCCCCGTCTCGTGGATGCGACGCCGAGTCGTCACCCCTTGTCACGGGGAGAACGACCTCGCCCGGTCGTTCATTGCCGCATTCCGATTTCATGAACCAAGGACGCCGTCAGCCGCCGGAACGCCCCAGTCGCAACCATCGCGCCTTCGCCCTCGGTGGATGCCAGCCCGTCCGCTTCGACCACCGCCAGAACCAGGCCCCGACCGCGACCACGGCGAGGCACACGCCGATCCCGATGCCGATCGTCCACCAGTGGGCGGGACCGCTGGCCGAGGCGAGACCTCGCTGGGCGGCGACTCCGAGTCCGAACTGCACGCCCACGCTGAAGGCGGCACCGATCGGCTCGACGACCATGAAGGGACCCCATCGAAGCCGGGTGAGGCCCGCCACCGTGATGGCGGGAGTCCGGGCGCCGGGAATCGCCCGCGAGATGATCAGGAGCTTCGCTCCGTGGCGATCGAACAACCACTTCACCTGCAGGATGCGCTTCGGATGGATCGTTCGCTTGAACCACCTCCACCGCATCAACGACCATCCGAACCGTCGGCTGAGGGCGAACCAGATCGTGTCGGCGGCGATCACGCCCGCCCACGCCGCCATCGCCGTGGTCCAGAACGGCATCGACCCTTCGGCCGCGAGCCATCCGGCGGGCGTCACGATCATGTCCTCGGGCACCTGGACGCCGACGCCGGCGAGCGCCAGCAGGGCGAAGACGGCGAGGGGGCCGTAGCCGATCAGGAGGTGTCGGACGAATTCGTCCAGGTGCGCGAGCATGAAGGGCAGTATGGGGTCGGGGCGGGCACTCTGCTCGTAGACTCCGGTCCATGCTGCTGGCCGAGGCCTACATCCACGACCTCTCGCCCTTCGCGATCCGATTCGGCGACGGGTTCGGCATCCGCTGGTACGGCCTCGCCTACCTGACCGGTTTCATCGCGGCGTGGCTGGTCCTCCGATGGATGGCCCGGACCGGCCGCAGTCTCCTGAAGCCCGAGCAGGTCGGCGACTTCATGACCTGGATGGTCGTCGGGGTCCTCGTCGGCGGTCGGGTCGGCTACGTCCTCTTCTACTCGATCGACCTGCTCTGGACGTTCTCGTCGAGCTTCCCCTTCTGGGGCGTGCTCGAGATCCACAAGGGCGGGATGGCGAGCCACGGCGGGATCCTCGGGGTCTGGATCGCCTGCATCATCTACGGACGATCCCGCGGCATCACGAGCTGGCACCTCTTCGACGGCGTGGCGTTCTGCGCCCCGATCGGCCTCGGGCTCGGCCGGGTCGCGAACTTCGTCAACGGCGAACTCTGGGGTCGGGCGCTTCCCGCCACGATGCAGGCCGATCCACCCGGCTGGAGCGTGAAGTACCCCGACGAGATGCTCGAGGTCGACTTCCCGAACGGGGGGGCGGTCGACGGCCTCGTCACCATGATCTCGAACCCCGCGAACCTTCCGCCCCGCCAGGCGCTCCGCGACGCGATCTACGCCGGGCGGACCGACGTGGCCGAAGCGGTCTCCCCGTATCTCGTCGCCTACTACCCGAGCCAGCTCTTCCAGGCCCTGACCGACGGACTGCTGCTGTTCGCGTTGCTCGCCATCGTCTGGCTCAGGCCTCGCAAGCCGGGCGTGATCTGCGGCTGGTTCCTCATCGGCTACGGCGCGATGCGGATCGCGAGCGAGCAGTTCCGGGCGCAGTACACGACGGAGTGGGGGGTCTCCAGCATCTGGCCCGCCGCCGGCCTGAGCGCGGTCATGATCAGCCTCGGACTCGTGGTCCTCTGGTGGTGCGGGCGTCGCGACACCGACCGCATCGGCGGCCTCCTGGTACCGGGGTCGACCACGCCCGCCTCGACCTGACCGCGACCTTCGGACGAGAACCCGGCACGGACCGAACAACACCGCCCGACCTCCAGGCCGGGCGGTGAGTCGGAGGGCGCGAGCCCTTCGCTTCGTTCGTGATGGTCCGGGCCGATCAGGCGGCCTTGACCTTGCCGCGGCCGACGGTCCGCTCCTCGAGGTCCGCCCGGACGTCGGGGTACTGCACCAGCTGTTCCATGAGGTCCTCGGGACCGGTCGCCCAGAGGTCGGCACCGATCTCCTCCGCGAGGCCCGGGGCCCGGCTGAAGACGCCGCCACCGACGACGATCTGCATGTCGGGCAGGGCATTGATGCCGCGGACGTGGTCGATCAGCTGGCGGAGTCCCGGGGCGTCGGAGCCACCGGCGCTGAACATGAGGAGGACGTCGGGCTTCCGCTCGTGCACCTCGGCGAGGATGTCGTCGTGGGCGATGTTGCCGCCGCCGTAGAAGACGGTGTAGCCGTCGGCCTCGAGGAGGTCGGCGACGAGGCGAGCCGCGAGGTCGTCGAGTTCGTCCGGACCGCAGAACATGCAGATCGATCGGTTCCTGGCCTCGGCGAGCTCGTAGCGGGCCTGCACCTGCGAGACCAGCGTCGAGAGCGATCGCGTCGCGTACTGCTGGGCGAGTCGCGTGATCTGGTCCTGGCGGTACAGCGTGGTGATGTTGCTGATGGTGGGCCAGAAGACCTCGCGGGCCAGCGTGCCGGCATCGATGCCGTTGTCGAAGGCGGCGTCGACGAGTCGGCGGCCGGAGAAGCGGTCACCGGAGATGAGGGAGGCGAAGAGGTTCTCGATGAAGAGGTCGGTGTTCATGGTTCTGCCTTTGTCGATCGGGGCTGCCCGTGCGGGCCGAGGGATAGCGTTGGACGCGCCGCCCCGATCCGGGAGCGAGGACGTCCGAAGACGAATGTGGTCGTGTGATGGGTGGCCGGGAGGACCCGACCCGTGATTCGTGCCGGTGGCGTGCCCGCCGGCGAGTAGTGTTTCGGTCGACCCGCCGAATCTCCGGGAGGCGACGACGAAATCGGTTTATTGGACCGAGCCTCGATTATGGGTCACGCGAAATGCGTTGCAGGGGCCGCAAGCCGCGAACGACACCGCCCCGACCATCGATGGGCCGGGGCGGTGATCGTCGATCACGAGAATGAGGTCGTCGCGGTCAGGCGACGCGGTCGCGGCGGCGACGCATGCCGGCGGCACCGCACGCCAGGGCCGCGAGGCCACCGAGGCCCGGCACCGCGTTCGAGGCGCCGGTCTCGCCCGCCACGATGCCCGAGCCTGAATCCTCGAACGCCCAGCCGTGCACCGTCAGGCTCAGGCCGTCGGTGGACAGGCTGATGTCCGCCCAACCGAAGACCCTTTCGCCGTC
>JAYZBK010000018.1:0-20911 GCA_036339295.1 Planctomycetota bacterium
CGCGGGGGCTCCCCGAAGGGTTCGCGCCCGTGGTGGGGGGGGGGGCGGCCGAAGGACAGGTCGCGACCGGGAGGCAGCTCCTCGATCACGGGCATGGGATCCGTGAGGATCACGACGTCCCAGCGTTCCGTCTCCCCCGCCGACGCCATCGCGGCGAAGGTCGCCGGCGACACCACCTGCAGCGACTCGAGCGGCATTCCCTCGAGGAGGGATCGGAGCACGGGACGGTCGGTCCCCACGAGGCCGACCCGCAGCCGCTTGGCCGGGGGAACCACGAGAGCCGCCACGTCGTCCACCTGGAGTCCGTCCCCCCCGAGGATGGAAACCTCGATGACCGCATCCGAGCTCTGTTCGATGGGCGTGAAGCGCACCTCTCGACGACCCGGGACGCGACCGATGGCGGGATCGTCGCGGGCCCCGGGCACCTCGATCGGTTCCGCCTTGATGTCCTCGATGAACCCGTCGACCGCGAGCTGCAGGTCGACCGCTCGCGGCTCCATGTCGGGATTCTCGAGGGCGGCGAAGACCTGGATCCGACCGGGGCTGTCGTACGGCCGTTCCGCCGCGAGCGAGGCGATGCCCACGTTCGCGGTGGAGGGATCGCCGACGCGGTTGTATCGAAGCGTCTCCCCCGACTTGAGGGCCTGGTCGCCGAGATCGGCGATGCGCCCGTCGGACCAGAGCTCGATCGTCGCGGGCGCCTCGCCCGGACCGGTCTGGGCATCCGGATCGATGACGGTGGAATAGGCTCGAGCGAGTTCGATCGCGGGCCCGATCAGGCTCCGGCCGTCCGTGGGCTCGATGCTCCGGACGGCCGCGATCGCCTCCTCCTTGGAGTCGGTGTACGGCGTGCGGATGCTCGGATCGTCGGCGAACCCGACGACCATGATCTCGGCGCCACCGCCGAAGAGACCTCCGGAATGGAGCTCCTCGATCCGGGCGATCGCCGCCTCCTTCGCCAGGTCGAGCCTCGTCCGTCCGTCCTCGTCCACGTCCGCGACGTTCATCGAGGCGGAACGATCGACCATGACGACCGTCCGGCCTCCGTTGGCCAGGCCGGAATCGAGCCGAGGCTGCATCAGGGCGAGACCGAGGAGCACGAGCAGGAGCAGCTGGAGGAGGAGCAGGATGTTGAGGCGAAGGCGCTGGAAGGGCGCATTCGCGCGGACGTCCTCGACCGACCGCTTCCAGAGCATGGTGCTCGGGATCGCCCGGTGGGTCCTCCGGAGCCGGAGGAAGTAGAGCGCGACGAGCGAGGGGACCACCACCGCCAGGACCACGCCACCGAAGAGCGGTGCGAGCCAGGTCACCGGAGCAGCCCCCGTCGCCGGAGGTAGTCGAGCATCAGGGTGTCGAGGTCCATGCCGGAGTCGACGATCATGTGCATGATGCTTCGGCGGATGCAGAAGTCGCGGAGACGGCCGCACCAGGTGTCGAGCCGGTCCTTGTACCCGCGAAGCACCGCGCCGTTCACCGTCACCTCCGCCTCGTCCTCGTCCTCGAGGTCGACGAGACGAAGGTCGCCGCTCATCCCGTGGCCTCGCGGATCGATCTCCTGCGGGGCGAGGACCTGCATCGCGAACACGTCGTATCCGCGTCCCGCGACGTAGCGAAGGCCGGTCTCGAAGCCGTCCTTGTGGAGGAAGTCGCTGATGACGATCATGACGCCGCGACCCTGTCGCGAGAGTGCGAGTGACTTCATCGCCTCCGTGAAGCCGCCCTTCCCACCCGGCTCGAGACCGAGCAGCCACTTCCCGGCCTCGTGCGTCCGACGGCGCCCCCGGAGATTCGAGATCCGCTGGAGTCCGGCGGGCGCCCCCGATTCATCGAGGCCCCCGAAGGCGGCGAGGGAGACGCGATTCTGGTTGACCAGCCCGATGTATCCGAGCGCCATCGCGAGCCGACGCACGAACTCGAACTTCGACGGGTCGCCCCAGTGCATGCTGGCCGACGCATCGATCGCCACCATGAGGGACAGATCCTCCTCCTCGAGGAAGATCTTGAGGAAGAGTCGATCGAGCCGCCCGAAGATGTTCCAGTCGACGAACCGGAGATCGTCGCCCGCGACGTACGGTCGGAAGTCGGCGAACTCGACGCTCTGGCCGCGTCGCTTGCTTCGACGTTCCCCCTGCACCCGGCCGTTGAAGATCTTCCGGCTCATCACGTCCAGGTGATCCAGCCTCGCCATCAGCCTCCCGTCGATCAGCTGATCGACCGAGGTCGGCCGACTGGAGGCCGGGGGCGGCCCGTCGGGAAAGCGGCTCATCGGCGGCCTCCGATCGGCATGGGGGCGATCTCCTCCGGATGATCGGGATCGACCGGGACGCGGTCGAGGAGTCCCTCGACGATCTCGTCGGGGTCCATGCCGTCCGCTTCCGCCTCGAAGGTCCGGATGATGCGGTGCCTCAGCACCGCCGGCGCCATCCGACGCACGTCGCCGATGCTCGCGGCGTACCGACCGTCCATGATCGCCAGGACCCGGGCGGTGGAGACCAGCGCCTGGGCGGCGCGGGGACTGGCCCCGACGTTGATGTAGTGGCGGAACGCCTCGATCGCGTGCTCGCCTTCCGGATGGGTCGCCATGACCAGCCTGATGGCGTAGTCCTGCACGGTCGGAGCGAGCAGGACCCGACGGGAGAGATCGCGAGCCGCCACGATGTCCTCGGCGTCGAGGACCGGCTTCGCCGAAGTCGATCGCGGCGAGGTGGTCCGGTTCAGGATCTCCATCAGCTCGTCCCGCACCGCGTAGGGAACGGTGATCTTCAGGAGGAAGCGGTCGAGCTGCGCCTCGGGCAGCGGGTAGGTCCCCTCCTGCTCGATCGGGTTCTGGGTCGCGAGGACGAGGAACGGAGCGGGAAGCGGTCGCGTCGCCTCCCCCGTCGAGACCGATCGCTCCTGCATCGCCTCGAGCATCGCCGACTGGCTCTTGGGCGTGGCCCGGTTGATCTCGTCGGCGAGCACGATGTTCGCGAAGATCGGTCCCTCGCGGAAACGGAATTCGCGGCGGCCCGCGTCGTCCTCGACCACGATCGTGGTGCCGGTGATGTCCGCCGGCATCAGGTCGGGCGTGAACTGGATTCGACTGAACTCCAACCCGAGGGCGTCGGAGATCGTCCGGACCAGCAGCGTCTTGCCGAGGCCGGGCACCCCCTCGAGAAGGACGTGCCCCCCCGCGAAGAGCGCCACGAGCGCCTGTTCCACCACCGATCCCTGGCCGACGACCACGTTCCCGACCTCGGACCGCAGGGCCGCGAACGCGTCACGGAACCGGCCGCACGCGGACTCGACCGACTCGATGTCGTCGGTGGCGAGCCGCAGGCCTCGGGCGAACTCACCCATCCGCTCCATCCTCCCCGCCGCCGGTCGCCCGCCGCTTGGCGCGAAGGAGTCGGCTGGTCATGTCCTCGGAGTCCTCCGCGGCGGCCTGCCTCTCCTCCGCCGCCGAACGGCCCCGGATCGAGGCGCGACGTCCAGCCTGTTCCACCGCGTCGCCCCGACCGGATTCGAGATCGTCGCCGACCGAGAAGGACGGGCCGCTCTCCTCGACCTCGATCTTCCGTCCCGACACGTCCTCCGAGGAGCCATCGGGGTCCTCCCCTCGGCCCCTCGCGGCTCGATCGCGAGCGGCCCGCCACGCATCGACCGTGGAGCCGCCGGCGGACGCCGCCTGCTCGCGCCGACGGCGACGGGCGAGACTCACCCGGCGGACGGCGACGTCGAGCACGAAGAGCGAGGCGGCGATGACGACGACGATGTCCCAGATGCGAGTCGGGGAGAACGGCATCTCGAGGCCCGTGCGATCGAACGGATCGATCAGTTCGAGATCCGCCTGCGCGTCGAGCACCCGACCGCCGGTCCGCTCGGCGATCATCTCCAGCAGGACGCTGTTGTCGCGAGTGGTGGCGAACTCCTTGCGATACGGCACCGCGATCGCGGCCTGCACGCTGGCGACCGCGTCGCCATCCTCCCCGGGGAAGACCGCGTTGACGAGGTAGGCCCCCTGCTGCTCGATCGGGAAGTCGGTGCGATAGCGACCCGGACCGACCTGCTGGAGGGTCACCGGGGCCGCCGTCCCATCCGGGGCCAGGAGCCTCGCCTCGCCGGGCAGGAAGTCGGCGAATCGCCCATCGGACGTCATCGCCTCGACCTCGACCACGGCCCGACCGTCGTCGTCGATCGCGGTGCTGATCGAGAGATTCGAAGGCGACGCCGGACGCATCGACCACCGGATCACCTGCTCCCAGAACGGCTGGAATCCGGCCCAGCCGGTCCACGCCCCCGTCCAGCGGGCGCCGACGTCGCTGGTGAAGGCGACCGACTTCCCGAGACCGTGGTTCCACGCCGCGAGCAGCGGATCGTCTCCGTCCTCGACCGGGATGTCGATCGGGATCTTCGCGAGCCCTTCCCGCGGCACGGTGAGCACGAAGCCCTCGATCGGGGGCACGCTCGAGACGCCGCGGGTGGGACCGTCGATCGAGGGGGCGACCCTCGGGGCGTAGTTCCCCTCCTGGATGAGGGATCGCGAGACAAGCGTCGCCTCCTTGATGAAGATCTTGGGAAGCGCCTTCGGATTCGTGACGTTGTAGAACGTGCCGCCGGTGTACTCGGCGACGCCCTGCATGTTCTGCCGGTCGGTCACGGTGCCGTGGCCGCCCACCATGATGGTCGTCATGGTGACGCCGTCGGCCACGTACTTGTCGAGCAGGGTCCTGGACGGAGGGGATGGATCGCCGTCCGAGATCACGATGACGTGTCGCTGCCCGGCGTTGACGCTCATGAGCCCCTTGTGCGCGAGCTCCATGGAGGGCGCGAAGGCGGGCATGTCGCCGATGGTCATGCCCTTCGCCGCGGAGATCGCCGCGGACTTGTCCCCGGCCAGCTGCATCGGGAACGCCCAGCCGTTGCCGTTGATCTGCTCCCCGACGATGGCGAAGTTGAACGTGATGATGCCGACGTAGTCGAGGCTGCTGAGCGCCTCGATCGCCGAGATGGCGGTTCGCTGTCCCCAGTAGTTCCCCTGCGGCATCTCGCAGGAGTGCATGATGAGGGCGAGCGCTCCTCGAGTGAGCTGCCGTTCCTGCGGGGGATCGAGGCGGACCGGGAGGGCCTTCGCGGTCTCGGAGTCGATCCAGCCGCCGGCTCCGAACGAGCGGTCGCCACCGAGCATGACGAGCCCGCCTCCGAGATCGTGGACGTAGGACCGCAGGCTGCGGTCCGCCTCCACGTCGATGTCCCAGCGAGCGATGTTGGAGAGGACGGTGGCGTCGAAGCCGTTGAGGTACGCCGTCCCGCCGGAAAGCACCGAGGAGGATTCGACGACGACCTCGAGTCCTCCGCTGCGAAGGGCGCCGACGAGGGCCTCGACCTCGCTCGGATCGTCCGAGACGACGAGGACCCGTCCGTCGCTGGAGACGAACGTGACCGCCTCGTAGACGTTGTTCTCCTCGAGGAAGTCCGAGGTCGCGTCATCCGGCTCGAACACGGCCGAGAATCGCTGCGCGCCGCCGGCTTCGAGCGTCGCCGGGATCTGGATCGAGTTGATCCCCGGTTCGAGGTCGATCCGGATGCCGGCACCGGGCGAATCCGGATCCAGGTCGACGATCCGGCCGTTGCGACGGAGCCGCAGGGTCCCGCTCGCCGCCGAACTCGACTGGATGAACGCCCGCAGGTCGATGGACTGGCCGAGCCGGGCCCTGCTCGGCGCCTTCAGCCCCTCGAAGACGATCTCCCGGTCGTACTCGTAGGTCATCGGGAGGACGTCGACGGGGATGTCGTTGGCGGTCGCGAGTTCGATCGCCTCGAGGACGCTCGCCTCGGTCTCGTTGCCGTCGCTGACCAGGAGGATCCGGTTCGCCGTGTCGTTGGGAAGCAGGGAGATCGCGGTCCGCACGGCCGCGGCGAGGTTCGTCGCGGCCGGATCGCCGGCGTGGTCGAGCAGGATCTTCGCGTCGGGATCGGGGGTCTGCCGGATCTCGGACTGCTCCGCGACCGTCACGACCCCGATCCGATCGTCCTCGTTGCGCTTGGCCCGTTCGACCCTCTCGAGGAACTCGGCACTCTCCCGCTGGAGATTCTGGGGGATCGACTGGCTCATGTCCGCCACGACCATGAGCGTGAGCGACTCTCCCTCGTCGACCAGCGACGGGCGGGCGAGGGCCACCGCGAGCAGCGAGAGCAACGCGGTCCGCACGACCAGGGAGGCGATCAGCTTTCCGCGACTCTGCCCGGCGGCGCCGATGCGGGCCAGCAGGATCATCGGGACGGCGAGCAGGCCGACCAGCAGCAGCATCGGATGCTCGAAGGAGATGAGGAGGAGGGTCATCGTCGCGTCCCGGAGGTGCTTCCCATCAAAGCGTACCCCCCCGAGGCTCCCGGAGGGACGGGCACCCCCGACCTAGGGCCGTTCACCCACCAGCACCCTGCTGTTGCCGCTGTCGAGGACGACGAATCGCTGCTCGCCGGCGTCGATGCCCCACGGATATCGAAGTCGACCCGGCTCGATCCCGGTACCGCCCCAGATGCCGAGCGACTCGCCGGTCACCGCGTCCAATCTCTGGACCCGGTTGTTGCCGAACTCGATCACCATGATCGTCCCATCCGGCTCGACCGCGAGGTCGTAGGGGTAGCCCAGCCGGCCCGGCTCGAGCCCCGGACCCCCGAGGACTCGCCTCGTCGTTCCTTCCCGGTCGGTCACGACGAGGGGGTGGTTCACGGCATCGGCGATGACGAGCGCCCCCGCCGCGGCGTCCCAGTCGATCGACGGGGGCCTCGCGAGCCGGGGAACCGGCCGAGGGGCCTCGTCGGGAGGCGCCTCCCCGAAGACCCCGATGATGCCGATGGGATTCCAGTCCTCGTCGAAGACCTGGATGCGATCGTTGCCACCGTACTCGGAGACGAACCAGGTCCCGTCCGGCCCCTGCGCGACATCGGTCGGGTAGATGAACTGCCCCGGTGCCGTGCCGATACCGCCATGGGTCTCGAGGAGGTCACCGTCCGGGGTGAAGATCGCGATCCGATGCTCGTGGGTGTCGGCGACCAGCACGCGCCCCTCGTCGTCGAGCGAGATGCCGGTGGGCTTGCCGTTGTCGTACGCCGGCATCCGCCACCAGGTCTCGAGGGTCCCGTCCAGGGAGAATCGCTGGACGCGGGCGCTCTTGTCCACCACGTAGACGCGCTGGCGTCGCTCGTCCAGGGCCAGCGCCCGTGGGTAGTCGAAGCGGCCGTCGATGTTGCCGGGCCGCCCGAACGCGACGTCGTGGGGCACCGGCCCGGGCAATCCACCGGCCTCCCGATCCTCGCACCCGAAGAGAGCGAGCGCGACCGGCAGCATCCAGATCCCGGATCGGAGCGCGCGTCCCGCCCCGGCGAAGTGCACGACGACCGCGGCGGAGACCGCGGCGGCGATCACGAGCAACACCACGATCGGCAGGACGGAGTCGGCGTACTGGTAGTGCATGGCATCGAGCAGCGCCCCGGTCAGGGTGGAGAAGCCGGGCGGCCGGACGCGAGCCGAGACCGGGATCTCACCCGCGGCGAGCGTACCCCCGACGAAGAGTCCGATCACCGAGGCGGCGACCAGCTGGGGACGAAGGGCCCGGGCCGCGTCGAGCATCGACCGCGGCGCGTCGAGCCGGGGAAGGTGGCCGACCGATGCCCCGATCAGGCAACCCAGCACCCCCGCGATCACGATGGTCCTCGACGAGACCGCCAGGATCGTGGGGATGGGGCCGTCGATCACTCGATCGATCCCGGGCACCATCGCCCAGGCGGAATCGACGCCGACGGCCAGGAGGGTCGCCGGCATGAAGCCCACGAGCGCCAGGGGCGGAAGAAGGACGAGGACCGGCCTCGGGATCCGCCCGGACCGCCGTCCGGCGACCCACGTCGCGAAGGCGGTCGCCACGATCGCTCCGAGCACTCCGCCACCGATCGCGAGGACCAGGGTGCCCCGGGCGGCGACCTTGTGAAGCGACCACGCGGTCGCGAGATCCTGGTCGAGCGCCCTGACCGAGAGGGTGACGAGGGGGATGCCGACGAGGAGCGACCAGGCGGCGGTCGAGAGGAGGTCCGTGGCCCGGAATCCACCGCCCGCCTCTTCCGACCGACGGCGGGTCGTGGCCGACGTGCCGAGCGGGAGCGACCGGACGAGGACGAACGCCGCGACGACGGAGGCGAGCATCCCCGGCAGTCCGACGTGGAAGAGGGCGCCCGGCGACGCCCCTCGCGTGTCGAGCGTTCGCAGCTCGAATCCCCACGTCCTGACCTGCGCGAGGTCGAAGGGCACGGTCAGCCCCGCGACCAGGGTGGACACGAGCAGCCACGTCACCACGGCCGGGAAGAGCACGCCCCGGGCCGCGATCCGGATCCGACGGACGACGCTCGGACGATCCAGTCGAAGAAGCCTGCGTCGATCATCGGCTCCGCGATCGCGCAACGCGGCCAGCATCCACGTCGCGATGGGAACCGCGAAGCCGAGCAGCCCCAGGACGAGCACGACGCGACGAAGCGTGGGAACCACGTCCTCCTCCGCGGCCCGCCGACCGATCCAGCTGTCGGGACCGACCTCGATCCACCACGCGTCGAAGAACACCGCCGGCGAGACGAAGAGGGGAAGAAGCCAGGCCGCTGCGAAGAGGGCTCGAAGACGCCCTCCGCCGGATCGAGCGAGGGAGGCCGCCGGCCCGAGCCCGACCAGGACGGCGAGGACACCGATCGCCGATGCCCAGGCCACGGTCACGACCGCGACCTCGGATCCAAGAAAGCCGAGGGTGGCGGCGTCGGCGGGATCCCGGTCGAGAAGACCAAGCAGCAGTCCCGAAGCGACGGGAACGAGCATCGCGGCCACGACGATTCCACCGAGGATCGAGACGGCGCGACACCCCGGAATCGACGTCATCGGACCGCGCCCTCGGAGACGATCGCCATGAAGCGATCCACCGCTCCGTCCACGGCACCGGCGACCTCGGTCACGGAATAGGACCACGGATCCGGGGCCATGATGACGTCCGCCGGAACCGAGTCACGCTCCCCGGCTTCGAGGGGATGGGCGATCGGAACGTTCCCACTGGGAGTCGCGAGCAGGATCCGCTCCACCTCCGCGGAGGCGAGGAAGGCCACCAGCTCGTTGGCCGCCTCGAGGTTCGCGGCCCCGGTCACCACGCCCGCGGCGTTGGGGACCAGCATCGTGCCACCCCCGGGAACGCCGTCGGGCAGATGCCGCGGAACGATGGCCTCCACGGGAACGCCTCGACGCCGGGCCGCGATCACGTCGTCCGAGTCGGTGAGCCCGAGCAGCACCTCGCCTCGCGCGACCGCGTCGACGGTCCCCGCATTGCCACCGGTGAGCATCCGGACGCGATTCCTGGCCAAGGCTGCCGCCCAGTCCTCGAAGTCGATCCCTTCGGCGATCGCCAGGGCGCCGACATGACCTCGCGTCGTGCCGAATCGGGGGTCGGCCATCGCGATCTCGTCACGCCAGCGTGGATCGGCGAGATCCAGCCACGAGGTCGGTCGTTCGTCCGCGGCGAGTCGCGATGGATCGACCACGAGCACCCGCGCCCGACCGGCGAACGCGAACCATCGGTCGTCCGAACGTCGCCACTGCTCGGGGTGATCGACGAGCGAGGGATGTCCGGCCGACATGAGCAGTCCCTCCGCGGCCAGCTGCTCGACCGCGATCGGCTCTGAGCTCCAGAAGACATCGGCCCGGACCCGATCCCGCTCGCGGCGAATGCGATTGGCGAGCCCGGTGGTCTTCGTGGCCTCGGAGTCGAAGAGGGGAAGCACCTCGATCCCGGTCCGTTCGGTGAACGCCTCGAGGACCGGCAGGGCCACCGCCCGGTCGGCCGAGACGTAGGCGACCACGACCGGCCCGTCGGGCTCCCCGCAGCCGATCGGTCCGGCGAGGCCCGCCAGCGCGAGCACGAGCATCGAGAGGACGCGAGGTCTCATTCCTTGGTGGACGGCTTGGACTCGGACGGCGCGGCCTTCGGGGCCTCCTTCGGCGCCTCCTTGGGCGTCGATGGGGCCTCCTCGGTCACCGCTCGGATGCGCTTCTCCACCTCACCGAAGTAGTGTCGATGGACGTCCCGGAGATGGGGCGGCACGGGATCCTCCGACATCCCCTCCTCCTCGCCCTTCGAGATTCGATCGGCGATCCTTCTCAAGGCCGCCTTCGATTCGCCGACCACGACCTCGCCCTCGATCATCTCGCGAGCGATGATGTCCCCGCCTCGATTCTCGACCTTCTCGCGCTGGTCCACGGTGCCGGACGGCGTCGGGGCGATCGGTGCATCGCCGCCGCCTCCCTGGCCTCGATTCCCGAAGCCTCCGCCACCACCCTGCCCCTGGCCCTGGCCCTGGCCTTGGCCCGCATCGGGGAGGGAATTGGCCCACTGGGACAACCCGCCGCCCATCTTCTGGCCGGCGTTCCTGCACTGGCCCTGCGCGGCCTGCGCCTGCTGGAGCATCTGCTGCGCAGCCTCCAACTCGCTGAGCATCTGCTGCCCCTGCTCACCGGGCTGGGACTGCTGACCCTGCTGGCCCTGCTGGCCTTGCTGGCCCTGCTGGCCCTGCTGGCCCTGCTGGCCGTTCTCGCACTGCTGCGCCATCTGCTGCATCGACTGGGCGAGGTTCTGAAGAGCCTCGGATGCGGCCGACTGCGAGTCCATCATGCGGTCGATGGACTCCCGCGCGCTTTCACTCAGGTTGGCGTTCTCGAGGGCCTGCTCGAGGGCCTCGGGGTTCCTCGCGAGCTCGGGATCCAGTCCGGCCTGTCGCAACGCCTCCTCCAGCGAGGCGCCCTCCTCGGCAAGACGCTCCATCTCCTTCGCAAGGGCCTCGAGATCCGCTTCGAGCTTGTCCCGCTCGTCCTGGCTCATGTCGCCGGACTGGATCCGCTCGGCCATCTTCTCGAACGCGTCCTTCGCCGCGCCGAAGTCCCCCTCCTCGAGCGCCTCCGCCAGCGCCTCGGCGTCGGCGTCCGAGAGCTCGCCCGCGTCGAGCGACGCGAGGTCGTCCCGCAGGGTCTGGTCTCGCATCGCCTCCTCCCCTTCGAGGAGTTCCTCCATCTTCTGTTCGAAGGCACCGACCCTGCGGAGCGCCTCCCGTCGCACATCGTCGGGAGTGAACTCCTCGTCGTCCCGGGCCGCGAGGTCGGCGTCGGCGAGCTCGGACAACGCCTCCTGGATCTCGGGGGCGAGCTCGCCCTGTCCGTCGGGTTCGATCGAGGCGATGATCTCGCGGACCTCCGTCTCGGCCTGCTGGCGAGCCGCGGCGACGGCCGTTCCATCCTCGTCGGCCGCTCGACGGAAGACGTCGGCCTGCGGAACGACCGTCCAGACCCCGACGACCGCCAGGAGGAGCACCGAGCCGACCCACCAGCCGTGTGGCGGTCTCGGCTGGAACGCCTCGCGAAGTCGCGCCGCCGTCTCCGGGTCGGCCGCGACCCGATTGGCGTCCTCGATCGCGGCGGCCGCGAACGCATCGTCGCGATCGACCAGCTGGACCGCGGTGGAGAGTCGGTCGTCGAGCCCGAGACGCGTGTCGATCGCCACGGCGATGGAGACCCGGTCACGGCCGGCGCCCCAGCCCAGGAGGAACGAGGCCGCGAGGACCAGCCCGGCCGCCACCGAAGCCGGGACCCACCAGGGGCCGGCAAGCATCGGAATGGACTTCGCCAGCACCGACCAGACCAGGAGGCCACCAAGCCCGAGCACGCTCGTCCACGCCAGCGACTCGAGGAACCTCGCGATCGCCAGCTTGCGGCCGGCGGTCCTGATCAGCATGTCGAGTCGACTCATGACGTGGCTCCTGATGGTCCTCGTCTCATAGTACCCTCCGAGCGACCGAAAACGCCTGTTCCCACCCGGCGAGGTCGAACCACGCCTCCCCGCCGGCCACCGGTTTCCAGCCTTGCCGGTCGCCCGATGAAGGCGGGACAACCGTTGAACCGATCCCAGAGATGGTCGTATACCCCTCGACCGGGAGCCAACGACATGACCGATCTTCGACGACTCGACAAGACCGCGATCCTGCTCGCCTTCGGGTTGCTGATCGCCGCCCCGAACTGCTGGATGGCCGCGACCGCCGCCCAGGATCGTGAATTGGAACTCGGCCGCGAGAACGAGCAGCTGCGGACGAGGATCTCGGATCTCGAGGCGGCCCTCGCGGCGGCCATGAAGAAGATCGAGTCCCTCGAGGCCGAGGTGAAGTCGCTGCGAAACGGAGCCGGGGGGAGCACGCCGCCCTCACCTCCCCAGGCGATCGAGATCCTCGACTCGAGCCCGGCAGGCATGGTGCGCAAGGCGCGGGACCTGTACGCGAAGGCCGTCGAGGACGGACAGATCCCCGAAGCCGGTGCCCCCGGCGACACCGCTGCGCGGACCCGATTCGAGCGAGCATTGAGGAAGTGGATCGGCTCGGCCAATCGAGTGCTTCGAGAGCCGGTGGAATGGCCGGTGGTGATCGAGACCGCGAACCGCATCAGCGCGACCGAGGCACGACTCGAACTCACCCCATGGAATCCGAAGGCCGGCGAAGCCGCCGGGAAGCCATTCTCCGTCGTGACCACGCCACGAGTGCTCGACAAGATCCGCCGGGCCGGACTCCGCAGCCAGGACGCCCCTCCCATCTTCGTCTTCAAGGGCGTCTTCGTGCCGCGGATGCGCTCCAACCCCCAACGGACCGAGGTCGGCCCGTTCGACAATCCCCCGTTCATCGCGGCGGGGGTCGAGTTCCCGTGGAGCGTCGAGTTCAAGAGCCTCGGGGACCACGAGCCCGCGAAGGAAGCGAAGCCCGACGGCGGGAACCCCTGAGCCCGCCATGGATCCCGATGATCACGTCTGCCTCTGCTTCCGGGTGAGCCTGCGGAAGATCCGAACGTTCGTCGCTCGCGAGGACCCGCCCGTCGCCAGTCGGATCGCCGACTGTCTCGGTGCCGGAACGGGATGCCAGTGGTGCGTCCCGTTCCTCAGGAAGCTCCACCAGCAGCATCGAGAAGGTCGCGAGCTCGATCTTCCGGTCTCGCCCTCCGAGTACGCGGCGCGGCGGGCCGAGTACCGCCGGACGGGCGAGAGGCGCGACGACGAAGCCTGATCAGTCACCGCCCCCGATCACCTCGGTCGTGATGTGGTCGTTGGTGTAGACGCAGATCTCGGAGGCGATCAGCAGGGACTCCGTGGCGATCCGTTCGGCGGGGAGTTCGGTGTGCCGCGAGAGCGCCCTCGCCGCCGCGAGGGCGTGATGCCCACCCGACCCGATCGCGACGAGGCCGTCGTCCGGCTCGATCAGGTCGCCCTGCCCGCTCACGAGAAGCGTGGTGCCGGCGTCGGCCACGATCATCATCGCCTCGAGGCGGCGAAGGGCCCGATCGACCCGCCAGTCCCGGGCCAGCTCCGTGGTCGCACGAAGGAGGTTCGTCGGCGTGGCCTTGAGCTTCGCCTCGAACCGCTCCATCAACGCAAACGCATCGGCCGCCCCACCCGCGAATCCGAGCAGGACGCCGGCCCGATCCCGGCCCAGCGAGGGGAGCCGCCGGACCTTGCAGGCCGACGACTTGGCGACGGCCGCCCCGAGGGTCACCTGGCCGTCACCGGCCATCGCGACGGAGTCGCGATCGCGGACGCAGGCGATGGTGGTGGCGTGGAACGGTCGCTGGGGGTCGGTATCCATGATGGAATCGTATCGGTCGGGACGAATTGCGGAAATCGCGTCCCCGCCGGCCTCGTTCGGACGAAGGACCCCCGAGGCCCGGGAGCGATGCCATCGACCACGTGGACAGACAACACGCAGCCTTCGAGATCCTCGTCCGGGAACACACGCCCATGCTCCTGGCGTTCCTTCGAGCTCTCGTGAAGGATCCCGCCGCGATCGAGGATCTCCAGCAGGAGGCGTTCGTCACCGCCTGGAGGAACCTCGATCGCTTCGACCACGATCGTCCCTTCGGACCCTGGCTGCGGGGCATCGCCCGGAACCACGTCCTCGCCTACTACCGCCGGACGAAGCGACTTCCCATCCAGTGCGAGGAATCGGTGATCGCCCATCTCGACGCCCGGCTCGACCAGATCGGCCGGCGGGCGGGCGACACCTGGGAGGAGAAGCTGGAGGCGCTCGAGACCTACCTCGCCGACCTTCCCGAGGATTCCCGAACGATGCTCCAGCTCTTCTACTCCGAGGAGCTGACCACCGAACGCATCGCCGATCGAGTGGACCTCCACCGGGAGACGGTGAAGAAGCGACTCCAGCGAACCCGCCTCCTGATCTCCGAGTGCCTCCAGCGAAAGGGCGTCCTCGATCCCATCCCGACGGGATGAGACGGCGACGCATCGAAGACGACCATGCACCACGACCGTGAACCCGGCGAATCCTCCGACGATTCGAATCGACGCCGCCTCGGCGACGACCTCCTGATGGATGCGCTTCTCGAGGCGCGGGCCTCCGATCGACGGGAGGACCTCGATCGCCGCGTCGCCGCCGTCATGGCCCGCGTCTCGGCCGAGGCATCGTCCCGCCGGCCGCGCGACGACCGACGCCGCCTGCGATTCCCCCGTCTGGTCGCCCCGGGCCGAGCGGTCGCCGCCGCGGTCCTCCTGGTGATCGCGACCACCATGATGGTCGTCGTCACGCGACCGTTGCCCGCACAGGCGTCGCTGCTGGAGCGAGCGGTGGTCCGGCTGGTCGAGGCCGATCGGACGTTCGCGATCACCGTCACGCGGACCTCGTCCGACGAGGACACGAGCCTCGAGACGGCTCCCCCGCCGCGACGCGCGGACCGCGATCCGAGGCGGCCCCGCTCGGAAGCATCGGCACCCGCCCGCGGCGCGAAGCGAGGGCGGGACCGACTGGCGAGGCTCGACGGAGCCCGGCTCTTCACCCGAGGCGACCTCTGGACCCTCGAGGTCGCGGGGCCGAACGACCTGGTGTTCGCGCATGGAACGGATGCCGAGGGCCGCTGGAACAACTTCCGGGTCGAGGATGCGAGCCGCCTGAGGTCGGACCGGTCGCTGGAGCGATGGCATCGTCCGTCGAGGCTCCTCGACATGGCGACCCTCGACGTCGGCGACCTTCTCACCCGCATCGACCGGCACTACGAGGTGTCGGAACCACGGCTCGTCGACGACGGCGTCGCGACGGTCAGCTTCCTCGCCACTCGGACGACGAACGACGGCGAGCCCGATGCGGATCGATCCCGCCGGGGCCCGGGCCCGCGTGCCCACGCCCACCCTCACGCCCACCCTCACTCCTGGCAGGAGGGCCTGCCGGAGTCCATCGAGATCTGGGTCGACGACTCGACGGAGCAGATCGTCCTCGTCCGGCTGGAGGGGATCCGGAAGCCCGGGAAGCCCGACCAGTTCGACCTCGAGATCGCGCTCGCCTCCGAGGAGCCCCTCCCGGACACGGTCTTCGAACGTGCGGGCTATCCCGAGGTCGACGTCCCCGGACGACGTCCCGATGGAGACCTTCGTCGAGGGGACGGGGAGAGCCCCTCCAGGCCGCATCGACCGGGCGATCGGAGGTCGCGCGGCCCCGATCGGCCGGGGTCCCCTGATTCGACCGGCCGTTCCGACCGATGACCCTTGGGGGGGTGTTCTCCCCGTCGGGGAATCCGGTGAGCCGCCGGATCGAAGGAACCGTCATGGAAGACCAGCGGAACACATCGCCGTCCGGCCCCTCGACCTCGGGGATCTCGGTCCTCGTCGTCGAGGACTCGCCCTCGGTGATCAGCCTCGTCGAGGTTCGACTCGTCGCCCGCGGGCATCGATCGATCAAGGCGAGCCCCCGGACGATCGTCTTCACGCTCGACGGTGCCTCCGACGGCGGGGCCGACGCCGACGGGAACCCGGGCGACCCGGTCACGGCGATCCGGACCGCCTGCGATCTCGTCGAGACCGGCGTGGTGCTCGTGGCGGTCTCGGCGAGCGAGATCGACCCGCTGCTGCAGTCGCTTCCCGAAGCGACCGTCATCGGGTGTCGCCTGACCTCGTCGAAGGTCGCCGAGATCGTGGAGAGCGAGCTGGATCGCCGCCGGGCGGCGTGAGCCCTCTCGAGGGCACCGGCCGACGGACTCAGTCCTTCGGCTCGATCCGGTGGATGGAATCGGCCTCGAGGCCCGCCAGCTCCATCTCCCGGCCGTCGCGCCATCTGACCGTGACCCTGGGGATCCGCTCGAGATCGCCCAGCCCGACGTGGACTCGCGCATCGTTCGCCGTCATGTAGCTGGCATCGCTCCGAACGAACCGGGTGAGCGTCCGGACCCCGATGTCGACGCGGACCATGGCGCCGATCGCCGGCGCGCCGCGGTCGTCCCGGACGTCGAAGATCGCCCAGCGACCGCGGTCGGGGACCGCGTTCATCAGCAGGCGGAATCCGGCGTCCCGGTTGACCACGCCGATGTCCATGCCGCCATCGTTGTCGAAGTCGCCGAAGATGGCGCCGCGGCTCGTGGCCGGCGGGAGGCCGGTCACGCCGCCCGGCGGGGCGACCTCCTCGAACCGGAGCCTGCCGGGGAGCCCGCGCATCAGGAGGTCGTCCTGGACGTACCGGTCCGTTCCCGCCGCCGCGGCGACGTTCGCCGTGACCGCTCCGTTGGCCGCGAAGTAGTCGAGCACGCCGTCGTTGTCGAAGTCGACGAAACCCAGTCCGAACCGGGTGTACCGCCGACTCGGGGACCCGATCCCGGCGGGATTCGTGTTGTCCACGAATCGCCCGCCTTCGTTCACGTAGAAGGAGTCGGTCTCGCCCTCGACGTTGCAGACGATCAGGTCGGGATCGCCGTCGTCGTCGACGTCCTCGACCGAGACTCCCATGCCCGCCTTGGGGATCGCCGTCAGGTCACGGTCGCATCCCATTCGAAAGGCGGCCTCCTCGAACCGGCCACCACCGAGGTTCCGCCAGAGCCGGTCGGGGTTCTTGTCGTTCGCGACGAAGACGTCGACCCGCCCGTCGCCGTCGAAGTCGGCGGCGGCCACCCCGAGTCCGTTCCCGCGCACGGACGAGATGCCGCTCGATTCCGAGATGTCCGTGAACCGGCCGTCGCCCTCGTTTCGGTAGAGCAGGTCGGCCGACTCCGCCGCGAAACTCTCCGGATGGCAGTAGTCGGGAAGTCCGTCCGCGCTCAGGCACGGCTTCTCCCGCTCGGGGCTCCAGTCGAGGTACCGGGTCACGTAGAGATCGAGATCCCCGTCGTCGTCGATGTCGAGGAAGCCGGCGCTGGCGCCCCAGCCATCGTCCCCCAGCCCCGCCTCCACGGTCACGTCGCGGAACGAGCCGTCGCCCTCGTTTCGAAGAAGGACGTCCGGTCCGAGATTGGTGACGAACAGGTCGACGTCGCCATCACCGTCGTAGTCCCCCGTCGCGACGCCCGAGCCGTATCCCTCGTGCCCCGTGTTCGACGACTCGGTGACGTCCTCGAAGCGGCCATCGCCCAGGTTCCGGAAGAGCCGGTTTCCTCCGGCGCCCGAGGACTGGAGGAGGTACAGGTCGAGCAGGCCGTCGTCGTCGAAGTCGAGCGCGGCACCTCCACCCACGATGATCTCCGGCGCCCACGGCTGCTCGCTCATCCCGGTCGAGAGCACGAAGTCGACGCCACGGGTCGACGCCTCCTCGCGAAACCAGTCCTCGCCGCCTCGTGCCGACTCGGCCTGGTCCGACGCGTCGCCGTCGGATCCCGGGCCGCAGCCCGAGGAGAGGACCGGTCCGGACAGGAGCACCGGCAGGAACAGGATCCTCCGCACCACCGACGCCCGCGACATCGATCTCACGGTCGAGCCTCCGCCTCGAGCCGACGCCGCAGCTCGCCGACCCCGGGGAGCTCCCTGCCGGCATTCGCCTCGGCCCGATCGACGAGCGAGGATGCCTCGTCCACCCGACCGAGCTCGAGAAGGCATCGAGCCGACTCGACGTCCAGCCGGGGGATCGAACCGAAGACCGTCCGGGCCTCCTCGATCGTCTCGATCGCCGCGGTCGGATCACCCAGGGTCCTCTGGAGTCCGGCGATGGCGATCCGATGGCCGAGCTGCCACGTCTCCATCCGGACGAGGCCCTGCTGCAGTTCGATCGCTCGTTCGAGCTCCGCCGACTGCGCAAGCGCCGAGACCAGCAGCTGGACCGAACCGGCCTGCTCGGGTTCGATCTCGCAGGCCCGGGAGAGGTGCCCGATCGCATCGGAGACCAGCGCGACCCGGTCGGGGGAGCCCTCCGCCAGTCGACCGGCCTGCTGCATCTCCACCGCGGCGAGGCGGCTCCTGGCGGCCGCCCAGTCGGGATGCGCCTCGACCAGCGAGCCGAAGACCGCCGAGGCCTCGTCCAGGTCGCCTTCCGCGACGAGGATGACGCCGCGGGTGAACTCCGTCTCCCGATCGCCGGGGTACCACTTCGCGAGCACCGAATCCAGGATCACTCGACCGTTCGCGGGGTCGCCTCCATTCGCGGCCCGTTGGGCCCGGCGCATCCACCACGCCCGGTCGGTCCGGCGGGTCGCGATCGCGTTGTTCCAATCGTCGGTGTACATGGGCCGCGGGGCGCCGGCGAGCGCCGACGTCCGAACGGCCTCCTCGAGGTCGCCCGCGGACCGATGTGCCTGGGCGAGGATCGCCCACACCTCCCGATCGTTCGGCCGCTTCCGCACGATCGGGACGAGCAGTTCGATCGCCTCCGTCGGACGTCCGGCCTGGAGGTTGACGCGAGCGAGGACGCGTCGGGAATCCCGATCACCCCTCGAAAGCTTGAACGCGTCGGTCGCCCACCGCTCGGCGGTGTCGAGGTCCCCGGACTCGATCGCCCAGAGCGCGGCCCGCCACCGCAGGTGCGGCGTCGCGCGGTCGAGCTCCATCGCCGCCCGAAGATCCTCGAGCCCCCCCGCATCGTCGCCCAGCTCCTTCCGACAGAGCGCCCGGGCGTACAGGACCCGTGGATTCGAGGAGTCGAGACCGACGGAGACGTCGTACGCCTCGAGGGCCGGCCCGTACGCCAGGTGGGCATGATGGATCTCGCCGAGCGTCGCCCAGCCGACGGGATTCCTCGGGGCACGCTCGACGGCGTCCGCCGTCCTGGTCATGACGTCCATCACGAAGGGATCACCGTTCTCGGGATCCGCCGGCCGCGGCGCGGCCGGCCCGCGGTCGCAGGCATGAAGCAGTCCGACGGTCCCCACGAGCATGCCGACGAGTGCCCCGAAGGGGACGTGGCGACGCCACCCAAGTGCTCGGCCGGACCTGGTGCGGGAGCGGAAGTCCATGAAAGGGTTCATCGGTCCTTCCGCGGGTCCGCTCCAACCGGTTCACCGATCACCTCGCCGGGGTGGTCCACGCGGACGACGCCTCGAACGGGCTGGTCGAGGAGTCGAACCACCTCGCCGTCCGGCCACCGGATCGTCACCGCGGGGATCGCCTCGAGCCCTCCCAGCCCGAAATGTGCCCTCGGATCGCGGGAGGACAGGTAGCTGCCGTCGGATCGGATGGTGCGACGGAGGGTGCGATCGCCGAGTTCGGCCACGACCTCGGCCCCGATCGCGGGTCCCCCGGACGGACCGCGGACATCGAAGATCGCCCAGGCATCGTCGGCGGGCACCGTGTTCCGGAGGAGGCGGACCGGGGCCTCCCGGTCGATCACGACGATGTCGACGCCGCCGTCGTCGTCGAAGTCGCCGAAGACGGCGCCCCGGCTGGTGCGGGCCTCGCGGATCGCCGGCCCCGCGGTCGAGACCCGGCCGAACCGCCCACGGTCGTCCCCCAGCAGGAGCAGGTCGGGTTCCGCGTACGGATCGGCGGGATCGTGGACCGTGCCCCCCACTCCCACGCGACCGTTCGCCGCGAACAGGTCGAGACGACCGTCGCGATCGAAGTCGACGAGCCCGAGACCGAATCTCGTGTATCGACGGGTCGCGGCGCCGAGCCCCGACCGCGCGGTCCCGTCGACGAATCGCCCGCCCTCGTTCAGGTGCAGGGAGTCGGTCTCGCCCCCGAGGTTGCACACGAGGATGTCCCAGTCGCCGTCGTCGTCGACATCCTCGATCGCGACCCCCATCCCGGCCTTGGCGACCCCGCTCAGGTCCCGGTCGCAGCCCGAGCGAACCGCCTCCTCGCTGAACCGGAGTCCGCCTCGATTGATCCAGAGGTGATCGGGCATCCCGTCGTTGGCGACGAAGAGGTCGGGAAGGTCGTCGTCGTTCGCCTTGAGGAACGCGACCCCGAGGCCGGTGCCGACCGATCCCGCGATGCCGCTCTCCTCGGAGACGTCGACGAAGCGACCGTCGCCCTCGTTGCGATAGAGGAGATCCGTGGTCGGCCGGTCGTACTGGGCGGGCGCGCAGTAGTCGGGCGCCCCCGAGGGCTGTCGGCAGTCCATCTCCTCCGCGGGGTCCCAGTCGACGTAGCGGGTCACGAAGAGATCGAGGTCGCCGTCGAGGTCGCCGTCGAAGAACGTCGCGCTGGCCGCGAATCCCTCGTCGCCGAGCCCCGCCGCGTCGGTGACGTCCGTGAATCGAAAGTCGCCGTCGTTCCGCAGGAGCGTGTCCCGTCCGAGGTTGGAGACGTAGAGATCGATGTCGCCGTCGCCGTCGTAGTCCCCGGACACGACCCCCATCCCGAAGCGCCCGGCATCGGAGGCCTCGCCGCGGTCCGTGACGTCCTCGAATCGCCGGCCGTCGAGATTGCGGAAGAGCCGATTCCCGCCGGCCCCGGTTCCCTGCACGAGATACAGGTCGAGGCGGCCGTCGCCGTCGAAGTCGGCCGCCGCGCCCCCACCGCTGACGATTTCCGGAAGCATGGGCCCGGAACCCAGCCGGGTCTCGAGCTCGAAGTCGAGGCCCGACGCCTCGGCATCGTCCACGAACCAGGCGGCGGTCTCGCCCGCCTCGATTCCGGCCGTCGTCGAACCGACGAGGTCGGGCGGGCCGGGCTCGACCGCCTTCGCA
>JAYZBK010000019.1:0-13738 GCA_036339295.1 Planctomycetota bacterium
GATCGTCATCGCAAGGGCAAGGAGATCATCGCTCCGGATTCGAACCGTTCCATCGCATCGAACTTCCTCTGGATGCTTCGTGGCGAGGAGCCGACCGAGACCATGGTCCGAGCCCTCGACGTCTGCCTGGTGCTTCATGCCGACCACGGCTTCAATGCCTCGACCTTCACCTCGCTGGTCGTGATCTCGACCCTGAGCGATCTCTACTCGGCCTGTTCCGCTGCGGTCGGCGCGCTTCGCGGCCCGCTCCACGGCGGTGCCAACGAAGGTGTGATGGTCATGCTCAACGAGATCGGCGACATGTCGAAGGTCGACGAGTTCATGAAGGGCAAGCTCGAGCGCAAGGAGAAGATCATGGGCTTCGGTCACCGCGTCTACAAGGCGTACGACCCGCGAGCCACGTATCTCAAGACCTTCGCCGAGGGCCTCGCTCGGGACACCGGAAACCTGCCGCTGTACGAGATGAGCAAGCGGATCGAGGAGATCATGAACGAGGCGGTCGCCGCCAAGGGCATCTTCCCCAACGTCGACTTCTACTCGGCGACCACCTACTGGTCCCTGGGCCTCGATCTCGATCTCTTCACCCCGATGTTCGCCCTCAGCCGCATGAGCGGCTGGACCGGCCACTGCATCGAGTACCTGAAGGACAACAAGCTGATCCGTCCGGGGGCGGCCTACGTCGGACCGCACGAGGTGCCGTACGTGGCCCTCGACGATCGCTGATGGGGTTGTTCGACAAGGAGGACGGCAGGTCCTTCCTGAAGTTCCTCGTGACGCTCGCCATCCCGTTCGTGCTTCTCGCCATCGGCGCCGTCCTGATCGCGGCCGGCGTGGCTGTCTTGTCGAGTGGAGGACCACAGATCGCGTGGCTCGGCCTCGTCGTCGTGGGTGGCGTGTTCGGACTCGCCGCGATCATCGGCTTCGTGGTCATCATGATGATGGCCGAGGCCGGTCCGTTCTGACGCCGATCCGTCCCGGGGGTCGACTCAGGCCTCGGCGGGCCAGGGCCCGTCGATCGCGAGCGTCATTCCCTGCTTCTGGATGTTGACGAACATCGTCCCTCCGGACGGGGCGAAGCAGACGCCCGCCAGCTCGCTCGAACTCACTCGATTCATGGCGAACCGCTCGAGGGATCCGTCGGGGCGGATCCTCACGATGCCGTCCGTGTCCGGGCCGTCCTCGCAGACGAAGAGATCCCCCGACGGGGCGACCGTGAGATTGTCCGCGTTGGTGAGGATGCCGCCCTCCTCCGCCTCCACGAAGAGCTCGAGCGACCCGGGGGCCTCCCGTTCCGCCGGAAGACCCTCCGAGGGGGATGGGCGGTAGGTGAAGATCTGGCCCTTCCGGGCGGCGCCCCCGGTGGTGCAGCCGAAGTGGACCGCGTCGGTCCCGGTCCAGATGCCTTCGCCTCGGGCGAACCGCGCCGCCCCGGCGTCGAACGCCCGGAAGCGGAGGTCGTCCGCCGGCGCCTCGGGGTCGTCGAGGTCGATCCAGCGGACGGTCATCCGGCGATCGGTCTCGACCGCGGGCGACTCGGTGGCGGGATCGATCCAGTTGCGGGTGTCGAGCGACGGCGCTCCCTCGACCACCATCGCCTGGAGTCGACCGCCGGCCGCGAGTCGACCGGGTTCGTTCGGCACGAATCGGTAGAGGACGCCGTCGTTGCGGTCCTCGGTGAGGTAGACGCAGCGCCCGTCCGGGGCCACGGCGACGGCTTCGTGATTGAAGCGTCCCATCGCCTTGAGCGGCCGGGGTGGCGTCAGGTGGGGGCGACTCGATGCGGGGACCTCGAAGCACCAGCCGTGATCGGCGGCGCATCGATCGTTCGCCCGCTGCGTCCACTCCTCGCAGGTCACCCAGGTGTTCCAGGGCGTCCGGCCGCCGGCACAGTTGCGACCCGTGCCCGCGATCGACAGGAAGTGCCGCACGACCTCGCCGCTCGACGGGTCGTAGACCACGGTCGTCGTGCCGCCCAGGGCGGGGACTCCCTGCCGTCCGACGTCGTACAGCATGGCGGGGTCGACTCGGGGGAGACGCGCGAGATCCTGGCCGAAGGCGCCGAGTCGCGGATCCGAGTCGATGCCGATCTCGTGGTTCCGGACGAGCACGACGCGTCCGCCGCCGCCGTCGAAGGCGGCCATGCCGTCGTGCAACCCGGGGACGAGCAGCCCGTCGTCCATCTCCTCTCCCCACCGGGAGATGATCCGGTAGCTGAAGCCCGGGGGCAGGTCGAGGATGCCGTCGGGATCCGCGACGAGCCTTCCGTAGGCGTGTGCCGGCGGCTCGTCGAGCAGTCCGGCGGCGGCGGCGCGGCCGAGCCCGCCGAAGCCGGCCGCGGTCGCGGCGAGTCCTCGAAGGAAGGTGCGTCGATCCTGCATGCTCATGGGTGAATCAAAGTCGCTTCGGCCGGCTGCTTCAACCCGCCAGGAATGAGGAAATCGTGAAGATGGGATGCCCTTCGGCGGGGGACGGGGCCCGGGTTCAGCCGTCCTCGCCGATTCGCGACTGCGGATAGACGAGGATCCGGTCGTGGGCGACGAGGACGAGGTCCTCTGCACCGTCGCCGGTGACGTCCGCGACGAGGACCTCCCTCGGTTCGTACTCCCGCGGCTCCCCGCCGGAGAAGATCTTCGACTCGAAGACCTTGAACTCGGCCATCGGGACGAGTCGTCCGAGATCGCTGAAGCTGAGGATCTGGACGGCCTGCCGCCCCGCGTCGAGGGTGACCAGGTCGAGGTGGTCGTCGCCGTTGAGATCGCCGAGGCCGATCTCGTGGGGGACGGTTCGGTTGTCGTCGGGGCGCCAGCTCGCGGTCTCGACGAGGCCCGGTCGCTCGCCTTCCATGCCGATGATCGCGAAGGCGTCGCGTCCGACGAGCAGGAGGTCGTTGGTCGCGGCGGTGTCGCCGTCGCCTCCCTGGAACGAACCCTGGCGGAGCGACTCCGCGGACAGTCCCTGGATGGGGATCTCCTCGTTCGGCGCCCAGCCGTCGCCGGACCGTTCGAAGAGCAGGAGGCGGCCACCCTCGCGGTCGGCCGCGACGATCCGGTCCCCGAGCACCGTCACGGTGACGAGCTTCGAGGTGCCGTCCGCGTTCAACTGGTCGACGACCCGCCAGCCCCGTTCGGGGTCGAGACGCACGCCGCGAACGTAGTTCCGGTCGGCGACCAGCAGTTCCTCGGCTCCATCGCCGTCGATGTCGAATCGTCCGGTGTTGTCCGCCGAGGCGGCGCTGACGAGCCCGAACTGGGGCATGGCGTCCTTGTCGAGGACCTCGAAGCCCTCGGAGGTGCCTCGGAGGACGGTCATGGGTCGATCCTCGGTGAAGAGGAGCAGGTCCATGACGCCGTCCTGGTCCGCATCGATGTCGAGCATCGAGTCGGGACCGCGCGTCGCTCGGCCGAGGTCGATCGAACGAGTCTCCGTCCCGGGCTCGACCCCGGTCACGGGGAGGAGGTCCACCGCGAAGCCGCGATCGACCTTGGAGACGACGGCGAGCACGGGACCCTGCGCGGTCTCGACGAGGCGCATGCCCTGTGGCTCGTGTCCGGAGGGAAGGGCCATGGGTTCCGGGAATCCGACGCGGCCATCCTCCACCCGGGCCATGCCGACGACGCCCTCCTCGGCGCTCAGGACGAACACCTCCGCGTTGCCGTCGCCGTCGACGTCGGCGGCCTCGATGGCATCGGGCTGGGCGAAGGTGGCGTCGGACCGCATCCCGGAGAGGCCACGGCCCGGCACCTGCCGCCAGGAGGCCACCGCGTTCCGGTCGCGATCGGTTCCGAGCACGTCCAGCAGGCCGTCGCCGTCGAGGTCGACGACGACGAGATCGCGCGAACGCTGGCCGGGGTCGGGGAAGCCGAACATCTCGAAGGTGGGCGGGGCGCCGTCGCCGACGTCCGACTGGAGCTGCTGGATCACCACGCGGCGGGTCGGCCGCTCGATGATCGCCATCCTCGCGGCCTCCTCGCCCGGCATCCGGACGGCCGCCGCCTCGACGAGCGGCGGCGCCTCGAAGCGGAGTTGCGGCCCGAAGCTCTTCACGCCGTCCTGCCGGCTGGCGAGCCAGACGCGAAGGGGGGAATCGTCGGAGGTGACGACGCCCGCGATGTCCTGCAGTCCGTCGCCGTCGTAGTCGTCCACGAGCATCGCGATCACCCGATCCTCGCCCGCCGAAAGCTCGATGGGGGGAAGCATGCGGCCGTCCGCTTCGAGCGGCCAGACGTTGATCCGGCCCTCCGCGAGCGAGGCGACCTCGAGCGGGCCGTCGGTGCCTGCGAGGTCGGCGACCACGAGTCCGTCGCGCGTCGGGGAGAGCCCGCGGACGCGATGGCGCCGAAGCGGCTGGAACGAGCCGGGGGCATCCTGCCGGAAGACCTGGATCGTGCCCGGTCGCCCGGCAAGCACGAGATCGAGCATGCCGTCGTCGTCGACGTCGGCGATGTCCACGTCGGCGATCTCGACCGACACCGGCACTTCGATCCGCTCGAATCGCCAGTGCTCGGGGAGTTCGTTGACGCGGCTCGCGGGCCGCGTCTCCCCGGGCGTGGCGTCCGGCCGCTGTCGGAGGACCTCGATGCGACTCTTGTGGTTGTTCCCCACCACGAGGTCGACGTGGCCGTCGCCGTCGACGTCGCGGGCGAGGATGGGGCCGACGCCCGGCCCGACCGGGATGGCCTCGAGCCGGTCGAATCCGAAGTGGCCGGCCGTCTCGGCGTCCTGCGCGGCGACGAGCGTCGCGGGCAGGAGGAGTCCGCAGGCCAGGGCGAGGACCGGTCGGATCGACGAAAACGGACGGTTGGACATGGGATTCTCCGCGGCGAATGGCCGGATCGAGGGAGGGCCGGTAGAGGCGGGATATAGTAACCGCCTCGATGGAGCCAACCGCATGAAGCACCGAGTCCGACGATTCCTCCCCGTCCTCGCCACGATCCTGTTCGCGGGTCTTCTCGATCTCCATGCGCACGGAGGTGACCTCGATCGAATCGTCCTCAAGGACGGCGGGGAGGTCCGGGGGGAGATCGTCAAGCGGGACGACCGGGGCGTCTGGATCGACGTCGGCCCGACCGTCGTCCGTTTCGACCTCGACCAGGTCGACGAGATCGTCGCGGGCGACGACACGGGCCCGGTGACGGTCGACTCGAGGACGCTGTACTCGGTCGCGGTGGATCCGGTCGAGCGCAGCCCCAAGGAGCATGCGCGACTGATCGGCCCGGCGGTGATCAAGGTCTCCACCCCGAGCGGGCTGGGTTCGGGGGTCATCATCTCCCCGAGCGGCCACGCCATCACGAACGCCCACGTGGTTCAGCGGGAGACCGCCCTTCGGGCCACGGTGTGGTTCCCGCAGGAGGATGGGACGCTGCGGCGGACCGACATCGACGACGTCGAGCTCATCGCGGTGAACAACCACCTCGACCTCGCGCTCGTCCGCATCGAGCATCCCGACGGCCGACCGTTCGACTTCGCGCCGATCCAGGACCTCGAGAAGCTCGAGATCGGCCAGCCGGTGTTCGCGATCGGCAATCCCCTCGGACTCGAGCGGACGCTCACCCAGGGGGTCGTCTCCACGACGCAGCGGAACTTCAACGGGCTGACCTACATCCAGACCGACACGCCGATCAATCCCGGCAACAGCGGTGGCCCGCTGTTCAACACCCGGGGCGAGGTCATCGGCATCACCAACATGGGCATCCTCGGGGGGGAGGCGCTCGGCTTCGCCATCCCGGCCCGGTATGTCAAGGACTTCGTGCGGAACCGCGAGGCCTTCGCCTACGACCGCTCGAATCCGAACAGCGGCCACATCTACCACGAACCCCCGACCCGGCGACTCCCGGGCGGTCCCTCGATCCTCGACGACGCGACCGGCGGCTGAAAGCCGACGTCCACCTCACCGAACAAGCGGTCGCCAGCCGCAGCCAATCACGCCAAGGACCCTGACATGAAGCTTCGAACCTCGATTCTCTCGCTCGGACTCGCCACCCTTCTCGGCGCCCCGGCGGTCGCGGACGATCCGCTGCGGATCACCGACCTCGCCCCGGAGAGCACCTTCCTCGTGATCGGTGCGGACGACATGGACGCCACCTGCCGGCACTTCGAGCAGACCCCGCTCGCGGGCCTCTGGCGAACCGAGGCGGTGCAGGACCTCGTGGGCGAGTCGTTCACCGACGGCATCGACATGATGATGGAGAGCCTCCGCGACGAGGGCATCGAGAGCGAGCCCGAGCTCCCGCGGTCGATGGGCGTCGCCATCTACGGCGATCTCGACGAGGAGACCGGCATGAGTCGGGCGTTCATCGTGGGCTTCGCCGAGTTCAAGGACATGGGCGACGACGGCGATCGCATGATGGAGATGCTCGTCAAGGAAGGCGTCGACGGGGGCATGGTCCGTCTCGACCGCCGCGAGGTCCGCGGCCGGGAGGTGATGGTCATCGAGACCGTCGAGGTCGAGGAGGAGGACATGGACGACGAGTTCGGGGGCGACTTCGACGCGATGATGATGCTCGGGGACCCGAGCGAGATGGCTCCGGATCTCTCGGTCACCTACGTCGTCCGCGACGGCGGCCGGGTGATCTTCGCCAACGACATGCTGGCGATCGACGATGCCCTCGCCGCGGTCGACGGCGACGGCCGGGACGGCATGTCGAAGACGGAGGACTGGCGGAAGATCGAGGCCCAGCTCGGCGAGACCGACGCGTACCTCGCCCTGCTGACCGATCCGCTCCAGGAACTGCTCGCCCCGATGTTCATGGGTCCGCTCGGCCTGGTCCGTCCCATGATCCAGGAGGCCTTCGGCGACATCCGCGGCTACGGCTTCGGTGCCACCGTCCCCGCGGACTCGACCGCCGCCTCGATGGTCCTGACCGCGTCGATCCTCGCACCGGACGGCAAGGAGGGACTTCTCTCGCTCTTCAGCGAGGAATCCGCGACCGGCCAGGCGCCGCCCGCGGCGGTCGCCGCCGGCGCGACCGCCTACGGTCGCATGAACGTCGACTTCAAGAAGGTCGTTCCGTTCTTCAACGATCTCGCGGCGGCCATCCCGATGGGCGGCGAGGAGATCGAGATGTACCTCGACCAGTTCGGGCCGATCATGGAGGGCGCCCTGGCGACCATGGGGCCGGCCGTGCACACCATCTCGACGGTCCGTCGTCCGATCGAGATCGACAGTGCGGCGACGACGGTCGTGATTCCCACCAGCGATCCCGAGAAGGTGATGCCGCTCCTCTCGATGTTCGGTCCCTCGATGGGCATGGAACCGCGGGACTTCCTCGGCGAGACCCTCTGGTCGGATCCGATCAACGGCGTCGCGGTCGCGGTGGCCGGCAACTGGGTCGTGGCGGGATCCCCCCGCGGCGTCGAGCAGGTGATGCGCGGGCTCGGTGATCGCGACGACACGCTCGCCGGCAGCCCCGCGTTCCGTTCGGCGGTCGGGAAGCTCCCCAAGGGCGACTCGGTCGGCTGGGGCTGGGTCGACACGGTCAGTCAGTACGCGGTCCAGCGCGAGACCTTCGAGGAGATGATGGACGGACTGGGCGGTGGTGCGTTCGACGAGTTCGCGCCCGCCGACGGCCTCGACCTCAGTGAAGCCGGGATCCTGGTGGATCTCATGGACGAGTTGTCGCCCAAGGAGCTCGGCAAGTACGTCGGCCCGACCGTCTGGAACTTCACCTCGGACGAGGACGGACTCGTCTACCGACAGTGGTTCCTCGCCCCGGTCGCCGGCGACTGAGTCGACCGCGGCGAAACGATCCGGAATCGAATCTCGAGAGGCATCGGGCCCGCCCCGATGCCTCTCGTTGCGTTAGCGTTCCGGACCATGGGCCTGATCCTCCTCCTCGCGGCATCCGCCGGCATCGTGGTCGCGATCCTCGCGGCCGCGACGGTCGTGGAGTCGCTGAGGCCGCGACGGCGGGCGACCGGTTGGGCGATCGGCGTCGGCTGGCCCGCGGATCCGGATGCGGTCGGCGTCCCCTTCGAGGAGTGGACGCTCGAGCGACCGGGAGGCGTTCGACTGCCCGTCTGGGACGTCGAGGGATCCGATCCGGCGGCACCGGTCCTGGTCCTCGTGCACGGTTTCGGGCGATCCCGCCTCACGTGGCTTCCGCACCTCGAGGAATGGAGGTCGCGGTCGTCCCGCGTCGTGATGATCGATCTCCGCGGTCACGGCGAAGCGACCCCGGACGGCGCCGGCCTGGGCGACGCCGACGTCGCGGACGTCGACGCCCTCGTCGAGGCCGTCGACGGAGGATGCTCGTCCGATCGCCGTCCGATCGTCGTCGTCGGCCGGAGTCTCGGCGCGACGGTCGGCATCCTCGCCGCGGCGGAGACGTCCCGGATCGACGGCGTGATCGCCGTGGCGCCCTACGAGACCCTCGCCGTGCCGATGCGGGGAAGGATCCGGCTTCGCGGCCTGCCCGACGTTCCCGCGCTGGCGATCGCCCTGCTGGTCCTTCGTCTTCTCGGGAGGCGTCCGCGATCGACCGTCGCCGCGGCCCGGCGGCTCTCGATCCCACTTCTCGTCGTGCAGGGAGGGCGTGACCAGATCAGTCCCCCGGCCGATGCCCGGGCGATCGCGGAGGCGGCGGCGGACGGACGCCTCGAACTCGTCGACGCGGCGGGGCACGGAGATCACTGGGACATCGACCCGGACCGCTTGAATGCCGCGGTCGAGGAACTCCTGGCCGACGTCGCCCGGACGCCCGCCGAGGCCTAGCGTGCCTCGAACATCCGGCGATCGGTCCCGCCGGGCCCGATCCTCGCCGAGACCGGGGTCCCGCATCGCGGGCATCGCCCCTCGTACCTCGTCCCCTCCGCGTTGCGGGTCAGGCGACCGTACGCATGGCAGCAGCGAAACCAGGTCATCAGGAAGGGGCGGGGAGCCGACTTCGCGTCTCGGGGGACGCGGTCTTCGCCGGCATCGTCGCCGATCCCCTCGATGTCGACTCGATCTCGTTGATCGCTCATCGCGAGAAGGATGTCCGGAGGTGGATGGGGGGCCTCATGGATCGACGATGGGAAGCTCGGCGTTCTCGAGACACGCGGTCTCGATCCTGCCGGAGAGGGCCCGGCACTCGGCGACCGCATCGGCGATGTCCTGCTCGAGTTCATCGGCCTCTCCCGCCCGACCCTCCAGTCGACGAAGCGAATCGAGGTTCACGCGCACGTTCCAGGCCGCGGCGTCCGCGGCCAGGCTGCAGAAGCCGGCCGCGATCGAGAGGTCGCTGCGGAGGAGGCGGCTCGTCCGTCCGACGAGACGGGCGAGGCAGCTGGTCGTGGCGACCGCGAGTCGGACCAGCGATGCCGGTGGATCGATCGCGCCGATGACCGCCGGTTCCCAGGCCCGCAGTCGCTGGGGATCGTCCTCGGGCTTGGACCAGAGCGCCGCGAGTCGCTCGAAGCCGCGGGCGTCGCGATCCGCGAGTTCCAGGGCCGACGACCGTGCGATGTCGAGTCGCTTCGTCCTCGATTCGAGGATCTCGCGGTGGGCCTCGAACTTCCGCTTGTCGATGCTGAACGCGACGACCATGGAGCCGAGCGCCGCGCCGTGGGCCAGCGCCGAGCCGGCTGCCGCGCCGCCGCCGGGCACCGGCGTGCGAGCGGCGAGCGCCTGCGTGAACTCGCCCAGCCCGACTTCGCCGAACGGCGCGGGATCCTGGGGTTCCCGTTCGTTCATCGGCGAATCTCTCCGCCCGATCGCTCGAGCGCGGCGGTGATCGCGGCCACTTCGGGATCGACCTCCTCGTGCCGGAGGGTGCGATCGTCGGAGCGGAAGCGAAGCCGGCAGGTGATCGCCTTCCGGTCCTTCCCGATCCGTTCGCCCCGGAACACCGTGACGAACTCGACATCCTCCAGGTTGGAGCCCTCGTGGGCCGATCCCGCATCGACGATCGTGCGGGCGACCGAGGACCAGCCGGTCTCCTCGTCCACGAGGACCGTGAGGTCTCGATCGATCGACGGATAGGCGGGAAGGGGCGCCGCCACCGATTCCGGGGGCCATCCTTCGAGCCTCGAGGCGAGGCCTGCGGGCCCCAGTTCGAGTTCCGCCGCGGCGATCGGCCCTTCGTGACCGTGTGTCGCCCCGACGTCCGGGGCGATCACGCCGCAGATGCCGACGAGGTCACCGTCGAACGACACTCCGGCGGCCGAGGCGAACCCGGGGACGGGGGCGGGTTCGGTCGCGACCACGGAGACGCCGAGGCGATCGGCGATCCGGTCGACGGCCGTGCGGACGATTCCGAAGGCCGCCTGCGCGGCGGCGAGCTGGTCGCGCGGGTCGACGTCGACCGGAGGGTCGCAGAGCAGGCCGACGCGGCGGATCTCCCGATGTCCGGCGTCGTCGCGGTCGAAGGTCGCGCCGGTCTCGAAGAGTCTGACCGAGGCGGTCCCGAGGTCGTGGTTGTGTCCCGCGACTCGCAGGAGACTCGGGAGAAGCGACGGGCGGAGCGAAGGCTCGGCCGCGGCCCGGTCGTCGTCGACCTCGAGGGCCCGGCGTCCCTCCTCGAGGAACGGAGCCGCGGCGTCCCGACCGACGAGCGTGTGGGTGACGGTCTCGTGGAATCCGAGGCCGACCAGGAGCTGTCGGATGACCCCGACCGCCTGGTCCGTCGGCCTGGGCGGCACGGCCCGGATGTGGATCGTCTCGGCCACCGGAAGCTGGTCGAGGCCGTGGGTTCGAGCGATCTCCTCGACGAGGTCGGCCTCTCGTTCGAGATCGAGCCGACGGAACGGGATCGTGCAGACGAACCGGTCGCCGTCGCGTCGTGGATGCAGGTCCAGTCCGGCGAGGAGCGACTCGATGCGATCGTCCTCGATCCGGATGCCGAGGATGCTTCGGCATCGGTCGGGCCTGACCGAGACCTCCCTCGCTCCGGGGATGGGACTTCCATCCGCGACCACGCCCGGCGCCAGCCGGCCCTCGGCGATCTCGAGGATCAGTCCCGCGAGCCGATCGGCGGCTTCGCCGATCGCGGGCGGCTGGACACCACGCTCGAATCGGTAGGAGGAATCGCTGGCGATCCGATGGCGACGGCTCGCGGCTCGAACGACGACCGGATCGAAGGTCGCCGCCTCGAGGAGGACGTGCCGGGTTCCTTCGTGGACCGCGGTCTCGGCGCCGCCCTTCACCCCGGCGAGGGCCACGGGGCGTTCCGCGTCGGCGATCACCAGGTCCTCGGGATGGAGCTCGATCGCCTCGGCGCCGTCGCCGATGGGGAGGAGGGTCTCGCCGGCCCGGGCCCGCCTGATCTCGATCCGTCCACCGCGGAGCAGGTCGAGATCGAAGACGTGGGTCGGCTGGCCGAGCTCGAAGAGCACGAAGTTCGTGGCGTCGACGAGGTTGTTCCGCGGGACCAGCCCGATCGCCACGAGTCGGTCGCGGAGCCATGCGGGACTCTCCCGGACCGTGACATCGCGCAGGATGCGAGCCGTGTAGAGCGGGCACGCCTCGGGGTCGAGGTTGTCGACCTCGATCGAGGACTCCGCCGGATCCCCGTCGGTGGCGAGGTCGCTGGTGGGGACCTTGAGGGTGGAACCACCGATCACCGCGGCTTCCCGGGCGAGTCCGACATGGCTCAGGCAGTCGCCGCGATTGCTGGTGGTCTCGATCTCCTGCCAGTGCTCGCCGTTCTCGGCGACCCCCTCTCCATCCCAGGGGAAGCCGGCGGCCGTGAGGAGATCCCCCTGGGTCGCCGCATCGAGCGGTGGGTCGAGGTAGTCGTTCAGCCAGGTGACGCTGGTCTTCATCGTTCGGTGTTCGCGGTCTTGGTCGGTGTCCGGGGCCTGTCGCGGGACCCGGACGGTGGGGGTGCGAAGAGCATCGCGACGACTCCTGCAGGGTACCGCAGGGCGATCTCCGAGGCGGTTCGTTGCTACCGTAGGCACCCGATGCGAGCGATCGTCACGACCCACGTCCTCCTCCTGGTCCTCGTCGCCTCCGGGATGCCGGGGTGCGCCTCCGAGGGCCGGCCTCGCGGCATGCCTCCCGAGGACGGCATCATCGCCGCGGCGGTCGTCGTCGGGTCCTCGCTCGCCCACGAGATGGAACGAGACCCCGGGGCCTGGCCCGTCGAGGTTCGTCCATCGCGAGCGATCATCCTGCCCGACGGCACGTTGCGGGCGGAGGTCGGGTCCTCGCTCGGCATCGACGATCGTCCCGGCCGCACCCGGCACCTCAGGGAGGTCCAGCTCGAGCGGCTCTGGACGCGGTTCGCGGAGCTCGGACTGGGTTCACCGGACGCGGGGAACTTCACCGGCAATCCGAAGCTGCTCGTACCGGGGCCGGAAGAGGTCGTGCAGGTCCTCGAGTTCCGTCGGGACGGACGCGACTGGATGATCGTCGATCGGTTCACCGTTCCCGAGGACGATCAGGGCGACGACCGTCTCGAAGGGCAGGACCCGAGGATCCAGTCGGCCCTGCGCGCCATCGCGGCGCTCGCCTGGGCGAGCGACGTCCCGCCCGACGACACGATCAGGTTCCCGGAGCGGTACGACTTCGGCCCCGATCCCTGGGCACGGTTCCGCGAGGAAGGCCCGTGACGGGGCGACCGGCCCGGTGGGCCCTTCGTTCGGTCGTCGCCGCCGCGGTCATCGCGGTCGGGCTCGTCGGGCCGTCCGGTTGCAGCACCGGACCGTCACGGGATCTCTCGCCCGCCGGGCTTCACTCGGTCCGGATCCTCGACGGTGATTTCGAGAGCGGACAGTTCCTTCTCTACGAGCGTCGCACGGACGGCAGCTGGCGTTTCGGTGGCGGCCGGGATGCGATGGCCGGCACGGCGGACGAGTCGCTTCCGCTCGACGAGGCGGATCGCCGGAAGCTCGCGGCGGTGATGGCCTCGGCAGGTTGGCTCGAGGCGGGTGGACCGGCGGTTTCCGATTCGGGCACCGGTCCTCGGACACTCGAAGTCACGCTCGCCGGCCCCGGGCTCGGCCGCCGCGACTTCGTCGTGAAGGCGGATGGCCGCCGATTCGATGGATCGACCTCGGCGATCCTCGACGTCTTCGGGGCGATCGTCGAGCGTCGCTATCGATCCGTCCTCGACGCCCTGCCGGCCGCGGCACCGCCCGGTTAGGGGCTGGTCACCGGCCGGGGCGAAAAAGAACCGACTGCCGGCGGGGCCGACAGTCGGTCGAATCGAGGAGTCTTCGCTGAGGCATGGCGAAGGACTCCCCAGGAGAGTGAGCTCGTGGGTGTGGTTCCGGTGAGAGAAGCCGGGCCGCTGTGCCCTCTTTCCGCAATCGATGGGATCGGCTGGAAATGTCGCGGCGTCGTGAATCGGCGTTGGAGGCCGTCGGCCCCGGTGGCGGCCGGCGGTGGCCCTGCGGACCGCTGGAACCCGGTTTTCACCGGAAAGCGTTCGCTCTGTGCGGGTCGTTCCGGGAGGTCCGGCCGGGAGTCCCCCGAAAAAAGGCGCTGGTCCGGCCGAACCGCCGGAAGGCCCTCTAGAGTCGGCCCGCGGGTTGGCACCGGCCCGTCCTCGCCTTCCGGTCGGATCGGAGAGGACGTCACGGGCCCTCCTCCCGACGCGGAACGGCGACCCGTCTCCGTTTCCATTCCAGCCCTCCCGTCCCTTGATCGAGGAGACCGCTCGGTATGACCTCTCGAGATCCAGCCGTTCCTGCTCGGAGAGACCCTTCAGCCCTCGCCCCGGGCCCCCGGCTCAGACTGGTCGGTGGAGGGGGCGAGCCTGCCGCCGCCGCGGCCGGCCGTTCCGCGGGGGAGAAGACCCAGGAGCTCTTCGAGCGG
>JAYZBK010000020.1:0-3092 GCA_036339295.1 Planctomycetota bacterium
AGGAAGGGACTCGCCGTCGGCCGCGAGGCCGTCGCGGAGGGCTCGAGCGGTGGCGCCGATCGCGGTGGCGCCGGCCTGCAGCCGGGGCTTCGCCGGATCGGACACCGTGAGGAGCTCGGCGAACGAACGGGAGGCCAGGCGATCGGCCCGATCCGCCGCATCGCGTCCGGCGGCCGCCTCGGCGGGGGCGACCCGCGTCCACCAGAGTCGGGTTCGCAGGCGCGGCGAGAGGTCGAGTCGCAGGGCGGCCGCGGCGGCGTCGTTGCGGACCTTCGATCGCGCGACGACGTCCGGCGCTGCCTCGATGGCGGCGTCCTCCCGCGACCGGCGGTCGGCATCGGCCTGTGGTCCGGCCTCGGCCCCGGTCGCGGTTCCCAGGAACGCGGACAGCCCGAGGACGACCGGACCGAGTCGCGTCCATAGCCTGCTGGCGCGTGCCCGGATCGAGGTCTGGTTCACGTCGTGCATGCGTCGTCTCCTCCGCCGGCTCAGTCCGACGACTCGTCGAAGCCCACCGTCTCGTAGCCGGCGGCGACCGCGGCGTTGAACGCCTGGACGGCGTCCGCCCAGGAGACCCCGCCGCGGGGCTTGACCCGGATGGGGGCATCGATCTCGATCAGGCCACCTCGATCGGCTCGCTGCGATCGCAGGAAGTCGGTGAGGCCCTCCACCGAGACCGGGCCGTCCCACGGACCGGGCACCGAGATCCGGCCGCCGCCCAGCACGCGGACGACCACCGGCTCGTCGTCGAGCTCGAGGGGATCGACTTCGACCGTTCCCTGTCGCTCGGGCAGGTCCATGCGATACGACTGCTCGCCCATCGCGAAGGTCGTCCCCACGATGAAGTAGATGAGGAGCTGGAACACGACGTCGATCATCGACGTCAGGTTCAGTTCGGTGCTCGCGGGTTCGGGGGGGCGGCGTCTGGCCATCAGGCGTCACCGCCCTTCTCGATCTGGATGACGAGGTTGACCCGGACGCCGTCGGGGCGACCGGCCAGTCCGCCGGCCCGGGCGAGGGCCTCCATCACGGGCTCGACCGACTCGAAGGGGATCCGGCGGTCGGCCCGCAGGTTCACCTGGAGCTCGGGGATCGAGGCGAGGCGGGTTCCCACGACGCCCGCGAGCGCATCGAGCCCGACGTCGTCGAGGGCGAAGGTCCGCTGGTCGAAGAGGACCCCGACCGGATCGCCGTTCTCGTCGGCGGGGACGTTCACCACGAGGCGGGGGGCCTCCGGGGCGGGGTTCGCCGCGGGATCGGTCGGCGCAGGCAGGTCGAGCGGCACCTGTTCCACGCTGGTGATCCTCGAGACGAGGATGAAGAAGACCACCAGGAGGAAGGTCATGTCGATCATGGGCGTCAGGTTCGCGCCGGTCTTCACCGGCCGTCCCAGCCCGAGTCGGGCGCCGGCGCTCACGAGTCGGCGTCCTCCGCGTCGTCGCTCTTCTCGGTCTTCGCGCTCGAGCTGGAGCCGCGCCGCTTGGCGGCGGCCGCCTTGTCGCGGCTGGACTGCTTCGGCCGGAACTTCTCGACGAGCGTCTCGGCCTCGGAGAGCGCCTCGGCAAGCGTCGCGTCGAGACGACCACGAAGGACGGCGTATCCGGCGAGGGCCGGGATCGCGACGACGAGGCCCCAGAAGGTCGTGACCAGCGCGGTGCCGATGCCGCCTGCGAGCAGGACGGGATCGGCGTTCCCGCCGCTCGTGACGATCGACTGGAACGCGAGGATCATGCCGTAGACCGTGCCGAAGAGGCCGAGCATCGGGCTGACCTGTCCGATGACGTTGAGGATCTCGACGCGACGAACCCGCTTCGCCATGACCTCGGTCGCGGCGATCTCGAGGCCCGCCTCCATCGCGACGTGGCCGCCCGGCGCCCGCTCGAGGGCGCCGCGAAGCATCGTCGAGAAGTCGCTTTCGGATCCGGGCTCGGAGAGCATCGAGAGTGCTTCACGGAAGCGGTTGTTGCCGAGGTAGTCGTGGACTCGGGCGACCACGGCCGGCGGGACGAGTCGTTCGACCTTGAAGGCGAAGGCGAGCTGACCGATCAGGCCGATGCTCGCGATGCTCGTGGCCATGAGCGTCCAGATCACGAGGCTGCCCAGCCATTCGATGCCCCGGTTCCCGCTCGCGTCGGTCGTGTGGGAGATGAAGAAGGCCTCGGCGAAGCTCGTGCCCTGGGCATCCTGTCCATGGGCCGCCCCGGCGATGCCGAACGCCGCGATGGCGGCGATTCCGAGGGGGAGGGAGGCCGAAGGCCGGTTCTTGGGACGTCGAGACACGGGAGTCGCTCCGTAGTGGATGGGCCGGCCGAGGCCGGCGGGGATGCGAGTCATTCGAGTCCGAGCGACCGGCGGTCGCGGAAGGCGAAGCCGCTGTCCGCGGCCTCTCCCCCGACACCGTGTCGTCGGGCGATCTCCCGGAGCGTTTCCAGGGGATCCTCGTCGAGCAGCTGGATGCAGCGGATCACGGCCCGCCGCCGTTCATCGGAGATGGATGGATTGAGTTCGTCGAGGAGGGCGAAGAGCTCCTCGCGGTCGATCTCGTAGGTGCCCGATCCCGTGATGTCCGTGCTCACGAGGTACAGCACCTCCGGATCGAGGTTGAACGCGCGTCGAAGGGCCGCTGCCGGATCGCTGCGGCCGCGGGGGGTCTGGTCCTGCATCCACTGCGCCGCCTCGTCGACCGCCTCCGGCGTCGCGGCTCGGAGTCGACCGCCCCGGCTCGGGAGGTCGAGGACCTTCGACTCCTGGAAGAGGAGGAGTGCGAAGGACTGTCGAGGGTCGAGCTGGCGGAGCGTCCGGACGACCTCGTCGACGACGTTCCGGTAGGCCCCGATCATCGATCCGCTGGCGTCGACGACGAAGACGATGCGGGTCGCGGCAGGCGCCGCGACGCCGCCGAAGGCGATCCCCGGGAGTTCGCCGGCGCCGGTCTCCGCGGAGAGCGAGGTCGACATCGACATCAGGTCGTCGGCGGAGACGAGGAGCGAGGCGAGGTCGGCGGCCTGCACGGGTTCCCGCGCCGCCGAGGAGGTCGAGCCTCCCGCGGGGGCGGGCTCCGGCGTGTCGGCGGTGAGGTTCGAGACCGCCTC
>JAYZBK010000021.1:0-16917 GCA_036339295.1 Planctomycetota bacterium
GGATCGACTGCGTCAGCGCGGCGGTGGGATGTCGTAGGATCCGGGTGTCCAGTCCCGTCAGGATCCGCGACATGACCTCCCTCGGCTCCAGCCCGTTCGTCAAGCATCTCCGGAACGATGAGGACGTCGTCGGGCTCGACGGCGTCGATCGCCTCGTCTACCGGTCCAATCGACTCGGCGACGACCAGCGGATCACCAACACCGGCGGCGGCAACACGTCGAGCAAGCTCGATGCGGCCGATCCGATCACCGGGCGGCTGACGAGGGTGCTCTGGGTGAAGGGATCGGGGGGGGACCTGCGGACGGCGGGGCGGGCGAACTTCGCATCGCTCGACCTCGAGCGACTGGAGTCCCTCAAGGATCTCTACGCCTCCCGTCCGGTGACCGGCATCAAGACCGAGGCCGAGGACGAGATGGTCGATCTCTACCGCGACTGCGTCTTCGCGCGGAATCCCCGGGCGTCCTCGATCGACACGCCGCTCCACGCCTTCGTGCCCGCCGCCCATGTCGATCACACCCATCCGAACGCGGTGATCGCGATCGCCGCGAGCGAACGCGGCGAGGAGGTCGCGCGGGAGATCTACGGGGCCGAGGTCCCCTGGCTTCCCTGGATGCGTCCGGGCTTCGAGCTCGGGCTCGCGCTCGAGCGGCTCTGTCTCGACCATCCCGAGGCGGGGGGGGCGATCCTCGGCCAGCACGGGCTGATCAACTGGCACGAGGACGACCGGGCCTGCTACGAGCGAAGCCTCGAGTACATCGATCGCGCGGCGAGGTACCTCGCCGACCATGATCGTGGCGCCGAGACCTTCGGAGGCACCATGGTCGAGCCGGTCGAGGAGGACCGTCGGCGCGAGATCCTGGTCGAGCTCCTTCCCTGGCTGCGTGGGCGCGTCTCCGCCCGTCGTCGGATGATCGCGACGGTGCAGGCGGACGACGCCACGCTCGCCTTCGTCTCGAGTGCCGACGCCGCTCGACTCGCCGCCCTGGGCACGAGCTGCCCCGATCACTTCCTCCGGACCAAGATCCGGCCCCTGTTCGTCGACTGGAATCCGTCGGCGGAGGACGTGGCGACGCTCAAGGAACGACTCGAGGCGGGACTGGCAGACTATGTCCGGGACTATTCGAGCTACTACGAGGCGTGCCGACACGACGACAGCCCCGCGATCCGGCCGCCGGAACCGACCGTCGTGCTGGTGCCCGGCGTCGGCATGGTCGCCTTCGGGGCGAGCAAGTCCGAGAGTCGGACGACCGCCGAGTTCTATCGGTGTGCGATCGAGGTCATGCGGGGCGCGGAGTCGATCGGCGGCTACAAGGCCCTGCCGCAGCAGGAGGCCTTCGACATCGAGTACTGGCGGCTCGAGGAGGCGAAGCTGCAGCGGATGCCCAAGGCCCGGCCGTTCGCGGGGCGGGTGGTCCTGGTGGCGGGTGCGGGCTCGGGCATCGGGCGCGAGTGCGCCCTCGAGATCGTCGACGACGACGCGACCGTGGTCTGCCTCGATCTCGACGGGGACGCCGCAGCCGGCGTCGCGGGCGAGATCGAGGCGAAGCGTGGCTCGGGCATCGGGGTCGCCGGCTCCGGCGTCTCCGGGTGCGGCCCCGCGATCGGGCTCCAGGCCGACGCCACGTCGAGGCCGGCGGTCCGCGAGGCGATCGCGGAGGCGATCATCGCCTACGGCGGCAGCGACGACCTCGTGGTGACCGCCGGGATGTTCCCCACGCCGGGGCCCGACGGTCGCGTCCCGGACGACGTCTTCGCCCGGACGTTCGCGGTGAACGTGCAGGCCCCCGCGATCCTCGCGGAGGAGGTGGCCGCGATGGTCGAGGATGCCGCGCTCGACGGATCGATCGTCCTCACGACCAGCGTGAACGCGGTGGTCGCGAAGAAGGGCTCGTCCGCCTACGACGCCTCGAAGGCCGCGGCGAACCACCTGGTCCGTTCGATGGCGGTGGGCTTCGCTCCCCGGCTCCGGGTCAATGCGGTGGCCCCGGCCACGGTCATCGAGGGAAGCACGATGTTCCCGCGCGACCGGGTGATGTCGAGCCTTCGGAAGTACGACATCCCCTTCGAGGAGTCGATGTCGGACGAAAGGCTGGTCGAGCTCCTCGGATCGTTCTACGCCTCCCGGACGTTGCTGAACGTGCCGATCTCCCCCCGCGACCAGGTGGCGGCGATCCGCTTCCTGCTGGGGCCCGAGGCGTCCCGGACGACGGGGCAGGTGCTGCATGTCGATGGCGGTCTCGCGGACGCGTTCGTCCGTTGACCGGAACGAAGGAGGCTTCCATGCGTCGAGTCTGTTTCCTGCTCAAGGTCCGGGCGGAACGCCTCGCGGAGTATCGCGACGCCCACGAGGAGGTCTGGCCCGAGATGCTCGAGGCGCTCTCGCGTCACGGCTGGACGAACTACTCGCTCTTCCTGCGGGACGACGGTCTGCTGATCGGCTACGTCGAGACCCCGGACTGGGAGGCGGCGCTGGCGGGCATGGCCGACGAGCCCGTGAACGCCCGATGGCAGGCCGCCATGGGGCGATACTTCGAGGACCTCGACGGGGTCGATCCCGACCAGGCGATGCGTCCGCTCGACGAGGTCTTCCACCTCGCGTGAGATCCGGGACTGGACCGTGGGGTGATCAGGTGCCGGCGTCGATCGCGGCGCCGGTCGATCCCGGCGTGGGAAGGTGATCCCGCCAGTGGTGGCGGGCGCCGTCACCGAGGAACTCCCATGGTTCCATCGGCGGAAGATCCTCGGGATCGAGTTCCCAGGTGCTGGTGCCCTCGGGCACCCGAAGGTAGCGGTCGCGGCCGCCCTGGTCGATGAACAGCCCGGCGTTGATCGGGAGGTCCCGTCGTCCCCGGGCCTCGATGTACGGCTGGCCGAACGAGTTGCTCCGGGCGCACCAGGTGTCGTCGCCGCCCTTGTCCCAGCAGACGCCGAGTCCGTTCACGTTGCCGATCCCGAACGCCGAGTCGCTGCAGAGGTAGACGTCGTCGCCGCCGCCCTCCTCGAACCAGCCGAGGGAGAAGTCGCGGCCGAATCCGCAGGCCCGGGACGATCGCCCTCGCCAGACGTCGTCGCCCGACTCGTCGATGACGATGCCGACCGCGAAGTGCGGGGGGCTCGCGATCGAGTACGAGTCGCTCGTGTAGCGATCGTCGCCGCCGTCGTCGTGCAGGACGCCGAGGGCGTACCAGTACGCGCAGCCGATGCCGTAGATGCCGCACCGGTAGACGTCGTTCCCGCCGCCACCGTCGGCGAGGATCCCGACGCCACCGGCCCAGGAGTGGCCGTCGTCCATGTCGGCCCGTCGGCCGTAGCCGAAGCCCTGGGTCATGTTCAACTGCGTGCCGAAGTCGTCGAACCACGAGTACTTCACGTGGTCGACCTCCGCGAGGTAGGCATCGTCGCCCTCGGTGTCGACGAGGATGCCCGCCCCGAGCGTCCCGCCGTATCCCATGCCCTTGTGGGCGAGCCGGTACTCGTCGTCGCCCTCGAGGTCGGCGAGGATCCCCGTGCCGAAGGTGCCGCTTCCGATGCAGCCGGCATCGCCGCGGTACCGGTCGTCGCCGGCCCGGTCGAGGAGCGATCCGTGGCCGAGGAGGCCGCAGCCGAGGCCCGCGACCGGGGCGAGGTAGGAGTCGTCGCCCTCGACGTCCACGAGGATGCCGTAGCCCGCCACGCCGGAACCGAACGAAGGCTCGTGCTCCTCCGGGATCTCCTGGCGGAACCCGGGCTCGCCGCCTCGCGGTCCCGTCTCGAAGCGTCGCCGCCACGCCTCGCCGGACGGGGCTTCGTAGCGATCGTCCCCCGCGAGATCGATGGCGATGCCGATCGGGTGTCGGGCGGGATGCCCGGACGCGCCGCCGCGCGACCAGCGATCGTCGCCCCCGAGGTCGATCGCGAGGAGGTCGTGGCCGTCGGGCTCGATCGAGTCGTCGGAGGTCCCGAGGATCCGCACGGTTCCGAGCCGGGTGTCGAAGGTGACCGCGAGGCCCGGAGCGTCGACCGAACCCGGGGCGGGGAGCGTCTCGATCGCGGCATCGACCGCCAGGGCGAGGAGATTCCCGCCGCGGGCGAGCAGGTGTCGGTCGATCGACTCCATCATCCGTTCGGTGCGGAGCATGCGGCGGACCTCGTCGAACTTCGCCTCGCCGCCGAGGTTGGCATCGTCGTCGTCCGCGGCCCGCCAGAAGCACTCCTCGAACGCACGGTCCCGGGCCCACTCGAGGTCGATGCCCGCCGTGGCCAGTGGTTCGACCAGCGCGATTCGCCGATACGCCTCGGCATCCGCGACGGCGTGGAGCACGAGGGCGACGGCCTCGCGGACCGTGGCGGGGATCGCGAGGTACTCCGGCGACGCGGCGATCTCGTCCGCGCCTCCGGCATCGAGTCGGGCGAGGGCCTCGGCAAGGGCCCGGTCGCCGTCGCGATCGACGCGGTTCCCGGCTTCCGTGAGGAACGATCCGTAGTAGTTGTCGCGAACCCTGATCCCGGTGTCCGACTGGGCCAGGTACTGAAGGTCGTGCAGGGAAGGCGCGGCCTCCCGGATCGCCGTCGCGTGCTCCCGGGCGTACGGGCTGCACTTCCACGGGTCCTCGAAGAAGAGATCGAAGATCGGCGACCGCCACCGGTCGCCTCCCCAGGCCGCCACCACGCCCGGATCGAATCGGAAGTCGGACTCCTCGAGGCCGGCCAGTTCGAGGGCCTCCGCGAAGAGGGGGGCGGCCTCGCCTTGCCAGGCACGGTCGAAGGGTGGTTCCGGGAGCGCGAGGGGAGCGGCCAGGAGACAGGCGGCGGACGTGACGAGGAGGGCGGGCATGGGCTCTTCCTTCACTGGAAACCTCGGTTGGACATGCAGAGGCTAGCCTCGATCGGCCGAAGACGAATGTGTCCCAGGACCTGGAGCGGACCGTGGAGCTTCCCGAAGACATCGTCGCCCTCCAACGCGAGATCGAGGCGTTCGCGCGCGACCGCCTCGGCGATCCGGGGGTCGAACGGGAGCGGAGCGGGACGGTCTGGGGGGAAGGCTGGGAGGCGTGCGCCGAAGGAGGCGTCATTCGACTTCCGGTGCCCGAGGCGGACGGGGGACGCGGCGTCGGGCTCCTCGCGACGATCGTCGCGATGGAGACGCTCGGACGCACGGTCGACGACCTGGGGCTGCTCTTCGCGATCAACGCCCATCTCTGGGCCGGCGTCGTTCCGCTCGTCCGATTCGGCAACGACGCGCAGAAGGCGGCGTGGCTTCCGGGCCTCCTCGACGGAAGCCTGATCGCGGGCCATGGAGCGACCGAACCCGATGCCGGGTCCGACGTCTTCTCGATGAGCACCTCGGCGACCCGTGACGGAGACCACTGGGTGCTGGACGGGACGAAGAGCTTCGTTGCGAACGGGCCGGTGGCGGATCTCTTCGTGGTCTACGCGACCACCGAACCGGGGCGAGGCGAACTCGGCATCAGCGGCTTCCTCGTTCCCCGCGGGACGCCGGGGCTCGAGTGCTCGGAGCCCCTCGACAAGATGGGGCTCCGGACCGCGCCCAGCGGGACGATGCGGCTCGACGGATGTCGGATCCCGGCGGATGCGATCCTCGGCGAGATCGGCGACGGGGCGGCCTGCTTCAACTGCTCGATGGAGTGGGAGCGTGGGACCATCCTCGCGATGCACGTCGGGCGCATGGAGCGACAGCTCGCGGACGCCATCCGTTTCGTTCGAGGTCGTCGTCAGTTCGGCCGGGCGATCGGGTCGTTCCAGTCGGTGGCCAACCGGATCGTGGACATGAAGCTCCGCATCGAGACCTCGCGTCCTCTGGTGCGTCGCATCGGGCAGCTCAAGGACGAGGGGCGGCAGGCGATGCTCGAGGCGGCGATCGCGAAGCTCCACGTGAGCGAGGCGGCCGTCCAGTCGGCCCTGGATGCGGTCCAGGTCATGGGGAGCCGGGGCTACCTCCGCGAGGGCGTGGTCGAACGGGATCTCCGGGACGCCGTCGGGGCGAGGATCTATTCCGGGACGAACGAGATGCAGCGGGTGATGATCGCCCGGCTGCTCGGCCTGCCGTCGTCCCTTCCGGACCGGCGTTCCGGGGACGACCGGGCATGAGCGTGATGGGTGCCGTTGCCGCGACGGCCGCCGTCGACGGCGACGGGTGGAGTGGGAGGATCCGGCGATTCCTGCTGCTGGCGGCCCAGCTGATCGGGCTGCTGGCCGTCTTCCACCTCTACCGGCTCGAGTCGCCGCTCTTCCTGCGGCTGGTGGTCCTCTGCATCGGCGGGTTCGCGATCAACTACTGGCTGCCTTCCCACTGGCGGTACCGGTTCTTCGTGGGCTTCAGCATCGTCGGCTTCGGGGTCCTCCTGGGCCCCCTCGTCGCGGCGCTCGTGATCGGCACGGGGCTTCTCTTCTTCGCGATCGTCCGAAGCCCGCTTCCCTGGTGGACGAGGATCGGCGGCATCGTCCTCGTCGGGGCGGCCTGCACGGTCGGGAGGACGACGGGTCTTCCCGGGGTGCCCGCCGCGTTCTGGCCGATCCTCGGTTCGCTCTTCATGTTCCGGCTGATCGTCTACCTGTACGACGTGCGCTACGCGAAGACGCCGCCGCGGCTCCTCGACTTCCTCGGCTACTTCCTGCTGCTGCCCAACTGCTACTTCCTGCTCTTTCCGGTCGTCGACCATGCGACGTTCCTCGTGTCCCGCGATCGTCGGCCGCTCGCCGAGGTCGCCCAGACCGGCATTCGCTGGATCGGGCGGGGGACCGTGCAGCTCGTGGCCTATCGATTCATCGACGCGTACCGCCCCGACCCGGCGCTGGCGGACACCGTGGGTTCGGTGGTGGCCTACATGGTCATGACCTACCTGCTCTACCTCCGGCTGTCGGGACAGTTCCACATCGCGATCGGCCTGATCCACCTCTTCGGCTTCGATCTCCCGGAGACGCATCGGAAGTACCTGCTCGCCTCGAGCGTCTCCGACTTCTGGCGAAGGATCAACATCTACTGGAAGGACTTCATCGTGAAGCTCTTCTACCTCCCGGTCTTCTTCCGGCTTCGACGCTCGGGCGAGCTGCGGGCCGCCGCGATCGCGACGGTCGTCGCATTCCTCGCCACCTGGGTGCTCCACTCGTGGCAGTGGTACTGGCTCCTCGGCTCGCCGCTCCTGACGTGGCCCGACACGCTCTTCTGGGCGATCCTCGGCGGCATGATGGTCTTCGCCACGGTGCAGGAGACGCGCCGTCGCGGACGGCCGCCGGAGCGGTCGCCGCTCGGGCACGCCTTCGCCGTCGCGCGGACCTTCTCCCTGATCGTCGTCCTCTGGTCGCTCTGGCAGTCCTCCAGTCTCGAGGCGTGGTGGCAGCTCGTCTCCCTGAGGGGGGGCTCGTGATGCAACCAGGCGGCGAGACACCGCGGGCGAGCGTCATCTGGTCGTCCGTCACGATCCTCCTCCTGCTCCTCGGCGTCGGCACCTCGCGGTTGCCCCGCGCGAAGGCCGTGTGGGACGTGGGAGGCGGAGCCTTCGAGAGGCGGGCCTCCCAGGACGCCCGCAACGACGGCTACTACGAGGAGCTCCTGGATGCCAGCGAGCAGCGTGGGCGCGGGGGCTGGTTCACCACCCCTTCGGAGACCGCGCCGGCGGACTGGCCGAGGCTCCACGAGACCGACGGCGTCGTCTGGGACGAACCGTTTCAGCGGTTCCGGCTCCGGCCCGGCGCGAACGAGCCCTACAAGGGGGCGCCGCTCGGGGTGAACGACCTCGGCCTTCGAGATCGTCCGGCGTCGATCGAGCGGTCGCCCGGCGTCCGCCGGGTCGCGATGGTGGGCGCCTCGATCCTCATGGGCAGCGGCGTCCCGGTCGGCGAGACGTTCGAGAACCAGGTCGAGGACGCCATCGCCTCGGGCGTGCTGGGTGACCGCGGTCCGGTCGAGTTCCTCAACTTCGGGGTGGCCGGCTACCGCATCGACCAGCTGGCGGACGTCGTGCTCACGCGGCTCGATGCGTTCGAACCCGATGCCGTGGTGATGGTGTTGAACGACCTCGCCCTGAACCCGAACTGGTCCCGTCACATCGCGTGGCTCCTCCAGGAGGACCGCGACCTCCGCCACGACTTCATCCGCCGAGCGGTCGAGCTGGCCGGGGTGGACGGGGACGACGAGCCCAGAGTCGTCTCGGCCCGCCTCGCGTCCCAGCGGGATGCGGTCATCGAGGGGTCGCTCCGGGCGGCTCGGGCCTGGTGCGAGGCCCGCGGCATCCCCCTGGTGCTCCTGTCACTCGCCCAGCCGTCGCGGACCACGACGTTCCCGGAACGCCTGGACGAGGTCCGGCCGATGATCGGCCGGCTGGGACTCGACATGCTGGAGATCGCCGACGCCTTCGACGGCCATCCGGATCCGGAGTCGCTCTGGCTGCAGCCCTGGGACCGGCATCCGACCGCCGAGGGGCATCGGATCATGGCCGAACGCCTGCTGGATGAACTAGAGTCGAGACCCGATCTGGCCGATCAGGTTCTAGGTCCGGCCCGTTCGGGGCCGGATGGAGCGCGCGATGGCTGACGAGATACGACAGGCGGTGCGGACCTTTCTCCTCGAGGATGCCCTCGCGGGCGAGGATCCCTCCAACCTCGCCGACGACCTGCCGCTCCGCACGAGCGGAATCGTCGATTCGATGGGGGTCATCCGACTGACATCGTTCCTGGAGGAGCGATTCGGCATCCGGATCGAGGCCCACGAGACCGGGGTCGAGAACACCGACACCGTGGATGCCATCGTCGCCTTCGTCGAGTCCAAGCTGGGCTGATCGATGCCGGGCACCCTGACCGTCGCCTTCGATGTCGCCGCGACCGCACACGCGGATCGCGTCGCCGTGATCGACGTCGACGGGTCCTCGACCACCTACCGGGAGCTCGATCGGCTCGCGGACGCCATGGCCCGGGCCCTCGTCGATTCCGGCGTCGGTCCCGGCGACCGGGTCGGGGTCTGCCGTCGCAAGTCGGTCGGCACCGTCGCCGGCCTGATCGGCATCATGCGGGTCGGCGCCGCCTACGTGCCGGTCGATCCTTCGTCTCCCGTCGATCGCAACCGGACGATCTTCTCCGACTGTGGCGTGGCGGCGGTGCTCCTAGACGACCGGTCGGCGCTCGGGGACGAATGGAAGGGAGCCGTCGTCGTGGGGGATCCGCCTCCGGGCGACGCGCCGTCCCAGGTGACGCCCCCGTCGGTGGACGATCTCGCCTACGTGCTCTACACCTCCGGCTCGACCGGGCGGCCGAAGGGCGTCTGTCTCGAGCACCGGCATGCCACCAGCTTCGTCGACTGGTGCGTCCGGACGTTCGACGCCGGCCCCGACGACCGCTGCTCGAGTCACGCCCCGTTCCATTTCGACCTCTCGATCCTCGATCTCTGGATGCCGCTCACCAGCGGGGGTGCGGTCGTCCTGGTCGAGGAGGGGCTCGCCAAGGACCCTCGGAGGCTTGCCGCCTTCATCGCGGATCGTCGGATCACGAACTGGTACTCCGTCCCCTCGATCCTTTCGTTGATGGCGGAGCACGGCGAGCTCGCCGAGCACGACCATGCCTCGCTGCGCACGGTCTGCTTCGCCGGCGAGGTCTTCCCGCTCGCGGGGCTGAAGGCGCTCCGCTCCGCCTGGCCGGAGCCCGTCTTCTGGAACCTGTACGGCCCGACCGAGACCAACGTCTGCACCGCCCAGCGGATTCCGGCGACGATCGAGCCGGATCGAGTCGAGCCGTTTCCGATCGGGCGTCCGTGCGACCACTGCGAGGTCGCCGTGGTCGACGAGCAGGGGATCGGGGTGGCGGCGGGGGAGACCGGCCGCATCGTCTGTCGCGGCGGCCCGGTGATGCGGGGGTACTGGGGGCGGGCACCGGAGGAGACCGAGGCGTTCGTGGACCTCGGCGGGCGACGCTGGTACGACACCGGCGACCTGGGATCCTTCCTCGAGGACGGGGCCATCCACTTCAGTGGTCGTCGGGATCGGATGGTGAAGCGGCACGGTTACCGCATCGAACTCGGCGAGATCGAGGCCGGTCTCGATCGGGCCGACTTCCTCTCCGAGGCGGCGGTCGTCTCCGTCGAACACGAGGGAGCGGTCTCGATCCATGCGTTCGTCGTCTCCGCCACGGACTCGCCCGCATCGGTCATCGCCCTTCGGACCCATTGTGCGTCGGTCCTTCCCCCCTACATGACGCCCGATCGATTCCACGCGGTCGACGAGCTCCCGCGAACCGCGACCGGGAAGGTCGATCTCGCCCGCCTACGATCCACCATGGAGTCCTTGCGATGAATCGCCCGAATCCAGTGCCGGCCCGGCGCGTCCCCGCGTGCCTGCTTCCGGTGGCTCTCGGGGCCCTGTCCCTCGTCGTGGGCTGCAGCGGCGACTCCGACGACCCCCCGAAGCCCGAAGTCGTCGCGAAGTCGGCTGCGTCCGAGGGGGAGGTCGGGCTGCGATACCGGGATCTCGCGGTCGCCCGTGGGGTCGAGTTCACGCTGGACTCCGGGGACGACGGTGGCCGGAAGCTCTTTCCCGAGATCATGCCCGGCGGCGTCGCGCTCCTCGACGTGGACGGGGACGAGGACCTCGACATCTACTTCGTCCAGTTCGGTCCCATCGATCCCGAGCGGGAGGGCGACCGACGCAACCGGCTCTACCTGAACGACGGCGGGGGACACTTCGTCGACGCGGGCTCCGAGGCCGGGGCGGACGATCCTCGCAACGGCTGCGGCGTCGCCACGGGTGACTACGACGGCGACGGCGACGTCGACATCTACGTCACGAACTTCGGTCGGAACACGCTGCTGCGCAACGACGGGAACGGCCGCTTCGAGGACGTGACCGAGGCGGCGGGGGCCGGCGACGAGGGGTGGGGCGCCTCGGCGGCCTTCCTCGACTACGACCTCGACGGCGATCTCGACATCTTCGTCGTGAACTACATCGACTGGTCGCTGGAACGCGAGGTGGAGTGCCTCGATCACCTGGATCGCCCCGACTACTGCTCGCCCAAGCGATACGAGGCCCGGACCCCGGACGTGCTCCTCCGCAACGACGGGGATGGAACGTTCACGGACGTCTCGGCCGCCGCGGGCATCGATGTCGTCGCGGGCAACGGGCTGGGCGTGGTCTGGGGGGACTTCGACGATTCCGGGACCCCGGACATCTTCGTGGCCAACGACGGCAATCCGAACCATCTCTTCCTCGGCCGGGGCGACGGGACCTTCGAGGAGGCGGCGAAGTCCCGCGGGGTCTACCTCGCCGGCGACGGCAACACGCGGGCGGGCATGGGGGTCGTGACCGGCGATCCCGACGAGGACGGGGACCTCGACATCCTCATCGTGAACCTGCTCAACCAGTTCGACACCTTCTTCCGCAACGAGGGCGGCTTCTTCGTCGACGACACCGCGGGGACGGGGCTCGCGGCGGTGACCCGCCGCACCACCCGGTTCGGAGTCGGCCTCATCGACGTCGACAACGACTCGCGGCTCGATCTCTACGAGGCAAGCGGACGAGTGATGGTCCGGAAGGACGTCGCCCGTCGCGGTGATCCGTTCGCGGAGAACAACCATCTCCTGATCGGCCGGGAGAACGGTCGGTTCAGGAAGATCCCGCCGGTCGATGCCTGGGGGAAGGGACTGATCCACACGAGTCGAGGTGCGGCCTTCGGCGATCTCGATGGCGATGGCGGGATCGACGTGGTCGTCAGCAACCGCGATGCACCGGCCTACGTGAAGTTCAACCGCGGCCCGCGGGGGAACTGGTGCGCCGTGGAGGTCCTCGACCGGGCCGGTGCCCCGGTGGTCGGCGCGGTCGTGACCGGGAAGGTCGGCGAGCGACGCCTTCGCCGGGATCAGCATTCCGCCTACAGCTACCTGTGTGCGAACGAGCCGATCGTCCGATTCGGCCTCGGCGACGGGGAACTCCTCTCGGACGTCGAGATCCGATGGCCCGATGGAACCACGCGGCGAATCGATCGCCTCGAGGCCGGCCGGGTCCACCGGATCGCTCCCTCGGAGGTGGACGGCTGAGAGCCGATACCGTGCCCCGCATGGAAGATCAGCGAGACATGATGACGCCGTCGCGCCGACGACTGATTCTCGTCGCGATGACCGGTTCGCTCGCGATGATCATGATGGACACCACCGTCGTCGGGGTGGCGCTCCCCGAGATCGCGGAGGATCTCGGGCTCGGCGAGTCCGGCCAGGCGTGGGTGGTGAACGCGTACCTGCTGACGCTCGCGTCGCTCATCGCGGTCGGCGGCCGCATCGGGGATCTCATCGGGAAGGGCCTGGCGTTCCGGGTCGGGGTCTCGGTGTTCGCACTCGCCTCGCTCGGATGCGGTCTCTCCTCGACCGGCGAGGCCCTGGTCGGATTCCGCGTCCTCCAGGCGGTCGGGGCCGTGCTCATGCAGCCGGCGTCCAGTGCCATCGTCGTCTCGACCGCGACGCCGGGCCGGGAAGGCCGGGCCATGGGCGTCTACATCGGCATCTCGATGCTCGCCCTGGTCGCGGGCCCCGTGCTGGGAGGCACCCTGACGACCTACGTGGGCTGGTCGTCGATCTTCTACATCAATCTCCCGATCGCGGTCTTCGCGCTCCTGATGGCCGTCGTGGCGAAGCCGCCGGCGCTGCGGGACCCGACCGGAGGGCTCGACCTGCCGAGCGTCCTCCTGCTGGTCGTCCCGCTCCCGCTGCTCGTCGTGGCATTGCAGGAATCCGGGGAGTGGGGGTTCGTCGATCCGCGCGTGCTCGGGGGCGTGGCGGTCGGGATCGTGGGGCTGCTGCTCTTCCTGCGTCGCCAGGGACGGGTCGAGCGGCCGCTCGTCAACGTCGCTCTTCTCCGGGACCGCGGGTTCCTCGCCGATGCGGCGATGCTCGGCTTCATGCAGTTCGCCCTGGTCGGTGCGGTCATCCACCTCTCGATCCTCACCCAGACCGCGTGGGAGTTCGACCCGCAGCAGGCCGGATTCGCGACGTTGCCGCTCGTCCTTCCGGTCGTCCTCCTCGTCCAGCTCTCGGGGCGTCTCTACGATCGCTTCGGGGTCCGCCCCCTCGCGATGCCGGGCACGGTGGTCGCCTGCCTGGCCGTGGTCGGCCTCGGCATCTCCGCGATCAACCAGTCCCTGGCCGGACTGTTCATCTCCATGGTGCTCCTCGGTCTCTCGATGCCGTTCGTGACGATGCCGGCGAACACCGACGGCATGCGTCGCGTCGGCGAGGGGCGGCGGGGCCTCGCCTCGGGACTCCTGCAGACGGTTCGGATGGTCGGTGGAACGCTGGGGGTCGCGACCACCGCCGCCGTCTCCGGCGGCTTCGAGGTCGATCCCGCATCGCTGTCGGGACTCGACTGTGCCGGGGTCGGAGACGACGTGCTGGCCGCTGCGGCATCGGGCGACCCGAAGGCCTTCGCCGTCCTCTCCGAGGGGCTCGCGCCGGGCGCGGCCTGCCTGGAGGCGGTCCGCGCCGGCATCTCCCGGGGCATCGGCTGGGGGTTCGTGGTCGCCGGCCTGGTGGCGGGGGGATCGTTCGTCGCCGCGACCCGCTGGCGGTCCTCCTGTGGACGCGTGACTCAGTCCCCGAGGTCGCGAGGACGCTGGATCCCGACGAGGCGGAGGCTCGACGGATCGAGGGCGTCGGGCGCGTGTTCCATCACGGCGAGCGTCCCGGTGGGGATCGCGACGAGGTCGTCGCACACCGTCGAGACGAGATCCTCGATGCCGGGGTTGTGCGCGACGAGCATCAGTCGTCCGGCTCCCGCCAGGGCGGCGCCGGCAAGCCGCGCGACCTCGAGGAGGTCCGCGGCGGAGGCGTGGTAGAGCTCGGGGAGGTGGTCCACGGGCCCGTGCCAGTCCGCGGCGTCGGCCCACAGCTCGACCGTCTCCCGCGTGCGGCGACTGTCGCTGGCCAGCACGACGTCGGGGAGCAAGCCGTTCCTCGCCGCGAACCGTCCCATGTCGCCCGCGGCGGTCCGTCCCCGTGCGTTCAGCGGCCGGTCATGGTCCGGGATCGTGGCGTCGGACCAGCTGCTCTTGGCGTGCCGCATCACCATGAGCATGGGCATCGAGGCGTTCCGTGGGGGGATGGCCGGTGAGGGCGACCCGGTGGTCTCAGGGGCAGAGGCCCCACGCGGCCAGGAGAAGGCCGAGGTCGCCGCCTCCCACGATTCCGTTGCCGTCGAGGTCGGCCGGGCCCGGACGGTTCCACCCCGAGAGCAGCAGTCCGAGATCCGCGCCCGCGACCTGGCCGTCGCCGTCGAGGTCTCCGAGGCAGGGCGACTTCGGGGGCGTGTACCGCATCGGGTTCTGGTCGAATCGGACCGCGATCACGTCGCCCGAGGCCGGGTCGTGCACGATCGAGGCGATCGGACCGGCGGTGTTGTCGAAGGGCAGGATCTCCACGGGCATGCCTGCCTCGTCGAGGCGGGCGTATCGCATCCATCCGAAGACGTAGTCGGCGAAGAGCATGCCTCGCCACTCCGACGGCCACCGAGGATCGTCGATCACGATTCCTCCGGTGACGGAGTTGCCCGCGAAGGGCATCCCCTCGACCGAGGCGTCCGGGGCACCGAGGCTGGTGAATCCGGCGGTCCCCTCGTCGTCGACGGTGGGCACCCTCGTCTGGGGGAAGTTGTGCTGCCACTCGATCTCGGGACGGCGGTGCACGAAGGAGGTCGAGTCGTCGAGCGGGGTGAAGGGGAGATCCGGCGTCTCGAGGCAGTCGATGTTCGGCCCGTTGTTCACGGTCGAGACGACGCGGAGCCGGTGGGTCCCCGCCGGGAGATCGAACTCGAGCCAGTCGATCGTCCAGTTGATCCAGCCGCCGGTCGGCGCGATCGCCAGCGTGTCCACGAGATCGCCGTCGAGGTAGATGTCGACCGGACGCGGCCCGCCGCCGCCGTTGGCCCATCGAATTCCGTACCGCCGTTGGCCGGCCGAGGGCACGAAGAACTCGAACTCGGCCCACTCGCCCGTCGAGCCCCCGAAGTCGAGATAGGTCTCGCCGGTCCATCCCGCCCAGTCCTGGGCGATCGACGGTCCGGACCATTGGGTCGGCTTCACCCATGCGGGATCGCAGGGGTTCGACGGGGTCCGCCCCGCCTCCACCAGCAGGTCCCGGAACATGAAGCGGTCCTCGCAGGTTCCGAAGCCGAGCGGGTTCGGCACGAGGGAGTTCCGGACGTTCGTTCCCCAGTAGCCGCCGGTCGGGTCGAGGCCCTCGAACAGCGGCCAGCCGAGATTCTCGCGAGGCCCGCGGACGAGCCCGGCGTCCTCCTTGGTCGACCAGCCGACGTCGCCGTAGACGATGGTGCCGGGATCGCCCGCCGCCGGATCGAGCGAGCCCGTGCCCGGGGCGACCGTGATCCGGAAGCCGTTTCGGAGGCCGAGGGTCCACACCCGGCTCCGGGCCAGCCGCGGCGCGGACTTGGTGAAGTACGGATTGCTGGGGACGCCGTTCCCGGTGTCGGGATCGATGCGAAGGATCTTGCCGGCGAGCGTGTCGATCAGCTGGGCCCGGAACGCGCCGATGTCCTCGCGGGGCGTGATGATCCCGTCGGCGAGCGCCTGCTCGACGGAGCCGCCGTCGACCGGGCCGCCGAGGTCCACGGTGCCGTAGCTGGCCGAATCGCCCATCGAGGCGAGCAGCGTGCCGTCCCGTCCGAACGCGAGGCTTCCGACGGCGTGGGACTGGTGGAGGATGGGCAGTCCATCCGACATGGTGGTGCCCAGGAGGACCGTCCGGCTTTCGGGATCCACGACGCCCAGGCCGCTCTCGGTCGTGGCGGTGTAGCGCGTGATCCGGCCGATCGTGGCGGAGAAGTAGTCGTTCACGTCGGGGTCGTACTTGGGCGTGTCCTCGAACAGCAGGTGGTGTCGATCGACGACGTAGAGCGCGTAGATCCTGCCGTTCGTCGGGAAGTCGGGGTCGGCGGCGAAGCCGAGCATCCCGTGGTCGCGCCAGTTGCCGACCTCGTCGCGGATGTCGAGCATCGGTTCGATGCTCGCCTGTCCGTCGGGGCCGACCATCCAGGCCCGACCCGCCTTCTCCCACGCGATGAAGCGACCGTCCCCGGTCGGCACAACGCCCACGATCTCGCCCCAGTCGCCCGGCCAGCTCGTTCGAGTGAATCCTTCGGGGGGCGCCGCCGACACGGGGAGGGTGACGGAGGCGAGGGTCGCGAGGAGAGCGCTGGAGATGATCGTCGTTCGCATGTCCGGATGCTCCCCGCCGGTGTCTGCGAAAGCAAGCAAGTGGCCGGAAAACCCGGTGAATCAAACGTTGGGCTGCCTACTCGCAGGGACCCCAGGCGGCGAGAACGAGGCCGATGTCGGCCGCGTCGACCTTCCCGCTGCCGTCGAGGTCGGCCTCGCCCTCCTCGCCCCACAGGGCAAGAAGGAGTCCGAGATCCGAGGAATCGACCGTCCGGTTCCGATCGAGGTCCGGCGGGCACGGGGTGGGGGGCACCGTGAACGAGGCGAGCATCAGTCCCAGATCGGCGCCGTTCACGACCCCGTCGCCGTCGAGGTCGCCGGGGCCGCTCGTGTTCCATGCCGCGAGAAGGAGCCCGAGATCGGCCCCGTCCACCTCTCCGTCGCCGCTGAGGTCGGCGGGATCGAGCGGGGCCGGGGGGACGATCCGGAACGGGCTGTTGTTCCAGCGGATCGCGAGCAGCGCCCCGGAATACGGGTCGTGCGTGATCGACGTGACCTGGCCCGCCGCGTTGTAGAAGTTGTCCACCGCGATGGCCTCGCCGTCGGCGTCGAATCGCATGACCCGCATCCAGCCGAAGATGAAGTCCGCGAAGAAGATCCCTCGCCACTCGGCGGGCCACCGGGGATCGGTGATCCTCGCGCCGGCGGTGGCGCAGTTCCCGGGGAACGGATCGCCGAGGACCGGGCAGTCGGGATCGCCGAGGATCGCCACCGAAGCGGCG
>JAYZBK010000022.1:0-9378 GCA_036339295.1 Planctomycetota bacterium
CCGGCGGGGGGGCGGCCCCCCCCCCCGGGGCCGCGTGCGCTGGGCCGGCGCCCGGGCCGGCGAGCCGCCCCGCGGCGCGACGGCCGACCCCGGCCCCGGTCGCGATCGCGGCGATGGGATCCTGGTCTCCCATGGCCGACGCCGCGGGCCCCATCAGTCCCGCTTCTTGAAGGAGCGGCTGGAGCCCTTGCGCTTGGCGTCCCGCTTCCGCTTCGCCTCGTCGAGCTTCTGGGCGTACATCTTGGCGAGCTGGTCCCGCTTGCCCTTCCGCTTCTCGGCGCCGGGCTTCTTCGGCGTCGGCGCCGTCAGGTCCATCTGGTCGATGTGCTTGCGGATCCGCTTGCCCTCGATGATCCCGATCGAGCTGGAGGTCAGGATGTAGAGGGTGAGTCCGCTCGGGGCCTGGAAGAGCATCACCGGGAAGAGCACGACCATCATGACCTTCATGATCTTCTGCTGCTGGAGCTGTTCCGGAGTCATGTTGGGACTCGGCGGGGGGCTCATGTACTTCTGCTGCACGAAGAAGATCGCGCCCATCAGGATGGGGAGGATGTTGAACCCGGTCAGCTTGGTGATCACGAGGTCGACAGGGGACCCGAACTCGATGAAGTGATCGGGCCGGCTGAGGTCGCCGAGGAAGTGGCCGAAGACGGTGGCGGATCCGACCTGGACATCGGGAAGGAGCTGGAAGAGCCCGAAGAATGCCGGCTCCTGCCGCAGTTCGAACGCGAAGAAGAGCATCGCGTAGAGGGCGATCCAGATCGGCATCTGGAGGAAGGTGGGCAGGAGTCCGCCGACGCAGCCCATGGGATTGACGCCTCGTTCCATGAACATCCGGCGCTGCTCCTCCTGCAGTCGCTTCGGATCGTCCTTGTACTTCTTCTGGAGGGCGTCGATCTCGGGCTTGAGGTCGGACATCAGCCGGCCCATCCGCTGCATCTGGATCTGGCCCTTCCTCATCAGCGGATGGAGGATGAGTCGCACGATGCACACGAGGAGGACGATGGCGATCGCCCAGTCGAAGACCATCCCGTGCAGGAAGCTCAGGAAGACGACGAGGAAGTCGGCCAGCCAGGAGAAGGTGCAGAAGGTGCAGCACCCGCTCATCAGGTAGACGATGAGGTCCCGCATGTTCAGCGAGACGAAGGGCTCCGTCGTCTCCAGGACGCTTCGCTCGAGCGGACCCGCGTAGACGCCCATGTCCCAGGAACCGGTCTCGCCGGGGGCGATCGAGCGGGCCGGGCCGTGGAGCTCGGTCACCACGGTCTGCTGGGTGGTCGGTGCCGCGAGATCGGCGATCGGGCGGACCGACTCGATGCTGCCGGTGATCCGACGATCGGTGGCGTCCGGGGGGTCGAAGACCGCGTGGACGCAGATCGTGAAGTACCGGTTGGTCGCCCCGAACCACGAAAGGGCGAGGTCCTCCTCGCGGCTCGTGTCGTTGGGCCAGAGGTCGAGCATCTGCGGGGTGATGCTCTGGGCCGGCAGTCCGTACCACTCGCCGATCCGATCGAGGACCTCGCTTCGTTCGTACAGCTGTCCGTTGGCCGTGACGTTCGACTGCGTCGGATCGCGATCCTTCGGGAAGAGGTAGCCGAAGTGGAGGCGGCGCACCTCGATGAAGGAGCCCCGGTCACGGTCGAGATCGCTGGGGCCGTACTGGATCCACCGAACCTCGGCCGCCGGTCCGCCGGCCTCGCCCAGGTGCTCGACCCGCTGCTCGACCGTCAGGTCGTAGCCGTTGGGTGGCAGGATGAAGCGGCGCTCGATGCGGAATCGCGGCGTGCCGGACTCGTCGACGACCTCCGTCTCGAACCGACCGGGCTCGATCTCCGACCAGACGTCCCCGAAGAGGCTGACGAAGACCCCGTCGATCTCGACCGCCCGGGCGGCGAGCAGGGGGATGACGTCGAGGCCGTAGCGACTCGAGCCGAGCCGGTATCGCTCGTCCTCGGGAGGCATGGGTGCCTCGGGATCCGCACGATGTCGATCCGCGGCGCGGGCGAAGGACGCCTCGGTCCAGAAGTCGCTGAACACGATCGACTCGATGCCGGCGCCACCGCGGCTGAAGGCGATCTGGAATCGGTGCTGCTCCGGGTCGAGTCCACCGAGACCGGTCGGCGCCTCCGCGGGCGTCGAGGGCGCGCGGGCGACCAGGCTCGTGGTCGCGGTCGGCGTCGCGGCGGTCTCCGGGGCCTTCTGCGGTTCGGCGTCGGCTTCCTCCGCCGGCGTGGCTTCGACGACGGTCTCCGGAGTCGTTTCCACGATCTCCTCGGACTCGTCCGCCGACCGTTCCACGGTGGACTCGGCGTCCTGCGCGACGGCCGGGGCGGCATCCTCCGGGCGGGGTCGGAACAGGGCGAGGGCGACCAGTCCTGCGGCAAGCAGGATCACGACCGCGGACACGATTCGGCGTCGATTCTCGGGGGTCATGTCGTCCCAAAGGGGGGAGGCGGGATCGGGACTGGGTCAGCGGCCTTCGCTCAGGCGGTCGCCGAGCCAGTCGTCGAGTTCGGGGATGGCGTAGATCTTCTCGGCCACGGCCTCGATGTCGTAGGGCAGGCGATAGAAGTCGATCCAGTGCTCCGATCCACTGGTGTCGAGGATCGCGTAGCTCGCCCGCTCGTCGAAGTCGCGAGGCTGGCCCACGCTTCCGGGGTTCGCGATCGCCTTCTCCTCCGGACGAAAGACGTGTCGGCTCACGTGGAACGGATCGTCCCCTTCCGAGGCGGGCGGCGCGCCCTCAAGTTCGAGGGGATCCTGCGGCCCCGAGCCGCCACCGAGCCGAGACGCGTGGGTGAAGTCGGCGCCGTCCTCGTCGTCCCAGGTGAACACCCCGGGGACGTGGGTGTGGCCGACCAGGCACCGGCCGCGGACGGTGGTGTCGCCGAACGGGAGATCGTCGTCGATGCGGCGGAAGACGTCCTTGATCTTGACCCGGTCGTCGGTGACGTCGGTCTCGAAGAGGTACTCGTTGATCGGCTTGCGGACCGAGCCATGGACGCAGACGTAGAGGTCGCGGTATCGCACGCGGGGTCGGATGCGGTTGAGGAAGTCGAGTCGCCGCACGCCGGACTCCGGGTCCGATTCCGCGGCGGCCTGGAGGATCTTGCGGGCCCAGTACGCCGCCTCCTTGGCCGCCTTGTTGAAGTTCGTCGGCTCGTAGATGACGGCGTAGTCGTGGTTGCCGAGGAGGCTCCAGGCGCATCGTTCGGCGACGAGGTCGACGCACTCGTTCGGATTCGGGCCGTACCCGAGGATGTCCCCGAGGCAGATGATCTCGTCGACTCCGCGGCGATCGATGTCCGCCAGGACGGTCTGGAGGGCCTCCAGGTTGCCATGGATGTCGCTGATGATGGCGGTGCGCACGGTGCCTCCAGGCGTCGGGGGCCGATCGACCCTCCGATGGGATCCCGGATGCTACGTGGAGCCTGCCTGCAGCGTCAATGAAGCGGATTCAGCCCGCGAGCCGGGGTGTCCCGGCACGCTCGACGGCCTCGATCACGGCCTGTTCGAGGGCTTCGCGGCGGACCGGCTTGGGGAGATAGCCGTCGCAGCCCGCCTCGAGGCACGCCTCGCGATCGCCCGGCATCGCATTCGCCGTGAGTGCGATGATCGGGATCGCCGAACCGGCGTTTCGGAGTCGTCGCGTCGCCTCCCAGCCGTCCATGACCGGCATCTGCATGTCCATGAAGACGAGATCCACGGGCTTTCGCTCGCCGAGGATCGCCTCGACCGCCTCCAGCCCGTTCTCGGCGAGGATCACCTCGACCCCCATCCGACCGAGGAGATGGCCGACGAGGCGTCGATTGTCGGGCCCGTCCTCCGCCAGCATCACGCGGAGGCCCGCCGGGACGTTCGTCCTCGCACGCCCCTCCATCACGGGCTTCGTGGGACGAGCCGTCGCGGTCGCGACGAACGTCGATCCTTCCCCGGGTTCGCTGGTCGCGACGAGGTCGCCACCCATGAGTCGGCAGATCCGACGCGAGATCGCGAGTCCGAGTCCGGTGCCCCCGAACCGACGGGTGGTCGAACCGTCCGCCTGTCGGAACGGCTGGAAGATCCGTTCGAGGGCCGAGGCCTTGATCCCGATGCCGGTGTCGGTCACGGTCGTCGTGAAGATGCCGGTCTCGGCGCACCAGTCCATCGTGATCCGGATGCTTCCGGCATCGGTGAACTTGATCGCGTTGCCCACGAGGTTCAGCAGGACCTGCCGATGTCGCACCGGATCGAGGTCGAGCAGGGCGGGTACGGAAGGCGTCGCCTCGACCACGATCTCGAGGGCGCTCGAGTCGGTGCCGCGCGTCATGTCGACGACCTCGGCCGCCAGCTTGCGGGCATCCGTCGGCGTTCGATCCAGTCGCAGGCGATCGGCCTCGATCTTCGAGAGGTCGAGGACGTCGTTCACGAGGGCGAGGAGATGTTCGCCGTTGCGGTGGATCGCCTCCACGAACTCCCGCCGTCTCCCGGGCGTCGTCGAGGGGGCGTCCAGGGCGTCGCCCTCCTCGGCGAGGAGATCGGCGAACCCGATGATCGAGCCGAGCGGTGTTCGGATCTCGTGGCTCATGTTGGCGAGGAACTCGCTCTTCGAGGTCGTGGCGTCGACCGCTCGGATCCGCGCCTCGTCGAGCTCGCGATTCCGTTCCTCGAGATCGTGCCGAGCGGCCTCGAGCTCCGCGGTGGAGGCGGCGAGCTCGTTCAGGACCCGGACGAGGTGCTGGTCGGTCGGCGCAGACGGGCGGTCCGCGGCGGAGTCCTCGTCGAGCAGCGCCATCCCCCGGATCGCCGGAAGGCCGGAACGATCGTCCGAACGACCGCCGAGGAACCGCAGTCGTCGCCAGGTGCCGTCGTCGCCGCGGATGCGAAGGCCGACGTCGATGGATCGGCCGTCGGCCGCTCCTCCTTCGAGGGCCGGATGCAGTCGCCCGAGGTCCGCGGGGTGGACCCGCTGGAGGAAGTCGTCGAATCGGCCGAAGTCGGATCCGGATTCGATCCCGGCGAGGCCTCGGAGGACGGGATCGAACCAGGTCGAACCGTCGTCCAGGCGCCAGGCCCATGCCCCGACGTCCGAGAGTTCCATGGAGGCGACCCGATGGTCGCGCTTCCACGAGAGTCGGGTGCCCTGCACGTGGACCAGGCCCGCGAGCAGCGTCACGACGAGGCCGGCGGCCGCGATCGTCGGGGAGCCCGCGACGAGGCCCCAGCCGCCGGCGAGGCCCCCGGCGAGCAGCCAGAGGAGGCCACGATCGCCGGGGCCGGTTCGACGAAAACGAGCGTGGTGGATGGGTCCGTACGGAGTCATGCCCCGAGGTCATCGACCGGCCCGGGGACCGACTTCCGTGGATCGGTCCGGGAACGTCCGGATCGGGTCCGATCGCACCGGATCGCCCGCCGTGCGGGTCCGTCGGCGGAGGGGGAGAGTCCGGTACACTTCCCGGCCCTCGATCCACGGGTCGGCAGGTCGCTTCGGTGGTGACGCCCCTTCCCGGTGGATTCGACATCGGAGCATCCTTTCCGCCATGGCAGACAGCAAGCACTACGACCTCATCGTGATCGGCGCCGGTCCCGGCGGCTACGTGGCTGCGATCCGAGCGGCCCAGCTCGGACTCAAGACCGCCTGCGTCGAACGGGGCAAGCTCGGTGGGGTCTGCCTCAACTGGGGCTGCATCCCGACCAAGGCGCTCCTCCACAACGCCGAGCTCTACACCGAGGCGATCACCCACGGTTCCGAGTGGGGTCTCGACATCGACCCGAAGGCCGTCAAGGTCGACTGGGACAAGGTCATCGGGCGCAGCCGGAAGATCACCGGGACCCTGAACAACGGGGTCGGGTTCCTCCTGAAGAAGAACAAGATCGACCACTACGAGGGCCACGCCCGCATCGTGAAGGGCGCGACGGGCGGCACCCCGTGCGAGGTCGAGGTCATGAAGGCCGACGACGACTACTACCACGGCTCGGGCAGCGGCAGCGAGGGGAAGATCACGGCGGACAAGGTCCTGGTCTGCACCGGCGCGAGCCCGCGGCAGCTTCCGTTCGCCAAGAGCGACGGCAAGACGATCTTCACGAGCTACGAACTGCTCACCATCGACCACTGCCCGAAGTCCATGATCGCCATCGGCTCGGGAGCGATCGGCATGGAGTTCGCCTACTTCATGAACGCGTTCGGCTGCGACGTCACCGTGGTCGAGATGCTGGATCGCATCCTGCCGGTCGAGGACGACGACGTCTCCAAGGCGGCCCAGAAGTCGTTCGAGAAGCAGGGGATCAAGTTCAAGACCGGCGCGATGGTCAAGGACATCAAGACCGGCAAGGGCGGCGCGAAGGTCGTCGTCGCCGACGCGAAGGACGAGTCGAAGACCGAGACCCTCGATGCGGAGGTCGTGCTCGTCGCGATCGGCGTGAAGGGTCGCTACGACGGCCTGTTCGACGACTCGCTGGGCGTGAAGGTCGAGAAGGACTCGATCGTCACCGACGCCCGGACGGCCGACGACCCGACCTACCAGACCTCCGTTCCCGGCATCTACGCGATCGGCGACGTGATCGGCCCGCCGTGGCTCGCCCACGTCTCGAGCGAGGAGGGCATCGTCGCGGTCGAGAAGATGGCCGGGCACCACCCGGTCGCGATCGACTACGACGGCATCCCCGGATGCACCTACACCAACCCCCAGATCGCCTCGGTCGGCCTGACCGAGCGTGCCTGCAAGGAGCAGGGCATCAAGTACAAGGTCGGGAAGTACCAGCTCAAGGCGCACGGCAAGGCGATCGCCACCGGTCACACCGAGGGCCTGGTGAAGGTGATCACGAGCGAGCCGTACGGCGAGATCCTCGGCTGCCACATCTTCGGCGAGGACGCCAGCGAACTCATCGCCGAGATGGGCCTCGCCAAGCGACTCGAGGCGACCGCGGAGGACATCATCTCCACGATCCACGCCCACCCGACGATGGCGGAGTCGATGCACGAGGCGGTGCTCGCCACCGAGAACCGGGCGATCCACGCCTGATTCCGGACCGTCCTCGACCACGTGAATCCCACGAGCCGGCGCTTCCGCGTCGGCTCGTGTCGTTCAGGCGAGGACGTCCGCGAGGCCGTGCGTCCAGCGTGGGCATTCGTCGACGAGCCTGACCTCGTTGACGAGTCCGCCGAGATGCTCGCTCGAGATCCGGACGCGGTCGCCGACGCGATGGGTGAAGCCGTCCCCCGGCACGATCGTCCCGTCCCGGCGCGGCCGATCCTGCGTGGGTGCGAACATCGTCCCGAGGTAGAGCACGACCCCGTCGGGCCAGTCGTGGCCGTCGAAGAGCTGGCCCGCGAGATCCTGCGGATCGCGACTGATCCGGGCCATCGAACTCCCGGCCCGGAGGCTGAAGCCGTCCGAGGCCCCGTCGACCTCGAGCGAGACGATTTCGCGCCGCACGACGTCGAGATCGAAGTCGCCGCCGAGATGACCGTCGAAGAGTCGGATGAACGGGCCGACCGCGGCGCTCGAGCGATTGTCCTTCGCCCGGCCGAGCAGCAGGGCGCTGCGGCCCTCCCAGTCGCGGAGGTTGACGTCGTTGCCGAGGGTCGCGCCCACGATCCGGCCGTCCGGGGCGCAGGCCAGCACGACCTCGGGTTCCGGGTTGTTCCAGTCGCTGTCCGCACGAATGCCGACCGGCATGCCGGTCCCGACCGCCGAGAGCGGGCTCCCCTTGGTGAAGATCTCGGCATCGGGTCCGAGGCCGACCTCGAGGTAGGGACTCCAACGCCCCGCCTCGAGCATCGCTCGACGGAAGGCCATCGCCTCGGGCGAGCCGGGTCGAAGCGACGTCACGTCGTCGCCGATCGTCGCCTGGATCCGTTCGCGGGCTTCCGCCGCCATCGCCGCATCGCCGCGGGTGGCCTCCTCGATGACCCGTTCGAGCATGCTCTCGACGAAGGTCACGCCGGCGGCCTTGATCGGCTGCAGGTCGACCGGTGCGAGCAGGTGGGCTCGTCCGGGATCGCCGATCGCCGCGAGCAGGTCGTCGAGTCCGTGGACGACCTCGGTCGTGTTCGAGGCCTCGGTCGCGGGATCCGTGGCGCGGAGGAGGTGGGCGATCGTTCGCGACTCGAGGTCGATCGCGCGGTCGCCTTCCAGTCTGAATGGAACCCCGTGTCCCCGGACCGGGCACCAGTACCGCCCGACGAGAAGGCCCCCGTCGAGGGGGAGGACGTCCCGCGGTTCAATCGCCACCGCTGTCACCACCGGCGGCGCCGCCACCGTCCTCTCCGCCACCCTTGCGTCGTCGCCGTCGGCGTCGCCGCTTCTTCCTCGGGCCGTCGGCGTCGGTGGAGGCGGCGCCGTCCCCACCCCGGTCGGGACCGCCGTCTCCGGCGGGGGTCGCGCCGTCACCGGTCTTCTTCCGTCGACGGCGTCGCCGCTTCTTCTTCTTCGGCCCGCCCTCCTCGGATCCCGGGTCGCCGGTCTCCGGCGTTCGGGATCCCGCGTCCGCCTCGGTGATCGAACCGCCCTCGGCCGCGGACTCCGAGATCGCCTTGTGCTCCGCCTGTCGGTCGGACTTCGACTTCCGTCGTCGGCGCTGCCGCTTGCGGTCGTCGGCCTGTTCCTCGACCGCGGACCCGCCGAGCCCCCGGAACGGATCCGGCTCGGGCGCCTTCACCGGGCAGTTGTCCGGATCGCAGAGTTCCTCGACCGGCACCGCCACCTCGCGGCCGTCCGCCTCGAGCTTCACCAGGACGAGCTGGACGAGGATCTTCGAGTCGAGCACGATGCCGGGACCCTCCGGGGTCCCGACCCGCGTCTTGCGATGGGGGAGCCGCTTCTTCAGGTCGGCGTACGTCTCGTCCTCGTATCGCAGGCAGCACATCAGGCGCCCGCATCGACCGGAGATCTTGAGTGGATCGAGCGATGCCTTCTGCGTCTTCGCCGATCGCATCGACACCGGCTTGAGGACCTTGAGGAAGTTCTTGCAGCAGCAGTGCTGACCGCACTTCTCGTAGTCCGCGACGAGTCGCGCCTCGTCACGAGCACCGACCTGCTTCATCTCGATGCGGCAGGTGAATTCACGAGCCAGCCACTGCACGAGGTCACGGAAGTCGACCCGCTCCTCGGCCAGATAGAAGACTGTCAGATGTTCCTGGGAGAGGACCGGCTCCAACTCGACCAGGCTCATCTTCTCCGCAAGCCCCATCTCCTCGATCGCAGCCTTCACATCGGGAACGCGGGCACGCGTCTCGGCCTGGATCGAGCTCCAACGATTGAGATCGTCGATGTCCGCGACGCGGAGGATCTTCCCGTCCGAGCGGAAGGGATACTCCGAGCCACCCGAGTTGTCGATGTACTCGAGCATCTCGTTCCGGGAGACCGACTTTCCACACCCCGAGTTGGGACAGGTCGT
>JAYZBK010000023.1:0-12363 GCA_036339295.1 Planctomycetota bacterium
CGAGTCGCTCGCGACCGACACGGCCGGGGCCGTCCAAGCGGTTCGCGACGGCTCGGGTCGGTCCGTCCTCGATCGCGTCGCCGAGGCGCTTCCCAATCGAGCTGTGATCACCGAGACTCCGTTGCGGGAGCGGATCTGGACCTCGCCGCTCTTCTTCCTGGTCATCCTGCTGCTCGTGACCATCGAGTGGTCGGGACGCAGGCTCGGGAGGCTCGACTGAACCATGCCGGATCCCGTCGACAACTCGAGCGTCGATCGACTGCTGCAACGGCTCGGCCGTATCCGATCGTCCCTCCGTCGGACCGTGCTCGAGCTCGAGCTCGGTCGGATCGTGGCCTTCGCGGTTCCGGCCCTGGTCGTCGCGGCGCTCCTCGACTTCGCCTTCCGTCTTCCCGCCGCGATCCGCTGGATCCTGCTCCTCGCAGGGATCGTCCTGCTCGTCCACGCGTGGCGACGCCATGTCTGGCCGGCGATTCGATTCACCCCCTCGCTCGTGAACGTCGCCCTCAAGGTCGAGGGTCGGCTCCCGTCGCTCGCCGGTCGTCTCGCGTCCGGCGTGGACTTCGCCTCGGTTCCCGCCGGGGATCGAACACCGCTCATGCGGCGAAGCCTCGCGGATCTCGATCGCCGGGCGTCCAGCCAGGACCTTGGGGTGGTCGTCGATTCGAGGCCCGCCCATCGAATCGCGATCGTCGCGCTGGGCCTCGTCGTGCTCGCCGGCATCTTCGCGGGCCTGCGACCGGTCGAGTCCGGGATCGCCGCTCGCAGGATCCTCGCGCCCTGGAGCGACGCGGCGTGGCCTGCGAGGACGGGACTGGTGGCCGCGACCGCCGATGGTCTCGTGCATCCCCGCGGTGAACCACTCCGACTGGCCGCCGATCTCGTCAAGGGCGATCCCGACTCCGAGCGGGTGATCGTCCGCGTCCGGACGACGACCGAAGGACGCACCGAGGACTGGCGAACGCTCGTCATGACCCGGCAGCAGGGGAATCGCTTCGAACGGATCGTCGACGGCAATGCCGAGACGATCGAGTTCGAGTTCGCGACCTCGGATGCCAGGACCGATCGCTCGACCGTCCGTCTCGTACCCGCCCCGGCCATCGAATCGGCCGTCGTGACCGTCGAACCACCCGGATACGCCTCGCGCTTCGGGGTCGTGGAGGCGGATCTCGGTCCCGGGACCGATCGGCGCTCCCGCCTGCCCCGGGCCGTGCTCGAAGGTTCCACCGCGACGCTCGATCTCGTCCTTTCCCGGGCGATCCCGGTCCCCCGATCGGCGGACGGATCGATCGACGACCGCTTCCTCGCCGAGACGATGATCGCCCGCGAGGCCGCGCCGTCGCTGGTGGTCGACGCGGAGGATCCCCGGCGGTGGCGCCTGGCATGGAACCTCGAAGGCGCCGGCGACGTCGAGATCAGGCTTCGCGACGAGGATGGCCTGACCAACCTCGATCCGATCCGCTATCGCATCGACACCGTTCCGGACCGGGCCCCGAGCACGACCATCGTCGATCCGTCCGTCGATCGAACGGTGACGCCGTCCGCGCTGGTCCGGGTCCAGGCCGATGCCCGCGACGATGTCGGCATCGCCGAGTTCGCGATCGAGGCGTCCCTCGTCCGGGGGGTCACCACGTCGCGGGTCGAGCGACTGGTGACGCTCGAGGTCGACGACGACGCGGACCTGGCGACGGACTCCACCGTCGAGGAGGTCCTCGACGTCGCTTCGCTCGAGCCGAAGGCCGGGGACGTCGTCGAGCTCGTGTCGGTCGTGCGTGACGAATGGACCGGTCCCGACGGCCCGCGAGAGCTCGTCCGCAGCGGTCCACGACGTCTTCGCGTCGTCTCCGAACTCGACCTCGTCGACCAGCTCCAGTCCGGACTCGCATCGGTTCGACGATCCGCGATCAGGATCGAGGGCGACCAGGCCGAACTCACGGATCGGGTCGAGACCTCCGGCGCCGACCGGGAATCGGCCCGGGAGCAGGATCGCCTGGGCGACCGACTCGAGGGCGCCGGCGAGATGATCGAGGGGATCGAGGATCGACTCCGCGAGAACCGCATCGAGGACGACCTGCTCGAGGATGTCCTCGAACAGGCCTCGGAGATGATCGAATCGGCTTCGGAGGCGGCGGATCGCGCGGTGGCGGCCCTCGACGAGGCGTCCCGGGCCCGCGCCGGCGCCAACGATCCCGATGCGAGCGAGGACGAGCGGGCTCGCAGCGAGTCCGAGGCCGAGGAGGCCGAACGGCAGGCGGAGGAGGCCCAGCGGGAGGTCCGGGACGAACTCACGGATCTCGCGTCGATGCTGGACCGCGGCGAGGACGCGTGGGTGGTCTCGCGACGGATCGAGCGACTGGCCGAGGATCTCGCCTCGCTGCAGGAGCGGACCGGCGAGCTCTCGGAACGCACGATGGGTCGGGAGCGGAACGAACTCGATCCCGAGGATCGACGGGCGCTCGACGAACTGGCGCGGGAACAGGGTGAACTCGCGGAACGGGCCGAGGAACTCCTCGAGGAGCTCGAGGACCGTGCCGACGCGATGGAGGCGGCCGATCCCACCGAGGCGGCGGGTCTGCGCGAGGCGGCCCAGCAGGCCCGGCAGGAGGGTCTCGAGGAGGAGATGCGCGAAGCCGAGGAGCGGGCCCGGGAGAACCAGCTCCAGCAGGCCCAGCAGGCCCAGCAGCGGGCGGCCGAGGCGATCGAGGGCATGCAGGAGGCGATCGAGGAGTCCCGCAAGGCGGTGGTCGACGAACTGCGTCGTCGCATGGAGAGCCTCGCCGAGAGTCTTCGGGCGATGTTGAACGCGGCGGAGGACGAGGTCATCGCCCTGTCCCGACTGATCGCCGAGGAGGACGATGCGGGAACCGTCGAGCGTCGAGTCGAGGCGATGATCCTTCTCCAACGAAACGTGCGGGCCCTCTCCGGCGAGGCGGCCCTCGCCGACGAACGCATCGGGCGCATCGTCTCCCGGGCGGCGGACAACCAGTCGGCGGCGATCACCGATCTTCGAGCGGCACCTCCCGACCTCGCGGAGGCGAGGGCCTCCGAGGAGCGGGGGGTCTCCGCCCTTCGCGAAGCACTCGAGCTGGCGGAGGAGGCGGCCGAGGAACTCGCCCAGCAACAGGCCGACGCCCAGCGTGAACGACTGATCGCCTCCTATCGCGCGGTCCTCGATCGACAGACCGGGGTTCGACTGGAGACCGGTGATCTCGCCGACCAGGTCGACGGACGACCCGGTCGACGCCAGTTGATCCAGGCCCGCCGCCTCGCCAACGGACAGGCCGAGGTCGGGGATGAAGTCGCGGGCATCGAGGCGGAGTTCGTGGAGGTCTCGGACTCGCTGGTGTTCTCGATGACGCACGGGAACCTCGATCGCTGGATCGCCGATGCGGTCGATCGACTGCGCGAAGGCACGGTCGACGACTCGACCGTCGAGCGGCAGGTGATGGTGATGGATGCCCTCGTCGGCCTGATCGAGGCCCTCGAACAGGAGCAGCAGCCGCAGGACGATCCAATCGGCCAGGAGGGTGGTGCCGGTGCCGGCGCCGGCGGCCAGGATGGTGGAGGCGAAGGCGGTCCACAGCCCCTGATCCCCCCGATCGCTGAATTGAAGATGCTTCGATCGATGCAGGTCCAGATCCTCGATGCGACGCGTAGACTCGACCAGGGCGAACTGCCGGGGTCCGAACGCGATGCCCGGCTCGCGGACCTCGCCCGGATGCAGGCGGACCTGCACGGAGTGGCGAATGCACTCGTGAACACCCTGGCCCCCGCGTCGGATCCCCCGGGACCGCGTCGTCCCGAGGGGAACGCCGAGGATTCCGAGCCGTCGGACGCCGAGACTGGAGACGAGTCGTGAGAAGAATCTCCCGCGGTCTGGCGATGTCGATCGTGTTCGCCACCACCACCACGTGGTCGGTGGTCCACGGCCAGGAGGCGCCCGAACCACCCGCCTCCCCGGAGCCGCCGGCCGAGGACCGACCGACCGAGGCACCGCCGTCGCTCGACGATCTCCTGGACATCGAGGCATCCGGCAACGAATCCGAGGATGCGGATGGCGCGCTCGCGGAGAGCGATCGTCGTGCACTCGACGCCGCGCTGGCCGAACAGGAACCGGAGGCCGCCCTTCGCGCGGCGATCGACGACATGCTCGTCTCCTCCGACCTGCTGGAGACCCGACAGGACACCGGTCTCGGAACCCAGCGACTGCAGCAGCGGATCGTCGATCGGCTCCAGGCCCTGATCGACAGCGCCGCGAGGCAGCAGCAGCAGCAACAGCAGCAGTCGAGCAGTTCGAGCCAGTCGCGGTCGCAGTCCCAGCAGGATCCCGGTCGTCGTGGCGAGGAACCGCAGGGGGGCGACCAGCAGCAGCAGAACCAGGGACAACGCGATCCCGAGGGCGGCCAGGACGGGTCGTCGGTGCAGCCTCCACCTCCCGAGGCGGCCGATCTCGAAGGCGCCCTCGACGGCACCGGCGTGGAGTGGGGCGGCCTGCCTCCCCGGATGCGTTCCCTGATCTCCCAGGGCATGCGCGATCGGGTCTCCGAGATGTACCGGTCGTTGACCGAGGCGTACTACCGGAGGATGGCCGAGGAGGGTGGACGATGAACCGACGGCGGCCCTCGACCGGTTCCTTCGCCGCGATGCTGGTGATCGCCGGCATGTCGTTCGCCTCGGCGTCGGCCCAGGACGCGCCTCCGCAGGGGCCGCCCCCCGAGGAGGCGATCCCCGGCAAGGCCGGTGGTGGTGGTGCCGAGAACGCGCCGGCCCGGGAGGAGATGACGGTCGAGCTCGACGATGGCGTTCGCCGCGGCCTCGCCGCCCTCGCGACGATGCAGAACGAGGATGGGTCCTTCGGTCGCGGCCGCTACGGCCGGCACGTCGGGATCGCGTCCCTCTGCGCGATCGCCTTCATGGCCGACGGCCACCTTCCGGGTCGCGGTCGCTACGGCGAGGTGGTCCAGAGGGCGCTCGAGTTCGTCCTCGCCGGTGCCACCGAGACCGGCCTGCTGGCGGCGGAGACCTCGCACGGTCCGATGTACGGACATGGTTTCGCGACCCTGTTCCTCGGCGAGGTCTACGGGATGAATCCCGCGGACGACCGCGTCCGGGACGCCCTCGGTCGGGCCGTCCGCCTGATCGTCGAGAGCCAGAACGACGAGGGTGGCTGGCGGTACAACCCGGTGCCGATCGACGCGGACGTCTCGGTGACGATCTGCGAGATCATGGCGCTTCGATCCGCGAGGAACGCAGGCATCAAGGTGCCGCGGGAGACGATCGACAAGGCGGTCGAGTACGTCCGCGAGTGCCAGAATCCCGATGGTGGCTTCCGCTACATGACCCAGCCCGGCGGCTCCGCCTGGCCACAGACCGCGGCCGGCGTGGCGAGCCTGTTCTACGCCGGCATCTACGAGGACGATGCGATCGAGCGCGGGCTCGACTACCTGGTGGAGATCGCCTTCCCGGGCCAGGGACTCGGGAGGGGGAGCGCCCACTACTACTACGGCCAGTACTACGCGGTGCAGGCGATGTACCTCGCGGGTGGCGAATGGTGGTCCGACTGGTGGCCGGCGATCCGGAAGCAGATGCTCGACTCCCAGCTTCCCGAGGGTGCCTGGCGTGATCACCAGATCGGCGACGCCTACGCGACCGCGATGTCTCTGATCGTGCTGCAGATGCCCAAGCGGTACCTTCCGATCTTCCAGAAGTGATGCCGCTCGCACTCACCATCGCCTGCATGCTCGGAACGTCGGTCCCGCCGGCCGATCCATCGCTGTCGACCGAAGGTCATGCAGTCCGGGTCATCGACTCGGAACTGGGCGTCCGATCGGGTTTCTCGGCCCGGGTCGGCGACTCCCGGGTCCTGCTCTTCGACGGGCCGCCCGGCCTGCCCACCGTGATCCCCATCGAGGAGGTGATCGGTCTCTCGGTCGGCCCGGTCACGAGCCGCCAGACCACCGCCCGGCACCGATCCGACGCCGAACGCTACGGCGACGACGTGCCGATCGCGTTCCAGTACCTCGAGCTCGTCGACGGGCAGCGGATTCCCGGCAGCCTCCAGCTCGGGGCCGATGGACGCCCGGCCTGGCGATCCGCGTGGCTCTCGGCCGTGCCCCTCGACCTCGAGCGGATCGTCAAGCTCAGGCTCGACGAGTCGACCGTGGTTCCCGATGCGGAGGAGAGCGACATCGTCGTCCTCAAGAACGGCGATCGCCTCGAGGGACTGCTCCTCGACTTCGGCGCCGAGGTCGAGATCGAGATCGACGATGCGGCGGGCGCCGCGCGTTCGGTCACCATCCCGATCGACCGCGTCTCGGCCATCTCGTTGTTGAATCCACCGGTGGCGTCGTCGGGCACGATGAGCTGGTTCAGCGGCGGCCATCGACTCCTTTCGGAGTCGATCACCATCGCCGCGGATGGTCGGCGCGAATTCTCCGCCGACGGCTACGTGACCCTCGTCTCGCCCGCCGTCGGGGGCGACATCGCCGAGATTCCCCTCGAGTTCCTGATCGCGAGCACGTTGGATGCGGATCGAATCCGGCCGCTGGCGACGGTTCCGCGGAAGGTCGTCGGTGATTCGGGCGGACCGCTTCGTTCCTGGGTGCCGGACGCCCGGATCGTCGACGGCCATCACGCGTTCGATGCCGCGCCGATCCTCATCGACGGTCCGGCCACGATCGAGTTCGAACTCCCCTTCGACCGTGGTCGGGTGGCGATGATCGTGGAGCGACCCCTGGAGATCGGACCCGGGCGATCGACCTTCGTGATCTCCATCGACGGCACCGAGGCGGCGAGGGTGGACGTGGATCCGACCGAACCACTGCATCGGATCGTCGTCCCGTACGAGGGTGGCAGGCTCGGCGTGCACGTCGAGGATGGCGGGGACGGTCCCTTCAACGATTCGGTCGTCCTTCGTGAAGCGATCGTCGTCCGGGGGTCCGACTGAGTCCATGCCGACGATCCGCGACGAGGCCGTCTGCGTGCGGCACTGGGACTTCAGCGAGACGAGCCAGACGGTCTCCCTCCTCCTGAGGAATCACGGCCTGATCCGCGGGCTGGCCAAGGGTGCTCGTCGGGACCGGGGATCGTTCAGTGGTGGCTTCGACCTCTTCACCCGAGGCGAGATCGTCGCGATCGTGAAGCCCGGTCGGGAGCTCGCGACCCTGACCGAGTGGTCCCTGCTCGAGACCTATCCCGTCCTCCGTCGGTCCGCCTCCGCCAATCGCGTGGCGTGGTTCGTCGCCGACATGATCGGCCGCTTCCTCCACCAGCCCGAACCGCATCCGGCGACCTGGGACGCGACGGTCACGGCGTTCCGGGATCTCGATGCCGGCGCCCCCGTGTCGCACGTGATCCTCTCCTTCCAGTGGCGGATCCTCTGCGACCTCGGCTATCGCCCGCGACTCGACCTCGAGGGCCTGGACGGCGACACGGTCGCCTTCAGCTCCGAGAGCGGGGGCGTCGTGGAGGACACCGGTGGAGGGGACCGCTGGCGGGTCCGTCGAGCGACCATCCAGCTCCTCGCGACGATCGACGGGCTCGGGGGCGGGATTCCGGACGAGGTCGACGCCGATTCGGTGGAACGGGCCAGTCGCCTCCTGGCGGCGTGGACCCGGGATCTTCTCGGTACCGAGAGCGTGCCGATGCGTCTGCTGTTCGGGTCCTGACGATCGCGCCTCCGTTCCCGGACCGAACATCGAACCGATCAACACGTGTTCGTGGAGGGGCCCCTCCCCCGCGCCGATGACTGCGGCACCGACCGCGTGCCCGGCGCGGCGAGGAGACCACCCCGATGAACGACGCGGCCCTTGCCCGGATCATGGAAAGCCCGCAGATGCCGACGCTGCCCGCGGTGGCGGTGCAGGTCCTCGAACTGACCAGTCGTCGCGACGTCGAGCTCGCGGCGATCGCCCGAGTGGTCGAGAACGACCCGGCGATCGCGATGCGCGTCCTGAAGACGGTGAACTCGAGCTTCTACGGCCTCACCCGCCGGGTCGGCAGCATCCGACAGGCCCTCGCCTACCTCGGCATGGAGACGGTGAAGGGTCTCGTCCTCGGCTTCAGCCTCGCCCGCACGTTCCGGGACGACGACGACGTCGTCTTCGACTTCGAGGACTACTGGCGACGAAGCATCATGACCGCGAGCGCCGCCCGGGCCCTCGCGGGGATGACGCGGAGCTGCGATCCGGACGAGGCGTTCGTCGCCGCCCTGGTGAGGGACGTCGGCATGATCGCGCTGTGGAAGCACTTCGACGATCGTTACCTCCAGCTCCTCGATCTCGCGACCGGCGACCACGGGGCGCTGGCCGGGCTCGAGCGAAGGCACTTCGAGATCGATCACGCCGAAGTCGGTGCCGGCATGCTGGAAGGCTGGAAGTTCCCCTCGGAGATCGTCGACGTCGTGCTGCTCCATCATCACGGCGCCGAGGTCGCGGCCTCCGACGAGTCGATGCGTCGCATCGTGCTCCTGGCGGGACACGTGGCCGAGGGACTCGGTGGAGGACCCGAGGCTCAGCGGATGCTTCGCCGCTACGAGGAACTCGCGGACGAGTGGTTCGACATGCGACCGGGCACCGCCCGGGCGGCCCTCAAGGCGATCACCGAGCATGCTTCCGAGCTGGCTTCGCTCTTCGAGCTGTCGTCCAACCGGATGCCGGACGTCGATTCGATCCTCGAGGAGGCCGATCGGCTTCGTCGGGAGAACCGGGTGCCCACGCCGACCAACGAGGTGTCGATCGAACGGGATCCGGTGACCGGACTCGCCGACCGGAACGTCTTCCAGCGAGACCTGCTCACGCGTTTCGACGACGACGCCTCGCCGACCGCGATCCTGCTCGTGGTGGTCGACGGCATGAGGGAGCTGAATCGCGATGGCGGTCCCGGGACCGGTGATGCGGCCCTCGCGAAGGCCGCCGACGCCGTGCTTCGGACCTGTCGGGACGCCTGCGGCGACTCGGCGGCCGTCTACCGATTCGTCGGGGCGGAGCTCGCGGTGGTCCTCCGGGACGACGCGGTGGGCCGCGTGGAGGCGCTGGCGGAGCGCATCCGGGCCGCGGTCCGGCTCGCGCCGCTCGCCGATCCCCATCTCGGGCTCACCAGTCTCGGCGTCTCGATCGGCACCGCGGCCGGTGGTGCGGGCACGAACGCGGCGAGCCCCGACGAGCTGCTTCGCGCGTCGATGATGGCCCTCAGCGAGGCCCGACGAGTCGATGGCGATGCGATCGTGGCGTGGGAGGACGGCGAGACCGTTCGGCTCGCGGCCTGAGGATCAGCCGCCGCCACGGACGGCGAGCAGCTCGTCCATCGGACATGCCTCGAGGTAGGTCCGGACGTCGCCGGCGTCCACCGTCTCGATCCGCGCGAGCTCGTCGTCGAGCGTCGCGTACTCCAGTCCGTAGGTCCAGCGGCTTCCGAGACGGGTCATCCGGCCCATCGGTCGTTCGCTCGCCAGCATCGCGGCGGTCGCGATCTTGGCCCGGCTTCGAAGCAGGGCGTCCTCGTCGACCGTCTCGGCGACCCGCGCCATCTCGCGGCGGGCGATCTCCTCGACCTGCTCGGCGTTCTCCGGGGCGCAGATGATCGTCGCGATCGCCTCCCCGCATCCGTCGCGGGTGTCCAGGTGCATCGTGGCCTCCTCGGCCAGCCCCGTCTCGACGAGCTCCCAGAAGAACGTCGATCCCTCCTGGTCGCCGAGGACGCGAAGGGCCTGCGCCCCGGCGTACTTGAGCGGGTCCGCGATGCCGACGCTCGGGGCCATGAGCATGAGGTATCGCTGCTGGGCGTTGGGCAGCTCGATCTCGAGTTCGCCCGGCGTGAAGGACATGGAGCCGTGGTCGCGGCCCGGGTCGCCCGTCGGCCAGGCACCGCAGAGACGTTCGGCCGTCTGGACGAGTCGATCGAAGTCGAGTCGACCGCTCGCGGCGAGGACGACGTTGTCGGCGGAGTAGCGGCGGTCGAAGTAGCCGCGCATCAGTTCCGGGGTGAGGGCCGTCACCGTCTCCGGGGTGCCGAGCACGCGATGCGCGAGCGGATGGTCCCCGTAGTACCGCTCGAGGGCGCCTTCGTACAGGACCCAGAACGGCTGGTCCGCGTACATCGCGATCTCCTCGAGGATCACCCCCTTCTCCTCGTCGAAGTCGTCGGGGCGAAGGGACGGCCGGAGGATGTCCGCGAGGATCTCCATCGCGGGATCGAGCGCGTCGAAGGGGACGTGGGCGTAGTACGCGGTCTGCTCAGCGCTGGTGAAGGCGTTGTGGTTGGCGCCCAGGTCGTCGAAGCCGCTGTTCACCTGTTCCGCGGTCCGGGTCTCGGTTCCCTTGAACATCATGTGCTCGAGGAAGTGGCTCACGCCCATGACCTCGGAGGCCTCGTCGCGGGCCCCGGTCCGGAAGAAGAACCCGGCGGCGGCGGTGAGGGCGTCGGGGACGACCTCGGCCTGGATGGTGAGCCCGTTGGAGAGGGTGGCCTGCTGGAACTCGACGGCGGTGGTGCTCATGGCACGGAGCATAGGGCCCTCCCGGGTCCTTCCGGGGGTTTCGAGGCCCTTGAAGTGGATTACGGCGAGTCGATTCGCGGGGTGTGGCCGAATACACTGGTGGACTGCCCATGGAACGCCCCCTCGACACCGAGACCGCCAGCGCCACCGGCGATTCGACTCCCGCGAGCCCCGCGGCGATCGGTCGCACCGTGGCCCGACACCCCCGGCCGCTGGGTGGCGACACCGCCCGGTCGACCCTCGGGACCTCCAGCCTGTCGCTCACGGGGATGGTGCTGGACAACCAGCCCGACGCCCACCAGATGCGGGTCGGCCGGAAGCCCGACTGGCTTCGCGCGAAGGTCCCCGGCGGCGAGGGCTACCTCAAGCTGAAGTCGTTGATCGACGAGCATCGCCTCCACACGGTCTGCCAGGAGGCGAGCTGCCCGAACATGGGCGAGTGCTGGGCCCGCGGCACCGCCACGATCATGATCCTCGGCGACACCTGCACGCGGGCGTGCGGCTTCTGCAACGTGAAGACCGGCAAGCCGATGCCGGTCGACGACGACGAGCCCCGCCGCGTGGCGGAGGTCCTGGCCCAGATCAACCTGAAGCACGTGGTCATCACCAGCGTCGACCGCGACGACCAGAAGGACGGCGGCGCCCGCATCTGGGCCGAGACGATCCAGGCCGTCCACGAGGCGTGCCCCGAGACGAGCGTCGAGGTGCTGGTGGGCGACTTCAAGGGGGTCGAGAAGGACATCCAGCTCGTCTGCGACGCCCGGCCCGAGATCATCAGCCACAACATGGAGACCGTCGACCGCATGCATCCGGCGGTCCGACCCCAGGCCCGCTACGAGCGGAGTCTGAAGGTCCTCCAGCAGTTCAAGGCGAACGGCCTGGTCACCAAGACCGGCATCATGCTCGGCATCGGCGAGCACGAGGACGAGGTTCTCGAACTCATGGACGACGTCCGGGCGTGGAGCGACTGCGACATCCTGACCATCGGGCAGTATCTCCAGCCGACCCGGAACCACCTTCCGATCGATCGCTGGGTGCACCCCGACGAGTTCGCCCGGCTCCGCGATGCGGCGCTCGACAAGGGCTTCGAGGTCTGCGAGAGCGGGCCGCTCGTTCGATCGAGCTACCACGCCGAGGAGCAGGCCGAGAAGCTCAGCCCGGAACGGGCCGACGTGCACGACCGGATGAAGAAGCTCATCGCCCAGGCCCGCGACCGGTCCTGAGTCCGTCTCGAGACGACATCGACCGCCCCGGGATCGAAGGATCCCGGGGCGGTCTTTTCGTGCGACTCGTGCGGGTCGATCAGGGACACGATCCCCAGAATCCGAGCAGCAGGCCGAGGTCGGCCCCATCCACGTCGCCGTCGTCGTCGAGGTCTGCGGCGGGATCGCCGGTGCCCCAGGCCCCGAGCATCAGACCCATGTCCGCACCGTCGACCTTGCCGTCGCCGTTCAGATTCCCCGGACATGCGTCACCTTCGTCGACGGGCCCCTCGAGGTCCGGAGCGAAGTCCGGCCGGAAGTCCCCGACTTCGGGTTCGGGCTGCACCACCGGCCTGAGCGGCCCCTGGTGCTCGATCTCGATTCGTTCGATCCCCTGCACCGGCGCCGATGCCCGGCCGGCCGATCCGGCGTAGAGCGCGGCCGCCTTCTCCATCGAAAGCCAGCCCGGTCGCTGCGGATCGAAGGCCATGCCGGGGAACCATGGGTCGCCGGGAAGATCCACGCCGGGAGCCTCGAGCAGCAGCACCAGTCGGTTGGTCCGGGGATTTCCGGGCTGGAGGTCGTACTCGATCCATTCGTAGAAGCCGTTCTCGATCACCTGCAGATAGCGGCGGCTTGGACCGGTCGGCGGTGGGGCGACCGGGT
>JAYZBK010000024.1:0-15657 GCA_036339295.1 Planctomycetota bacterium
CAGGACGATTGACGCGACATCCGGTCCGCACGAAGCGGGGCGTTAGCTCAGTTGGGAGAGCGGCTGCTTTGCAAGCAGCAGGTCACCGGTTCGAGCCCGGTACGCTCCATTCGGAATCGAACACCGCCTCCGGCCACGCCGGAGGCGGTGTCTTCCTCGAGCCTCGTGGAGCCCGGTGCGTTCGCGACGAGCCCCACGTTCCGTGTCCCGTTCCCGGCCCCGGACCTCCGGCCATGAGAAGACGCCCCCGGCGGATGCCGGGGGCGTCTTCGAGACGAACCGAGTGAGGGGATCGCGAGTCGGGCTCAGGGGCAGAGGCCCCATCCCGAGAGCAGGATCCCGAGGTCGCCGCCGGCCACGATCCCGTCTCCGTCGAGATCACCGGAGGCATCGTCGCTGCCGAACACCGCGAGGAGCAGGCCGAGGTCGTCGCCACCGATCATCCCGTCGCCGGTGATGTCCCCGATGCAGGTCGGAGGCGCGTCCTCGCACTGGACGCCGCCGACGACCAGCACGTCGATCGCGGCCTCCACCAGCGAGCCGTCGCCGAGGTCGCCCGCGATGAACCGGATCCGCATGTCGTCGGAAGGCGTGATCAGGGAGGCGATCTCGTAGGACCTGGACACCCAGGCCCCGGCGTTCTCGTTGACGTCCTCGACGGTCTGCCAGGTGGCGCCACCGTCGTTGGAGATGTCGATCTCGAGGACGTCGCTGTTCGGAGCCGCCCCGGTGTCGTTGGAGTACCACCGCCGGTAGGCGATGACGGACCCGTCGACGACGGTCCCGTCGAACGGCGGCGAGATCAGGGTGGTGATGCCACCATCGACGTCGTTCTCGCCGAGGCTGCCGCCGGGGCTCCCCTGGCCCGTGAAGAAGCAGTTCGCGCCGTTGGCCGCGTTCTCGGGCTGGGCTTCGGTGCCGTTGGGGTTGCCGCGCGTCCATTGTCCGGTGGTCGCGGTGTCGCCGGGAACACCCATGATCCAGAGCCCGTCGGCATCCGCGTCGTCCTCGACGACGATGATCTCCTCGCCGACCGCGAAGTCGAGGGGAGCGAGCCCGCCGTCGGACGGGAACGTCACCTTCCCGGCGGTCTCGCCGTCGACCTCGAAGTAGAACCGGGGGCTCCAGTCGCACTCCGCCGCCGGCAGGGTGGTCTCCCAGCGGACGACGCTCGTCTGGTCGAGGGCGATCGACTCGTAGGAACCCGTGCCGAAGTCGATCCGGAGCGTGGCCGACCCGGGGACGAGGATGTCCTCGCGAGGATCGATCAGCACCGTCAGCGAGAGCGGTTCACCCGCGGGCACGTAGTCGGGGACGTCGGTGACCAGGTCGAACTGGGGACCGAGGAACGACTGCTCCATGGCGGCACCGATGTCCAGCACGCCGCCGGTCACGACGAGTCCCGAAAGGCCGGGAACCGGGCGGACGGTGTCGAGGATGATGTCCACGACATCCTCGAACGGGACGTCGCCGAGCACGCTGTAGAGCAGGGCGACGGCCCCGGCGACGTGGGGGCACGCCATCGAGGTCCCGCTGTAGCTCGAGTAGCCGTTGTTCGGCGTGGTGCTCAGCGTGTTGACGCCCGGCGCCCCGAGATCGACGTTGCTGCCGTACTGGCTGAACGACGCGAGGGCGTCGTTGGAGTCCGTCGCGGCGACCGAGATGACGTTGTACTGGGAGTAGGCCGCCGGGTAGCTGGCGCTGCCCGAGCCGTTGTTCCCGGCGGACGCGCAGAAGATGTGCTCGTAGTTCTGGCCGGCCGACTCGATGAGGTTCGAGAAGGTCGAGCTGAATCCACCGCCGCCGTAGCTGTTGTTCGAGACCTTCGCGCCGTTGATGCAGGCCGTCTGGAGCGAATCCAGGATCGCCTGGGTGGAGAGGGACTGGTTGCCCACCCGGAAGACCATGAGGCTGCACTGCCAGTTCACGCCCGCGACGCCGATCCCGTTGTTCCCCCTGGCCCCGACGGTGCCCGCGGTGTGGGTTCCATGGCCGTTCTGGTCGGCCGGGTTGGCGTCGTTGTCGTAGAAGTCCCAGCCGAACATGTCGTCGACGAGGCCGTTCCCGTCGTCGTCGACGCCGTTGCCCGCGATCTCGCCGGGATTCGTCCAGATGTTGTCCGCGAGGTCCGGGTGGTTGGGATCGGTGCCCGAGTCGATGATCGCGATCGTGAAGTCCTGGTCGCCCACGTGGTCGTCCCACGCCGCCGGCGCGTTGATGCGGGCCATGCCGTACAGGCTGCCGTAGTTGCTGTCGTTCGGAATCGTGTCGAAGAACTCCATCGTGTAGACGGGCTCGATGTACTCGAGCACGTCGCCGCGGAAGCGATACCGATCGATGAAGTCGGCGACTTCGGCGTCGATGGCGAGGCAGCAGGTGCCGGGGACCATCCGCTCGTAGGAACTCGAGACCGCCGCGCCCATCTCCGCGAGCAGGGCCTCCCGGCGTTCACCGACGATCTCCGCGTTGAATCGAACGAAGACGCGGTTCGGCACGACCTCGTGATCGGTCCAGAGCTCGTCGGTCACGATGGAGTTCAGGACGTCCTGCTCGAGGATGGCCTTGCCGCCGGACGGAGCGACACGGGGTCCGTCGACACCGAGGGCGATCGAGGAGATCCCGGCGAGACCGGCGGCGGCCAGCATGGCCATGGCGTGGATTTGACGCATCTTGTTGGGTTCCTGGTCTTGTGATGTGTGACGAGAGGCGTCCTGCAGAACGCATCCCGGGCCCGGAAGCTGACCATGGTTCCGACGCGTGCCCCCGATCCCGGTTCCGCGTTCCCCCCGAATGCGGCACGGTTCCGTCCGGGCATGAACGATCGTTTCGCCGTTCCTCCCCTCGAAGGTCCGGGAGCTGGCTATCCTGACCGACGACTCGGTTTTCAAGCCCGGAGAAAGACGCCCATGGCGGACTCGGCGAAGCAGTACGACTGGTCGGAGACCAAGGGGTTCCACCCAGAACTCATCCGCTCCCTCGTGACCGGCGCCATCGTGACGCCCTTGGTCCTCGCGATCCCGGTCGCCGGCATCGTCGTCCAGCTGACCGGCTCGCTCTCGATTCCGATCGTCGTGGCCATCCTCGTCCTGGCCGTGCCGCTGGGGGCGGGGCTCGGGTATCTCGTGGGGCTGGGTCGCTCCAAGCAGCGGCTCCGCTGGGTTCGCTGGGCCGCCGAGAACGGCTGGACGTACGAAGCCGAGCCGTCCCATCCCGGCGCAGGGATCCTCGACCATCCGGACCAGCTCTCCTCCGCCAGCCTCTACTGGCGACATGCGACCCGGCGAGACCTCATCGGACGCCGAACCACGGTCGGGGGGGCGTGCGTCCTGACCGCGAAGTCGGTCGGGAAGGCCGACGCCCACCAGCAGTACCAGACGGGCAAGCAGGAACAGAGGACGCATACGGGGATGTGCGTCTACCTCGTCATGGACACCGGCTCCACGTGCCCGGACATGACGCTGCATCCTCATGCGTTCTCGGACCGACTCCCCATTCCCCGGGGCCACGCGACCGTCCAGTTCGAGGTCGACGCGTTCAACCAGGCGTGGACGGTCCGGGCCGCCGACGAGAAGGCCGCCTTCGCCCGAATCGACCAGAAGACGATCGACTTCCTCATGAAGCACCAGGGCCACTTCCTGCTCGAGTTCGTCGGGGGGCTCCTGGTCGTCCAGTACTGGATCTCCGAAGCCGAGGAGATGCACTTCGTCACGGCGCCCCGCCCGGTCTACGAGAGACTGATCGCGTTCACGAGGGACCTGACGAAGGCGGTGCCCGACGATCTCGTCCCGCCGCTCGAGCTGGATTCGGGTTCCTGACCCTCGTCGGGATCGCTACGCCACGAACGCACCGACCAGGACGAGCCTCGCCGCGCCGGCGATCTCGACCCGCCCGTCGCCCGACCGGCTCGCGTCGACGGCGACGAGGCCGCCACGGGACGAATCCTGTCGTGCGAGGAAGCGATCGCCGAACCGGTCCTGCCAGAGCAGGCCCAGGCTGGAGTGAAGCGAGCCCGTCACCGGATCCTCGTCGACCGAGACGCCTGGAGCGAAGTAGCGACTGGAGACCACCGCGCCGTCGGGATCGCCCTCGAGGGGAGCGGTGACCGCGATCCCACGGGCCTCGACCCGGCCGAGCACCCGCATGTCCGGTCGCATCGACCCGACGGTCGCGGCGTCCTCGAGCACGACCACGAGATCGTCCTCGAGCGTTCGCACCACCCGGGACCGCTCGATCCGCATGCCCTCGAAGATCGCCGGATCGGCATCCTCGACCTCGCGGAGCGGCTCGACCGGGAGCGCCACGGATTCGCGGCCGTCGACCGATCGGACGACGAGATCGCCCCGATGCCGGGTCCGGAACGTGATCGGCAGGTCCTCGGGGCCCAACCCCCGGGCCCGCAGCGCGTGGGCCGCGGCGATCGTGGCGTGGCCGCAGAGCTCGACCTCCGATCCCGGCGTGAACCACCTCAGGTGCCACAGGTCCGGCAGGTCGTCCAGCGCGATCGGCGACACGAACGCGGTCTCGGAGAGGTTCATCTCCGCCGCGATTCCCTGGAGGCGTCGCTCGATCCCCGCCGCCATGCACTCCCCCTCGGGCAGCACGCAGACGGCGGCGGGGTTGCCGGTGAACGGACTCTCGGTGACGAAGGCGTCGACGACGAAGATCGGAAGGGACATGCGGCGGCTCCGGGGCACGGGGGTCGGACGGGCATGATCGCCGATCTCGGCCGCGATCGCGTCCCGCGGGCTCAGTCCTCCCGCGGGACCCAGCCGAAGGTCTCGAAGGCGATCTCGCTGCCGCCGTCGGGACGCAGGTCGACCAGGAGGTAGCCCGGTTCGAACTCGTGGTACGGGCCGCCCCACCACCCCCCGCTGACCGCACCGCCGCAGGCGTAGCGGACCCCGAGGTAGTCGAGGACCTCCGCCAGGTGCAGGTGGCCGCTCAGGCAGACCTTGACGTTGCCGTGCCGGTGGAAGCAGTCCTTGAGCCGGCGGGCATCGAGGTGCATCCAGGCCCCGGGAACGCTCCAGTCGCCGGTCTTCTCGTTCTCGCCGTCGAAGAAGACGCAGGCCGAGAGGATCGGGATGTGGCTGCAGACGCAGACCGGCGTGCCCTTCGGGGTGTCGCGAAGCGTGCGATCGAGCCAGTCGAACTGCTCGTCGTCGAGAAGGCCCTTGTATCCTCCTTCGCCGCCCCGGAGGGAGTTGGGGCTGGTGGAGTCGAGCACCACGAACCGCCATCCGGCCTGGTCCCAGGCGTAGTGGCTTCGGTCGAGACCGTAGGCGTCGCACGCCCATCGGCGGCCGCCCACCGGATCCAGCGCGAGGATGTCGTGGTTGCCGACGACCGTGCGATGCGGCGTCGAGAGATCACGCGACACCACGCGATTCCAGCAGGCGAGCTGGACGGGCGCCCGCTCCCGACCGCCGTCCCCGTCGACGTTCATGACGTTGTCCCCACCGAAGACGATCAGGTCCGGCGGATCGTCGAGGCCCTGCACGTGGGCGAGGCACGCGGCGAATCCAGCCTCCCCCTGCTTCTCCGGCTGGACATGGGTGTCGGTGAGGAAGGCGAGGCGGAGGGATCTCTCCGTCGGCTCGATCCCCGTCGACGAGGACGCGACGGCCGGCGTGGCTGCCAGTCCCGCCAGTCCCGTCCCGAGAACGCGTCGACGAGTGACGAACGAATCGATCGGCTGGGTCATCATGGATCTCCAGGTGCCGGGCCTCGCAGGGAAACCCTATCCCGGACGACCGCCCCGTCGATGTCGGCCCGCGAGGAAACGGGACACTCCCTCGAAATCGGCGACCGAAGCCCGCTCACGGACCCGCGGGGGGCGAGCCGTTCCTCCGGCCCGACTCGCCGGTCGAGGCTCGCCAAGCCGCCACGATCGCCGTCGCGGCGGTCTCGACCCGGAGCACGCCCCGGCCGATCGCGACTCGCCGGAGGCGCCCGGCGGTCTCGGCGTCCCGGATGAGCCGCTCCTCCGACGGGCTGAATCCGCCCTCGGGCCCGACGAGGACGACCACGTGATCCGCCGAGTCGCCCGGGTCCAGCGGCGAGCCCCCGGTGGCATCCCCCACGATCACCGTGGCACCGTCCTCGTCCGCCCGATCGATGACCTCGGCCGGTGTCGACTCCGGACCGATCCCCGGGAGTGTCGCCCGGCGGCTCTGCTTGCACGCCTCGAGCATGATGCGGTTCCAACGCTCCGACGGGTCCTGACGCTTCCGGTCGAGGCTGATCACGCTGAAGTCGCACTTCAGCGGCGTGAATCCCGAGATGCCCAGCTGCGTCGCCATGTCGAGCATGGTCGAGAGTCGATCCCCCTTCGGGAGGCTCGCCGCGAGTTCGATGAGGGGCGACTCCGGTGTCTCCCGTTCGTGCGGGCCGACCGCGAGTTCGAGGTCGCCGCGTTCGTCGCGACCACCGATCCGGGCGGGCGCCCACGATCCCCGGCCGTCGAAGACCACGACCTCGTCCCCCTCGCCGAGCCGGCGTGGTCCGAGGGCGTGCTTCGCCTCCTTCTTGTCGAGGAGCGCGATGCCACCGGGCTCGGGAAGCTGCGGGAGATGGAACCAGGGCGCGGACATGGGGACAGGCTACGTGATCCGCGGTCGTTCCCAGACGACCCAGCGGAGGAGCTTCGTCTCGATCTCGAAGGTCGGGGCGGGCAGTCTGGAGTCCGGAACCGCCGCCTCGGGCGGTCGCTTGAGCACCACCCGCTCGGCTCCCGCCTCCGCAGCCGCCTCGAGCAGGACCGCGGTCTCGGCCCCCGCCGTCCCGGGATCCTCGTCGGCGAGATCGCGAAGCCGCTGCATCGGCTTGGGGGGCAGCGCCGACCCCTTGCGACGAGGCGGGAACATCGGATCCACGATCACGAGGGCGGGGGCGTCGCCCGCCCGGCCGAGCCGGTCGAGTTCCGCCCGGGCGTCGCCGAGCCGGACCCGGAGCCGGTCGAGTCCCCTCCACCCCGCCTCCCGTCCGATCCGGCAGGCGTCCAGGAGGATCGCCCCGACCAGCGGCTGGGATTCGCATGCGAGCACCGTTCGATCGGAGGCCGCCAGCGCGACCCCGGTGTCGCCGCCGAGTCCGGCGGTCGCGTCGACCACCGGGCCGGGTCGGCCCTCGAGGCCCTTCAGGATCCGGGCGATCGGATGCCGGCGATCGACCGGCCGGGCCAGCACCTCGCCGAGAGCCGCCCGGACGCCGTTCCCCGACCGCTCACCGCGAAGTCGGAGCTCGAGTCCATGGGGCGAGGTTCCCAGCAGCACGGATCGCCCGCCCCGGTGCCACTCGAGGAGAGCGTCCGAGGGCGGACCAGTCGTTCGTTCGGTCTCGGGGGATCGGGACCCATCTGGCGACAAGGGGCGGACTCCTCCATCGGGTGCGGGGGCGAGAGCCTTCGGACCGATACGATACGACCGATCGATTCATCAACCGTGGAGTCCCCCGTGTCCGAAGCCCCCTCGTCCTCCGCCGCTCCCGTCTTCGGCAACATCCTCGAGATGGTCGGGAACACCCCGATGCTCGAGCTGCAGCGCATGGACACCGGCCCGTGCCGGCTGTTCGTCAAGATGGAGTCGATGAATCCCGGCAACTCGATCAAGGATCGCATCGCGATCCGGATGGTCGAGGCGGCCGAGCGCGACGGGCGGCTCAAGCCGGGCGGTCGGATCATCGAGGCGACCGCCGGCAACACCGGCCTGGCCCTCGCACTGATCGCGGCCCAGAAGGGCTACAAGTGCACGCTGGTCATTCCCGACAAGGTGAGCGACGAGAAGATCGCGCACGTGCGGGCCATGGGGGCCGAGGTCGTCCTCACCCGGAGCGACGTCGAGAAGGGCCATCCCGACTACTACCAGGACATCGCGACCCGCATCGCCGCCGAGGATCCCGACGCCCTCTACATCGACCAGTTCAACAACGCGGCCAACGTCGCCGCCCATCACGACACGACCGGCCCGGAGATCTGGGCCCAGATGGACCACGACATCGACGCGTTCGTGGCGGGCGTGGGTTCCGGCGGGACGGTCACCGGCATCGGCGGCTTCCTCAAGTCGCAGGACCCCTCCATCGAGATGGTCCTCGCCGATCCCGACGGTTCGATCCTCGCGCCCAAGGTGAACGAAGGTCGCGACGTGAAGGCGGGCTCGTGGCTGGTCGAGGGCGTGGGCGAGGACTTCGTCCCCTCGATCCTCGACCTCGGGCTGGTCGACTCGGCGATCACCGTTCCCGACGGCGAGGCGTTCGAGGTCGCCCGCGAACTCCTCCTGAAGGAGGGCATCCTCGCGGGTTCGAGCGTGGGAACCCTGCTGGGAGCGGCCCTCCACTACTGCCGGGCCCAGACCGAACCGAAGCGAGTGGTCACCGTGATCTGCGACCACGGGGCGAAGTACCTCTCCAAGATGTTCAACGATCACTGGATGATCGACAAGGGCTTCATCCAGCGACCCACCCACGGCAACCTGCGCGACCTCATCGGCCGCCGACACCTCGATCGCGAGGACTACGTCCTCTCCCCCGACGTCCCCCTCAGCCAGGCGATCAAGCGGATGGCGATGTACGCGATCAGCCAGATGGTCGTCATGGTCGACGGCGCGGTCTGCGGGATCATCGACGAGAGCGACGTCCTCATGGCGATGGTGCACGACAAGGAGAACGCCCATCGCCCGGTCAGCGACTTCATGACGCGACGGCTCGAGACGATCTCCCCCGATGCGAGCATCAACGACCTCGTGCCCGTCTTCAAGGCCGATCGGGTCGCGATCGTGATGGACGACGAGCACTACTACGGACTGATCACGAAGATCGACCTGATCAACTTCCTCCGGAAGCAGCTTCCCTGAACCTCCTCGCCCGCACGGGCCTCGGGACCAAGACGTGAACGACCAAGACCTCCACTTCGACTCGAAGTGCATCCACGGCGGGCAGGCCGAATGCGCCGTCACCGGCGCCGTGATGCCGGCCATCTACACCTCTTCGACCTACGCCCAGGAGTCCCCCGGCGTCCATCGAGGCTTCGAGTACTCGCGCAGCCACAACCCGACCCGCTATGCCTTCGAGCGGGCCCTCGCCTCGCTCGAGGGCACCGGACTCGACGAGTCGGTGGACGCCTCCCACGGCGGCTTCGCCTTCTCCTCGGGTCTCGCGGCGGCCGGCACCTGCCTCGAGCTCCTCGACGCCGGCGGCCTGCTGGTGGCCGGCGACGACCTCTACGGCGGCACCAACCGGCTCTTCTCGCGGGTCCGGGAGCGGAGCCAGGGCCTCCGGGTCCGCTACGTCGACACGACCGATCCGACCAACGTCGAGGCCGCCCTCCAGGAGAAGGGCGACGCCCCGGCCATGGTCTGGGTCGAGACCCCCACCAACCCGACGCTCAAGGTGAGCGACCTCGCCGCGATCTCCGAGATCGCCCGCCGCCACGACGCCCTCGTGGTGGTTGACAACACCTTCGCGACCCCGGCCCTGCAACGACCGCTCGAGCACGGGGCCGACATCGTGCTGCACTCGATCACGAAGTACCTGGGCGGCCATTCCGACGTCGTCGGGGGTGCCCTCGTCGCGAAGGATCCGTCCCTCGTCGAGCGGATCCGCTTCCTGCAGAACTCGGTCGGTTCGGTCCTCGGACCGTTCGACGCCTACCTCGGCCTCCGGGGCGTGAAGACCCTCGCCCTCCGCATGGAACGGCACTGCAGCTCCGCCCACCGCATCGCGACGTGGCTGGAGTCTCACCCGAAGGTCGAGCGGGTCGTCTACCCGGGGCTCCCTTCGCACCCCCAGTTCGAGGTCGCCCGGAAGCAGATGATGCTCGACGGGAACCCCGCCGGCGGCGGCATGATCACCATGTATCTCGCGGGCGGCATCGACGAGAGCCGGCGGATGCTGGAGAACGTCTCGATGTTCACCCTCGCGGAGAGCCTCGGCGGCGTCGAGAGCCTCATCGAGCATCCGGCCATCATGACCCACGCCTCGGTCCCGCCCGAGCAGCGGGCGATGCTGGGCATCTCCGACGGGATGGTGCGGCTCTCGGTCGGCATCGAGCATCCCGACGACCTGGTGGCCGATCTCGAACGCGGCCTCGACGCGGTCTGACCCCCAGGTGCCCGACGACCGAACCGCCATCTTCGCCGACGCCCTCCGGCTCGCCCAGGCCCGACGCTTCGACGAGGCCGACGGCCTCGTCCGCCGAAGCAGCTCGAAGCCGGCGAAGGATGCGCCGGGCCTCGCGATGCGTGGTCGGCTCGCGATCGTCGCCGGTCGACCGGCCGAGGCAAGGACCCTCGTCGAGAAGTCGCTCAAGGTCGCTCCGTCGGTGGAGGGCTACCGACTCCTGGCGCAGTACCACCTCCTCATGGTCGAGAACGACCTCGCGGCCGAGGCGGTGATGAAGGCGGTGGGGATCGACGAACGCGACCCGGGACCGAGGATCGAGGCCGCGGCCGTGCTCATCGAGATCGGAAGGGTCGACGAGGCGGCCGAGGTCGTCCGGCCGGCGATCGACTCGCCTCGACTCGACGACACCCTCGCTCCCCGTCTCGAGATCACCCGGGCCTCCATCGAGATCCAGCAGGGTGACGCGGAGGCCGCCGCCGAACGGCTGGAGGGGGTGCTCGCCACCGACCTCCCCCGTGGCGAGCGGCACGGCGCCCTCGACCTCCTCGCCAAGGCGTCCGATCGCATCGGTCGCTTCGACCGGGCCTTCGAGGCGGCGTCGATCCGGACTCGCGAGGCCGGGGTGACGGTCGACGTCGAGCGGATGGTGAGGGACACCGATGCGTTGATCGCCTCGACCACTCGAGCGGATCTCGAACGCTGGCCGCAGGGGCTCGACGACCCGCGTCCCGTCTTCGTCGCGGGCATGCCGCGATCCGGCACCAGCCTCGTCGATCGCATCATCGACGCCCACGGCCGGGCGGCCGGGGTGGGCGAGCTTCCCCTGCTCGAACGCTTCGCGGCGGCGCTGCAGCCGCATCGACGCCCCGGCCCCCCACCGGGCTGCTTCGGGGCCATGCAGGACGATGCCTGGCGGGACGGCGCGACGGCCGCGCTCCGGACGCTCGAGGATCGAGGCGGATCGGCCGAGCGCATCGTCAACAAGTCGCTCGCGAACGACCGACTGCTCGGCCTCGCGTCGCGGCTCCTCCCCGGCGCCCGCGTCCTGCACGTCGTCCGCGACCCTCGTGACGTGGCGGTCTCCTGCCATCTGGGTCGCTTCAGCGACGCTCGACTGCCGTGGACGACCGATCTCGCCGCGATCGCGGTGGCGTGGGAGCAGTCCCGGCGACGCATGGACCACTGGAAGTCGGTGCTCGACCTTCCGATCCTCGAGGTCCGGTACGAGCGGCTGGTCCGGGATCCGGACGTCGAGTTCCCGCGGATCATCGAGTTCCTCGGCCTCGACTGGGACGACTCGTGTCGCCGCTTCCACGAGACCTCGCGTCCCCTGCGGACCCTCAGCTTCGACCAGGTCAACCGCCCGCTCTACACCTCGAGCGTCGGCCGGCACCGGAACTACGAATCGCACCTCGGCGGCGTCGAGTGGCCCTCGTACGAGCCCTGAGTCGCCCGAGCCCGTCTACCGCTCCGACCACCTTCCCTCGCGCCAGACCGGGCGGAGGGGGTTCTCGTCGAGAAGCAGCTGCTCGAGTCGCGCGGCATCGACCTCGAGCAGCGGCGGATCGCCCTCGACCTCGAGGAGGGTCGACCAGGCCGGTCGGCCGCCTTCGAGGAAGGTCACGTCCAGTCGAAGCATCGCCACCTGTTCCGCCCGGGAGAGATCGGGAACGCGGCGACCTCGACCCACCGCATCCTCCAACCACTTGACGCCTCCCGGAAGCGACTGGTCGACCCCCTGGAGGATCCGACGCGTCGTCGGCTCGTCGAGGACGTCACGCATCTTGATCAGCCGCCCCGTCCGGAACTCGCCGAAGGCCTCGGACAGTTCGAACGCGGTCTGCGGGTCCACCTCGTAGCGGCGACCGCGGGATCCCGGAGCGGTTCCCCCCGGGAGAAGCGACGCCGCCGCTCGAAGGCTCGATCGGTTCCGCGGGTCGGTGGCGGACGCGGCCAGGGCGAGGGCCGCGGAGGCGGCGTACTTGTCCGGATCGAGCCGCCCGGCGAGGCCGAACAGCCGTCGAGCGAGACGACGATCCTGCTCACCCTCGCGGTCGGCGAGCTCCTCCGCGAGTTCGAAGTCCGCCCGCGGGTTGCTCGGCTCGCGCGCCTCGAGCCGAGCCTCCAGGTCGAGCGGAGGATCGACCGCACGAACGCCGGCGCCGGCGAGGAACGCCGTCCCCAGGACGACCGCCCATCCCGCCTTCACGATCCGATGTCGTCGATGCCTCATCCGAAGCCTCCCAGGGGATCGCCGTCGCGCGGGACCATGCGGACCCGTTCGAGTTCCACGATGGCCAGCGCATCCCGCGCGACCTGCTCGATGCCGCCCGACGCCTCCGAACGCCGGAGGCTCGCGGCGATCATCGCCTCGGCGATCTCCCGCCGACGACCCGGCACCCGCGCCTCGAGCGAGAACGCCAGGAAGTCGAGCTCGGAGGCCTGCGCGGCCACCGTCTCGAGGACCGCATCGCTCGCGAGTCGCCGCCGCCCCGCCCGCCGCAGGTCGATCTCCTCGATCGTCGCATCGCTGGCGAGCGAGAGGAAGAGCCCCGATGCCTCTCGACGCATGGCGTCGGCCGAGATCACCGCCGCGGTCTCCGGCGTCCCGTCCCAGCGAGGGGGGTCGACCCCCAGGTTCCGGAACCGGACCAGCGCCCGGGCGTGGATCGCCGCGCCGAGCTCCCGCGCCTGGCGGTCCACGACCTCCGATCGAGGATCGAGGAGCGCGAGCGAGTGCGACGCCAGCGCCAGTCGGACCGCGGCCTCCAGTTCGTCGCTCGCGAGATCCGGCAGCGGCGTCCCGGTGAACTGCTCGATGAACTCGACCGTCTCCGAGTTCATCGGGGCCTGCCCGACGGTGTCGAGCAGTCGCATCGAGATGACCGGCCCCTGCCGGTACTGCTCGAGCACGAGGCCTCGAGCGGCCTCGCGGACGCCCGACCGACCACGCCAGACCTCGGTCACGAGCGTGGCCGCGTCGATCGGTCCCAGGTCGCCTGCGGCCATGTCCCGACGAAGCGCATCGATGAGCGCGCCCTGCTGGTTCGCGTTGCGACCGGCCGACTTCCACGCCTCGGTCCACTCCCCGTCGCTCGAGCGACGGATGACGCTCGTCGCGGGATCGAGGTCCACCCCGGGATCTCCGCTTCCAAGCTGGTGGAGGACCCTTCCGATCTCCGATTCCGCCTCCCGCGTCCGATCGGTCACGAGCAGGGTGGTGGCGAGGGCGAGACGCTCGGCCATCACCGCCGCCGCCAGGCGTTCGGTGGTCGTCCTCGCCGCATCGACCGTCGCGCGGACCGCCGGCAGGAGTTCGTCGATCTGTTCGAGCAGGTCGGCGTCCACCGCGACGACCTCGCCGTTGGCCACGGTGATCTTGGAGGTCGGCCACGCCGCGATCGCCCGAGCGAGCGCCGCCGATCGTCCGTCGAGACCGAGATCGGGGTCGGGGATGAACGGGGCCCGGTACCACCCGATGCCGCGGGGTCCCTCGAGAAGGCTGGCCAGCGCCCAGACGGAGGTGCCGTCGATCGATCCGTCGCGGAACCACTCGCGGTACGCCTCCCGGACCGAGGCCGGATCGGCTCCCGTGGCCGACCAGTCGACCTCCTCGACCAGTCGGCCGAGGACATCCGCCGGCATGCCGTCGACGCCGAGGCCCCGTCCGTCGCGGAGGACCTCCCCGATCGCCGCGAGATACGCCTGTTCCAGGTCGGCTCCGACCCGGACCGCCGCCTGCGCCTCGAACCACCGTTCCCAGGCGTCCGCGACACCCTCGTCGGGATCCACGCCCGTCATGGCGACCAACCGACCCCCGCCGGCATCGAGCGCCCGACCCGCAAGGGCCGCGAAGGGACCCCCTCGTGCATGCCGGCCGTTCGAGCCCGCGAGTTCGTCCTCGAGGTGCCGGCGGGCCTCGGCCCGAACCGTGTCCGGAAGCGAGTCGTCGAGCACCACGACCCCGAGGAGCCCGGCCCGGAAGGACCGTCGCCACGTGTCGAACGGATCCGTGATCGGCGCCGTCGGATCGACGTCGGCGACCGCGAGAAGGCGGGAAGCCGTGTCGGGTGGTTCGGCCCGACGCAGCACGTCGAGCAGGCTTCGGATCATCGCGGCCCGCCGTCCGGCATCGAGGATCGGCCACACCCCCGCGAGCGCGTCGATCGCGGCGTCCCACTGGGCGAGGCGTGCGGCCGCCGGACGACTCGGATCGAGCTCGAGATCCCGGGCGAGTCGCGCGAGATCGTCCTCGACGGTCGGAAGTCGTTCGACCTCGAGGACCACGGTGCCGGGAATCGAGGCTCCGCGGAACATCGGCGGACGGGCCCACTGGGCCGGCCTCACCATGCCCTCGCCGACGCTCGGCACGATCACGTGCTCGGGATCGACGGCCTCGCGCATCGCCTCCATCGCCTCCCGGGTCCGTTCCTCGGCGAGACGACGCTGCTCGATGCGTCGCACCTCGGGATTGGGGGCGGTCAGGGCGATCACCAGCAGGGCGCCGAAGGACACGGCGATGATCGCGAAGATCGCGACCAGTCGATACTGCGAGGCCCGGGACTCGCCCCGGAACTCGCGACCGACGGTGTCCGACACGCGACCGAGGGCGGCTTCGATCCGCCCCGGAGCCGGGATCGGTGCCGGGGCCGTGGGCATCCGTTCGGCCCTCGACATCTGGTCGAACGTCCCGCTCACTCCCTGCTCGCGCATGAATCCGGAGAGACCGACCACGACTCGAGGCAGCGTCGCGGCGTCGAGTCCGGCCTGGTCGGCGAGTCCCGCCACCAGCACGCGGGTCCGGGCGTTCCAGCCGCCGCCGGCGACGAGGATCGACAGGACGAGCCGGTCGAACGGGGTCAGGTGATCGGCCGTGATGCGGGCCGTCGGCTTCACCGGTCGTGAACGCCCGGCGATGGGGCCGCTCGGTGGTCGAACCGGCGTCGGGGATTCCCCCGGCGAACGACGAGGAGGAACCCGACCGCCGAGCCGGCTCGGAGGGGTCGGTGGAACCGACCGGCTCGAACGGGCACCATCCGATCCCATCGACCCGCGAAGCGCGGCCGCCGCCGCCTCCAGCCGATCGATCGCGGCCCGACGAACCGCTTCGTCGACCGGCGCCGCGGAGACCAGGCCCGACCGGGTCCTCAGGGCGGCCTCGAGGTGTTGGGGTTCGATGGGACCTGCCCCGTGTCCGTGGACGGCCGGCGGGCCCGCCGCCCGGCTGCAGCCGAGAAGGCGATCGACGTCGAGTTCGAGGGAAGGGTCGGTCATCCCCCGCCCTCCGTTCCTTCGTCGGACGACGTCGCATCCTCGGCATCGCGGGCGAGCGTTACCGAGATCTCGACGTCGAGGGCGCGGAGCGCCTCCCGCCACGGCTCGGGCCCGAGTTCGGGGTGGAGGGCCCGGACCTGCTCGAGCACCTCGGCCGCACGGACCGGATCGACCTGCAGCAGCGCCGCGACCTGTCGGGTCCTCGCCTTCCACCAGAGGTCGCTGCCGTCCGGGGCCCCGCGAACCAGCGTCCGCCAGCACTCGAGG
>JAYZBK010000025.1:0-5302 GCA_036339295.1 Planctomycetota bacterium
GGTGAGACGCAAGGCGGCGGACGAGAATTCCCGTTCTCGTCGGAGTGCCGCCAGGAGAAAAGCAGGTCGGGCGCGATGTCGGATGTCTTCATCCGACCCAGGGGTGTCCACGAGGGCCCCTGGTGTGTTCGTCGCCGTGTCGCGGAGCGGCTCCTTCCCGTGAGCCTCTGATGCTCCGAATTCGGAATCGTGGCGGTTCCCGTCGCCTTCGATCCGACCGAGACGCGTTCCCCGCATCCCGACCTTCCCAAGGAGAAAACTGCACGAACGTCGGATCGCTTCCGGGTCGCCGGATAGCGCGGTGATCTCGCCCGTCTTCGCGTCGAACTCGAGTTCGACGGTCATCCGCACGCCCTGGTCGGCGTGGTTGGGGATGAACTTGAGGGGCGAATGGTCCACGACGTTCGAATCCTCGATCTCTCGGCACGCCTCCCCCTTGGGGCGGAGGGGTGCGCTGCACCATCGACGCAGCGACGTCGTGCGGACCGGGAGTGGTCCTGGTGCGGTTCGGCTTGATCGACGACAACGAGCCGACGACCTGCGGTCTCGGCGACGTGGAGTGGTTCGAGTCCGTTCGCGATGGAACGAGATCGGGATCATCCCTGCCCGATGCGGAAGCAACGGACCGTCGGCGCCTTGACCGAGCCTTCTGGGTTGTTCCCTTTGTCCCGACCCTTGGGGTGCCGGCTGGGACCGGCGGGTCGAACAGGCGAAACTTGCCCCGCGTTCGGGGCGAGGCAAGTCGGGGCGTCGGTTTTTTCCCGGACGGCTGCGCAAACCCCTCTCGACGAACGGGATGCGTCGGGACTTTTCTCGCGGTTCGCGCGTTCGTCCTCGCCTCGATACGCTCCGACCATGCGCTTCCCGACCCTCATCGTCCTCGCCTCGGTCCTCGCCGCGTCCGGCTGTTCGAGCCCGCGCCTCGCCGGCGACGACCGACCATCCATCGAGGAGCCGACCGTCCGGGTCGCGCATCCTCCCCTTCGGTACGACTGTCGAAGGACCGCCGAGCCTCCGGCGTTCGACGGCGATCTCGAGGCCGGTCCCTGGGGCCGGGTCCCGTGGACCGAGCCCTTCGGTGACATCGAGGGCGATTCCCGCCCTCGTCCCCGGCACCTGACACGAGCGAAGATGCTCTGGGACGACGAGAACCTCTACGTCGCCTGCCGGATGGACGAGCCGGATCTCTGGGGCACCTACGACCGTCGCGACATGATCGTCTTCCACGAGAACGACTTCGAGGTCTTCATCGATCCCGACGGCGACGAGGACGAGTACTACGAGATCGAGATCAACGTTCTCGGGACGATCTTCGACCTGTTCCTCCACCAGGCCTATCGCCGTGGCGGGCCGGCCGAGCACGGATGGGACAGCGAGAACCTCCGGTGGGCGATCCACGTCGACGGGACGATCAACGACCCCCGGGACGTCGACCGAGCCTGGGTGGTGGAACTCGCGATCCCGTTCCGGGACCTGGTCCCGCCGACCCGCCGGGAGGATGGCTCCGCCTGGGACCTGCCCCCGATCGCGGAGCACCTTCGCGAGCCCGTCCCGACGGTGGGGGACGTGTGGAGGGTGAACTTCTCCCGGGTCCAGTGGGACCTCGAGGTCGACCAGGGGGTCTATCGCAAGGTCGAGGGGCGACCCGAGCACAACTGGACGTGGACCCCCCAGTGGGAGATCAACATGCACGTCCCGAGCCGGTGGGGCTCCCTGCGTTTCGTCGACTGAACGGCCGTTCGCGACGGCCGGGGTCGCTTCAGGCCTCGCATGCCGCCGCGATCGAGGCGGCGAGCGATTCCGCGTCCTCGAGCTCGCCCGGCCGCCAACCGAGTTCAAGGCCCTCTCCGCCGGTCGATCCCGGGAATCGCGGGATGACGTGGAAGTGGACGTGCATGACCACCTGCCCGGCCTCGGCCCCGTTGTTCTGGAGGACGTTGTAGGCGGTCGCCCCGGTCGCGGCACAGACCGCCCGGCAGAGCCTGGGAAGGGCCCGCCCGAGGGCCGCCGCGGACTCGTCGGAGAGTTCGCCGAGCGTCGCCCGGGCTTCCTTCGGGATCAGGAGGACGTGGCCACGACTGAGCGGCCCGATGTCGAGGAAGGCGAGCACGTGCTCGTCCTCGAGGATTCGATGGCAGGGGATCTCACCGGAGAGGATCTTCGCGAAGATGGTCATCGGATTCTGGGTCCGTGGAGCGGGTCCGGGATGATGGCGTGACCGGGATCCTACGGCGATCGGTCCGGGATCCGCGGCTCGTCAAAGGAAGCCGAGGATCGAGGCCCCGACCACCACGATCGCCAGGTCGACCACGGCGTGGCTGATCCAGGCCGGCACGATGCTTCCGAAGAGCCGGAGCGTCGCGGACCAGATCACGCCGCCGAGGAAGACCCCGCACGACCCCAGCACGACCAGGCCGGGATCGAAGAACGCCGCGAGCACGATGACGTGGTGGATCGTGAAGATCGCGGCCGAGACGGGAATCGCCAGGAGGACGGGGACCCCGAGGAGCCGGAACCGGGAGTCGACGAACCAGCGGAAGACGAACTCCTCGAGGAAGCTGTTGCCCACCGTCAGCCACGCGGTGAAGAGCCAGAATCGGGCCGGCCGGTCGAGGCCGCTTTCCTTCATGGTCTCGACCAGTCGATCCGTGCTCGCGGACTCCCGGAGCACCAGGAACCAGGTCGCGAGCAGCAGCCCGCCGACCAGGAGGCCGCTCCCGAGCCCGAAGAGCACCGCCTTCGGGCGGGTTCCCTGCCGGATCCCCGCCCGCAACGCGGTGCGGTCGATGGTCCGCCAGGCCACCCAGGCCGGGATGCCGTACAGGAGCAGCTTGCACGCCGCGTAGACGGCGCTGCCGATAGGCCCGGGCCAGATCCAGAGGCCGGCGAGCGAACCGATCGACGGCGCGACCGCCACGACCAGGAGCGGCCCGAGCAGTCGACGTGTCTTCGGGTCGGTGTCCCTCGCCATCGATGCATCCATGAAGCGGGCCGGCTGCTTGGGTTCGCCTCCGGCGTGGCCCGATCGTATCGACACGCTCCCGGGGAAGTCGTCGCGGCAGGAGCCGGTCGCGGGTACGGTTCACGACCGGAGGTTCCCTTGAGCAACACCGCGAAGGAAGATTCCAGGCGTTTCGAACCCTACGGCTCCTGCAGCCTCGAGGAGCTCTACGAACGACTCGTCGTACCGACGCTCGATCCCGCGATCGACCGATGGCTGGCCGAGGACTTCGGGGACTCGGGCGACATGACCACCGCCGCGTTCATCCCGCCCGACGTCGAGGCCCGGGCCGAGATCCGATCGCGGGCCCACGGCGTCATCTGCGGCCTGCCGATCGTGCGGCGAATCGCCTCGCGGGCGGCGGGCACCCTCGAGACCGAGCAGTTCGCGGTCGACGGCGACCGCGTCGAGCCCGGCATGCGGGTCATGGAGATCCGCGGGCCCCTCTCCTCCATGCTCGAGGTCGAGCGCACGCTTCTCAATCTCCTCGGCCGCGCCTCCGGGGTCGCGACCACGACCTCCCGATTCGTGGAGGCGGTGGCCGGCACCGCGGCGACGATCGTGGACACGCGGAAGACCACGCCCGGCCTGCGGGCGATCGAGAAGTACGCGGTGCGTTGCGGTGGGGGAGGCCTTCACCGGATCGGACTGCACTACGCCGTGCTGATCAAGGACAACCACCTCGCGGGCATCGGCTCGCGATTCTCCGAGGCCGTCGAGTCCGGCGCGAACGGATGCCGCGAGCAGATGAGGCCCCGCTTCATCGAGATCGAGGTCGACGACCTCGAGCAGTTCGAGCGGGTGATCGATCTCCCCTCGGGCACCGTCGACATCGTCCTCCTCGACAACATGGATCTCTCGACGATCCGCGCCGCGGTCGAGCTTCGGGACGCGCGGCGGCGAGCCCTGCTGCTCGAGGCGTCGGGCGGGGTCACGATGGAGTCCGTGCGGGGCATCGCCGAGACCGGCGTCGATCGCCTCGCGGTCGGTGCGGTGACCCACTCCGCCGTCCAGCTGGACTTCGGGCTCGACATGGACTGAGGTCGCGTTCGTCGACCACGAGGATCCACGATGGACGATCGTTCGACCCCCGAGGATGCCGCCGCCGAGATCGCCGGATGGGCCGACCGGCTCGAGCGGCGGGCCGACGGGACTCGATTCGACCCGGATCGGGTTCGGGTGTTCGCCTCGTGCGACTCCACCCAGGGGTTCGCGCGGGACCTCGGGATCGGCGCGATCGTCACCACGGGCCGTCAGCTCGCGGGACGTGGAAGCCGGGGTCGGTCCTGGCTCGACGATCGCGGACTCGGGGTCGCGGTGAGCCTCGTGCTCGACGCGGTTCCCGCCGACCAGGCCTGCATCGCCTCGTCGGTGGCGGTGGTCGAAGCGCTCGATCGCGTCCTCCAGGCCGCCGGGACCCCGGGGGAACCTCGTTCGCGGATCGGCCTCAAGTTCCCCAACGACCTCCTCGATCGGGCCACCGGAAGGAAGTTCGGGGGGATCCTGGTCGAGGTGCTCGACGGCGTCGCGGTCGTCGGCATCGGACTGAACCTCGGCCGCCGGACCTGGCCGGCCGACGTCCCGGCGACCTCCCTCGAGGAGATGCTCGAGGCGACGCCGCCCGAGCGCATCGACGTGATCGAGGCCCTCGTGACGTCGCTCGACGCGGCCTGGTCGCTCGATGCCGCCACCCTCGACGCCCGGTACGTCGACCGGCACGCCCTGGTCGGTTCGGAGATCGAGGTCGAGACGGCGGGTGGGTCGAGCCCGGCCGGGCGCGTCGTCGGCACGCTGCTCGGTCTCGCCCCGCGGACCGGGCTCCGACTCCGGACGGTCGAGGGCGAGATCTCGATCCCGGTCGGGACGGCCCGCATCGTCGGCTGGCCGATCGACGCCCCCCCGGCGGGCTCCGCTTGAGCGACCGGTCGTCGCGAGCCGATGTGAACGGGGTGAAGCGTTCCTCGCTCCAACCCGGCCCCGCATCCTCCGCGATCCCCTCCCGGATTCCCGCGGGGATCCGCCGCTGGGGAGCGGTGGGGTCGATCGTCCTGGCGTCCACCACCGGGGCGATTGCGCAGCAGTCCTCCACGTCGGGTCGATCGTCGGCGGCCGAGTTCGATCCGCAGGAAGTCGTTCGCATCGACCTGCAGGCGGTCGAGGAGTCGATCGGCGACCGGGGTGCCCTCGACCAGAGCCTTCGCTGGGTGCCTTCGGGCCTCCCGCGTCCGGCCGGCTACCCGCCGGGGTACGCCCGGAGCGGGGGCGGGTTGTTCCGGGCCGACGGCGGCCTCGGCGCGACCT
>JAYZBK010000026.1:0-24747 GCA_036339295.1 Planctomycetota bacterium
TGAGCCTGCTGCTCGCGGCTTGGGGATCGACCTCGTCGGATCGGGATGTCGATGGGGACGGCTCGGTCGGAGCGTCCGACCTGGGCCTCCTCTTCAGCGCCTGGGGCGCGTGTCCGTGAAGTCGGCGGCTGGAGGTCGGGACCCTCGAGGCGGGGCCCGGCCTCGTCAGGCCTCGGCGCCGCGCCGAGCCGCGATGAAGCTGCGAACCCCGAGGACGAGGAGCACCAGGCAGAGGGCCGACATCGTCAACTGGACACCCGTCTTCTCGTCGAGTTGGAAGCCTTCCTGGAACGCCTTGGCCAGCCGCATCCACGGCGCGATCGCCCCCAGCACGGCGAGGACCATCGCGACGTGCATCGCGTGCTTGCGGGCACCCTCCTTGAGCGCGACGAGTCCGCAGACGAGGATCGGCAGTCCGGCGAATGCGGGAATCAGCGCCGTGACGCTGCGGGCATCGGGATCGGCCAGCACGAGATAGCCGAGGAGTCCGAGCAGGATCAGGAGCAGTCCGAAGATCACGGCGAGACGGGGCATGGAGAATTTCCAGGGAGGAAGACCAGGCAGGAAGGAAGTTCCATGAGGTTATGTCAGTGGCTGCACGGAGGAGACGACGGCCCAAGTCAAGGACCGGGACCGATCGATCGCGGATCGGACCTTGCTCCACCCCGAGACCCGCGTTCCATCCGGAAGGGCGTGAGAGACTCCAGCCTCGGATCAGATTTCCCTGGATGGACAAGCGTCTTCTGGAAGACCACTTGCGCCTCCCTCGCGACCTTCGGGGAGAGTTTCCATGGACTCGCAGGACCGCCTCCGTTACGCTGCCTCACCGGTGGGTTTCCCGACGCACCGCTCCCGAGTTCCCCGTTCCCCAGATCAAGAGGAGAAAGACCCATGACGGTTCGTACCTGTCTGTCGACGTGCGCTGTCGCCACGCTTGCGGCGGCCACTTCGTCGGCCAACGCCGACATATCGCTCGATTTCACCAACTTCACAGCTAGCGGCGCCAGTCTCTACCCGACGGACTATGCCACCCTCACCGGCTCGCTGGACTCCATCTTCGGCGACTTCACCCTGGTGCAGGACGGCCAGGGCTACACCTGGGCGGACGACCTCACGGTCCTCATCGCCAACGAGGACTTCAGCGACATCCTCGTTCAGGCCGGCGGATTCTCCGACTTCGGCGCAACCTATCGTGGGGAATGGGAGTTCGGCGCATCGGGCAACGCCGGAACGATGTCCGGCGGCACGATCTCCTTTGGTACCAGCATCGACGTGACCGGGTACTACCTGTATATCGGGAACGGATATGTCTCAGGCGGCTTTGGTGTCTGGACCGGCAGCGTCGATCTCTTCGGAAGCATCGACTACGCGGGATCGACCCCTGCAGTGCCCGGCCCTGCAGGGCTCGCCGGGCTCGTCGGCATCGCCGGCATCGCCCGTCGACGACGTCGCGGCTGAGTCGACCAGACGAACACCGAATGAGCGAACAAGCCCCGCCGGACGATCTGCGTCCGGTGGGGCTCTTCATGTTCGGATCCTTCCATCGGCCGGATCGGCCTCGGCGGCGGCGACCCGATCCAGATGTTCGCCGGCATCCTCCTCCGCCACGTGGTCGCCCTTCTGCGTCATCCTCCGGATATGTCGACGGGCAGGCGGATCGAGGCCGTATCCTCCACGAGACAGGACATTCGCCCATCGTTCCCCGGGAGCGTCTCCACATGACCACCAAGATCGACCGTCGCGACTTCATCCAGCACTCCGCCGGGATCGCCGGCCTCGGCGCCGCCGCACTCGCCGCGCCCGCGTTCGGACGAGTCCCGGTGAACAGCAGGGTCAACGTGCTCTGCGTCGGCGTCGTGGGCACGATCGGCAGCGTCGACCGGAAGCAGGTCGACATGCACCCCGCGGCGGAGATCGTCGGCCTCTGCGACGTCGACAGCCAGGCGATCGACAAGGCCGCCACCCGTCACCCCGACGCCTTCACCTGCAAGGACTATCGCGAGGCCTTCGACCGACACGGCGACAAGTTCGACGCGGTCATCGTGTCGACCCCCGACCACACGCACGCCCCCATCATGCTGACCGCGCTCGCGAACGGGAAGCACTGCTACGGGCAGAAGCCCCTCGTGCACCAGCTCGAGGAACTCTCGATGATCGACCGGGCGATGGACGCCCGCCCCGATCTCGTGACCCAGGTCGGCAACCAGCGCATGGCGTACCCGGGTCGCCGGGCCGCGGTCGAGATCCTCCGGTCCGGGGCGCTCGGACCCGCGATCGCCGCCTACGCGTGGACGGGATCCCCGAACCGGGGCGCCTACTTCAACTACGACCGGAAGCTCCACGCCCCGTCGACCTGTCCCGACCACATCGACTACGACCTCTGGCTCGGCCCCTGCGCGGACGTCCCCTATCGCGACGAGATGCTGCCGATCAAGTGGCGGTCGTGGTGGGACTACGGCACCGGCGGCCTCGGCGACTGGGGCGTCCACGTCCTCGACGTGATCCTCTTCGGGTACGACGAACTCCAGTCGCCGATGGCGGTCAAGACGCACGCGCCGCGGCCTTCGGACGAGTTCCACACCTACCCCTGCATCTCGACCGTGACCTATGCGGTCGACTCCGACCGCTTCAGCAACCGGCACTTCCCGCTCCACTACTCCGACTGCGGGCAGACCGTGTCCCGCGCCTCCCTCGGGCTCCCCGCGGGCGACTGGAAGGACAGCAACATGACCGTCGTGGAGTGCGAAGGCGGCGTCCTCGCCCTGACCGCCGGCGGCGACCTCGAGATCTGGCGCGACGGCGAGATGACGCCGGGACTCGAGATGCCCGGGCTTCCCGACTTCCCCGAGATCAACCACTGGCACGCCTGGGTGGACAACATCGTCGGCCGGAAGACCGAGCTTCGGACGCCGTTCAAGGAAGGCGTCCGGATCACCGAGCCGGCTCTCCTCGCGGTGAAGGCGGCCCGCTTCCCCAACACCGAGCTCGTCTGGGATCGGTCCGCCAACGCCTTCACCAACCACGACGAGGCGACCGCGACGATCGTCCGCCGCGACTATCGAGACGGCTTCGCCCCGCCTTCAGTGGGCTGAACGCTCCGGCCGGACGTCCGATTTCCTCGCCCGTTCGACGCCGACGGGCGCGGTCTCCACGCAGTCCCCCGAATTTCGTGGGTCCCGCCCCGAGGGTGGATTACCTTGGGAGTCCCCTGAAGGAGATCGAGATGCCCAGCGAACGAAGCGGCCGCCTCGCGGCCTACGCCACCGCCGCCACCGGGGCGATCTGCGCCGGAACGCAGGCCGACATCCAGGTGTACGACGGCCCCCCGATCCCCATCGACATCGACGGCGTCACGCTGACGCTCGCCGGTCTCCAGTTCGACCTCGGGATCTCCACTCGGACCTTCCTGGGTTCGACAAGCTTCAGCTGGTGGACCTGCTGCACGAGCTCGGGTGGCCCAAGCTGCCAGTGGAGCGACATCGTCGTGCAACGCTCGACCTACCAGTCGAGGATCCTCTCCGTGTTCAACGCCGGGGGCGTCTCCACGATCGACTTCCTCGACCTCGGCAAGGCCGTCGAAGGCCTCGAGGGCCATGCCGATTCGACCCTGGCCTGCCGGTCCAACGAGCGAAGGATCTTCGGCTGCGGCGACAACAGCACCATGGCGCAGGGGAACTGCGACGAGGTCCGGACGATGCATCTCGGCTTCACCGCCCCGAAGGACGGTGACACCGTCCACGGATGGGCCGAGATCGAGCGGGCCGCCAATGGCCTGTACAGGATCACTCGCTGGGCCTACCAGGACGACGGCTCTCCGATCCTCACGGGCCAGGTGCCCGCAGCGACGTGTGCCGCCGACCTCGACGGCAGCGGCACGGTCGACTCGGGTGACCTCGGGGTCCTCCTCGCCGCGTGGGGGAACTGCGGGAAGAAGGGCGACTGCCCCGCCGACCTCGACGGGAATCGCACGGTGGACTCCGCCGATCTCGGGTCGCTGCTCGCGGCGTGGGGCTCGTGCCCGGCGGATTCGTGCGACGGGGTCGAGTGCTCGAGCGACGATCCATGTGAGCTGGTCGCCTGCATCGACGGGGTGTGCTATGTCGAGCGCCTCCGATCCGGCGACTGCGGGGCCTTCGATTGCTGCGAAGTGCACCCGGAACCCGGGTGCGCCAGCGACGCCTGCATGGACGACGTCTGCTTCTTCGCCCCGCCCTGCTGCACGGACACGTGGGACGACTTCTGCGTCCAGCTCGCCTCGGCCTTCTGCGAAGAGTGCCCCTGATCCACGGTCGGACCTCGACGCTCCCGTGCTTCCGCGCCGGTAGGCTGCCCTCGAACGAAGGGAGCTCCCCGTGCGAAGACGCCTCCAGCCGATGCGGCGACCGCTGACCGGCCTGCCGCTCCTCCTCGTGACCGTGCTCGGCGCGACCACGGCCCATGCGACCGACGACGGCATCGTGGCGGCCCGCGGCTTCCTCGACACGCTCGATCCCGGGCAGCAGGCCTCCGCTTCCGCCGCCATCTCCGCGCCCGACCGCGACGACTGGTCGTACCTGCCCGGTCCCCGACCGGGCCTCCGAATCGCCGACCTCGACGCGAACCAGCTCGCCTCGCTCGATGCCTTTCTCGAGACGGCGCTCGGCGCCGGGAGCGCCAGGCGGGTCCGACGAATCCGGGACACCGAACCGATCGAGGATCGCGGCGGCGGCGTTCGTCTCGGCCCCGACGAGTTCCGGGTCCGCTTCTTCGGTCTCGATCACCCGGACACCCCTCCGGCGTGGTCCTGGAGGATCGAAGGCCACCACCTCTCGCTTCACCAGACCTTCGTCGACGGGCGGCCCGTCTCGATCACGCCGATCTTCGTCGGATCGGTCGTCCGGCGCGACGGCGAGGGCGAGGTGCTCGGCCCGGAGGACATGCTGGCCCACTCGATCCTGCGAGGCATTCCGGACGACCATCGCGCCGAGGGCCTGGATCCGCGACCGCTCCCGGGCGACCTTCGCACGGCGATGCATCGCTCCGATCGCTGGTCGTTCGAAGGCGGCGTTCCGTTGTCGCTTGCCGGCGACCTCGCACGCGAGCATGCGGACCTGATCGTCGAGCGACTGCTCGCCATGCACCCCGAGGAAGTCCGCCGATCGCTTCGACGAGCCTGGTCGTCCGTTCCCGACGACCGCGTCGTCTTCGCGTGGTGCGGTCGCGAGGACCGTCGTGGCCCCCATCAGTGGAGGCTCGTCTCGCCCGTCCTCGTGGTCGAGTTCTCGCACAGCGGCGGCAACGTGCAACACGGTCATCTCGTGCTCCGCACCCCGACCGGCGAGTTCCCCGACTCCGCGACGGAAGCATGGAACGACGCTCCCTGAGCACCCTGCCGACGCCTTCGTCGAAGCGGCCGTCGGCGAATCGCCGACACGGCTCCGAGACCGGCAAGGGTCCCGGCGTTCGGCACCACGATCGGCCGGTCCTGGCACGAGTCGCTCGTGCGATCTGGACGAGAAGGACCGAACCGAGGCGAATGCCCCACGGGGGTGGACGGACACCGGGCGACCACGAAGGTCACCCGGCATCCCATGCTCGTGTTCCCACGACGAACACCCCCCGAGGGCGCCGCCGCCCCGAGCATCTTCATGGTCGGGTTCGACGTCGCCCGAGCAGGACGACACCCGCCAGTCCGGCGAGCGCTCCCGCGCCGGGGACGACGATCAACTGGTCCTGGTACGTCTCGTTGGTGAGGCCGCGAAGCCGCGAGTACGGCCGGAAGCCGTTGAAACCGAGATTCGCGATCAGGTCCTGGGCGATCGCATCGACCGCGGCGGTCGACGCGAACGTGGCGTCGCCGGAGGAGAGGTCGAGATCGGCGACGAGCGACGCGAGGTCGGTGTCGTCCGCCGAGAGTTCGTGCGTGATCTCCCAGATCACCATCTGGAATGCCGCCGCCCGGTCCCGCAGCGCAGAACCCGTCATGACGATCATGCTCTCGTAGCTGCGGGAGTAGAGGTCCTGGACCAGGGTCGATCGCACGCTTCCCATCGGGCCGGGCCTCGGCGGGGCATCGGGGAGCGATTCCGGGCCGACGACCTCGAAGTCGATGGACTGGCCGACCGAGACGTTCTCCCCCAGCTGGACGCAGAACGACTGCAGGCCCCCCGACCATGCCAGGAGGCCCCCCGTGGTCGTGCCGCCCGCGCCATCGAAGGTCCAGCTCACCGAGCGGCCCGCCTCCACGGCCTCGAAGGTCGGCGAGACCGTGTCCCCGATCATGTAGTCGCCGCGTGCCGCCACGCAGGCGGAGCCGAGCAGGATCAACGACGCTCCGGCAAGAGGGTGCATTCTCATCATCGACTTCATGGGGGTCGCCTCCGACAACGCCTCGTCGCCGAGGCGGAACAACACGACGCCACCGCGCCGCCCGAGGATCCACGGCACGCATCCGACCTTGGAGCGTGGGTGGAACGGCGGCCGCACCAGGGACCATCCCGCGCGAGCGACGGGCGTGCGGGGTCCGCGTCGCTCGTCGTCGCGTGGCGCGACCATCCACGGGTAGCGACGGGTCCACGAGGCGTGACACCGCCGGGGGGCTTGTTTTTTCGAGGTCAGTCGAGGCGGATGCGGACCTGGTCGAGCGGGAGGCCGCTCGATCCGGTCACGTTGGCCCGTTCGGGATTGTTCTGCCACGCGTAGGCGACCGCCACCGGTCTCGGGACCACGTCGCTCCGGACGAGGATCGACCGCCCATCCTCCCCGAAGGCCGCTTCGGCCCAGTGCCAGCGACCGCTCGGACCCTGGAGGGCGAACCCGTCGGGAACCTCGCCGCCTCGCGTCGTCAGCCCGCCGGCGGCGGGCTCGACCACGAGCCGCACCACGCCCGGTTCGGCCGCCATGGTCGATGCCTCGACCACCCGCGGACTCGGGTTGCGGTCGTTGGGACGACCGTAGTGGTCCGCCAGCGCCCAGTCGGCGAGCCGACGACCGACCTCCCGCTTGTTGCGGGGATGGATGTCGGCCGCATCGCCGATGTCGGTCGTGACCACGATCCCGACGTGATCGAGGTCGGCGGCGGTCCTCGACTGGGCCGCCCGGAGTCGCGGCCAGTCGTCCTCGACGGGCTGGTCCGCCTTGAACGGCTTGAACGCCGCGAGCTGGACGATGCCGAACGGCATCTCCGTCCTCTCGAAGTCGGCGGCCCAGTCCGCGACGAGCATCGGCATGAACTCCGCGTACCGCGCCGGTTCGCCGGCGTTGGACTCCCCCTGGTACCAGATCGCTCCACGAACCCCGAACGGCACGAAGGGCTGGATCATCGCGTTGTTCAACGCCGCGTAGTCGGTGTGCCTCGTCCCGGGCGCCTGCACGGTGCTCGGGGCGGGGCGCGGGCGCGGTCCCTGGTGGGGAGCGCCCCTCTCCCATCGCCACGTTCCGGCGAGGTCGATCGATGCGGGGTTCGCCGCCCGGCGATCGATCACGCCGATCTTCATGGCGTTCGCCGGCCCCCCGAACCCTCCCTCGCCGCCCGAATCGATGCAGAGCACCGTGATCGTCCGCGGACCGGGCTTCACGATCGGCCCCCTCACCCGGTACTTCCGCATCCGGGCATGGGCCTCGACCGTCGAGCCGATGCGGACCCCGTCGAACCAGACGATGTCGCTGTCGTCGATGCGGCCGAGCTCCAGGAGGAGGTTCCGACCCTTCCAGTCCTCGGGGACGTCGATCGTGCGTCGGTACCAGACCGCGCCGTCGAACCCGCGCAGGGCCGGATCGGTCTGCGACCACGGCTTCGGGAGCTCGACCGTGGCCCAGTCGCCGTCGTCGAAGCGCGTGCTGATCACCTTCTCCTGCAGGCCCGTGCCCGCGGCCAGCTGCCGATCGATGTACGAAGCCGTCGAACGACGGTGCTCGAGCATCGCCCGCTCCTCGGCGTCGAATCGTTCGCCTTCGCTCATCGACTCGAAGGCCTCGATGTCGGCCGCGAGCGACTGCATGTCGGTCCCACTGAGTTCGGCGGCCCCGAGCGATCCGGGGGAGATCCACGGCTCGATCCGCGTCCCGCCCCAGTTGATGGAGAGCAGGCCGACCGGCACGTCCAGCTCGTCCTGGAGGTGTCGGGCGAAGGCGTAGCCGACGGCGGTGAACGAACCCACCGTCTCCGGGGAACACACCGTCCAACTCGCGGCGATGTCCTGCATGGGCCGGTTGGCCGTGACGTGCGGCGCCTTGATGAGACGGATGGTCGGTCGATCGGCGGTCTGCTTCTCCTTCGCCGGATCGCTCGATGCGTTCACCGGCCATTCCATGTTCGACTGGCCGCCGCAGATCCAGACCTCGCCGACCAGCACGTCCCGGATCTCGATGGTGTTCCGTCCCTCGACCACGAGCGAGCGCGCCTCGGCCGAGGCGGGCATGGGGGCGAGATCAACCCGCCATGCCCCGGACGGATCCGCGGCGGTGCCGATCGACTGGTCGCCGAAGCGGACCGAGACGGTCTCTCCCGGATCGGCGGTGCCCCAGACCGGGACCGGAAGATCTCGTTGGAGCACCATGTGGTCGCTGAAGACCGCAGGAAGCTCGACCTCGGCCAGCGCCGGCGAGGAGACGAGGGAAAGCGCGAGGGCGCCGAGAGGTCCGCGGGATCTGATAATCGTCATGTGGACATGGTCGTCCGTCCACCGTCCGAGGGCAAGCCTCCTCGATCAAATGGACTTTCGCGGGTTGTCGGGAACCGGGACGGTCGATAGAACTCAAGAGGAGCCGGACCTGCTCCAGGCTCCTCGCAGGGTGCGCCTCGACCGGTTCGTCCCTGCCCCCTTTCCTCGAGCCGGACCAGGAGCCTGGGCTTGCACCCGATCATCCGATGCCTCGCCCCTCTCGTGGTCGCCGCCCTCGTCCCGCTCGGATGCGGCGGCGAGGAACCGGTCTCCACCGTCGAGCTTCCCCGTCCACTTCCCCCGGCCACGATCGACCAGGTCGCGCGATCCGTGATCACCCAGTATGGGGACCGGGTCGCCGAGACGCCGGACTCCGCCGCGTTCTGGCTCGAGTACGGGGACGTCTGCCTGATGAATCTCTGGCCGGACGAGGCGATCGTCGCCTACGGCGAGGCCCTCGGGACCGCGCGACCCCTGCCCCCCGAGACGGCCGCGAAGACGCGTTGGCGACTGGCCCATGCCCACCACGAGGTGGGCGACCACGTCGCGGCCGACCGCGAGGGCGTCGCCGCGATCGCCGCCATCGCCGAACGGACCCCCTTCCCCGACGGATGGCTCACGGTGGCGGCACGAAGACTCGACCAGGGCGATCTCGACGGGGCGGACGAGGCGATGGCGAAGTCCACGAACGCCATGCCGATGCGCCGCGCCATCGTCTCCGTCCAGCTCGACGTCCAGCAGGGCCGGATCGAGGACGCGCGAGCCACGGTCGACGCGATGATCGAAGGCGAGGTCGCCCCGGCGACGGCGAGTCGACTCGCCGTCCTGGTCGGCCAGGTGCAGAACGACCGGGATCTCGTGGAGGCCCATCAGGACCGCGCGGCGAACGTCCTCATGCTCCCCGACGATCCGATCCTGCGGGCGCTCGGAGGCAAGGCCGTGCACGTGCTGGCCGATCTCCAGCGTTGCCTCCTCTGGTCCGAATCGCTCCCGCCCCGCCAGGCCCTGCAGCGCATGCGGCCGATCCTCGGCCGACGACCCGGTTCCGCCAGCGTCCGGATGTTGGTGGCGGACCAGCTCCGGAAGTTGAAGCAGTTCGAGGAGGCCAAGAAGGTCCTCGATGCGGTCTACGAGGACGACCCGCCGGACCACGAGTACTGGTCGGTCGACGCCCTCGTGCACCTCGAACTCTCGCGGCAGGACGACCCGGGCCTGCGGGAGCGGGCGCGCGACTCCATCGACCGGGCGATCAGGATCAACCCGACGCTCGCCTACGGGTGGCAGATCAAGGCCTTCATCCACGAAGCGGACGAACAGTGGGCCTTCGCCGCGGACGCCTACCGGAAGGCGGCCGAACTGGCGAGCCGTCCGGAGGACGCGGAATCCTGGAATCAATCGGCCGATGAATGCGCGGTGAAGGCGGAGGCTCCATGATCCCGTCGACGCGCTCGTCCGTCGTTCTCTGCACGGTGGCCGCCCTGGTCGCGGGGGTCGGCTGCACCGACCCGGATCGCGAGCAGGCCGACACGAGCGAAGGTGCGGCATCGAAGGCGTGGTTCACCGACGCCACCGCCACGAGCGGGATCGACTTTCGACACGACAGTGGCGCTCGTGGGCGGTATCGCATCCCGGAGAGCCTCGGCTCGGGCTGCGCCCTCTTCGACGCCGACGGCGACGGCGACCTCGACGCCTACCTCGTGAGTGCCCGCGATCTCGACGGCGGTGACGAGATCATCGGCGGCGGGAACCGCTTCTTCCGGAACCGGGGCGACGGGACGTTCGTCGACGACACCGCCGCGTCGGGAATGGCCGACGACGGCTTCGGGTTCGGCGTCGCGACCGGCGACGTCGACGGCGACGGCGATCTCGACGTCTACCTCGCGAACCTCGGGCCGGATCGGCTCTTCATCAACGACGGCCTCGGGCGTTTCGAGGTCGCGGCCGACGAACGATTCGCCAACGACCCCGGCTTCTCCGTCGCCCCCTGCTTCCTCGATTACGACCGCGACGGGGATCTCGACCTCTTCGTGTCGCGCTACATGGACTGGTCGCTCGAGAACGAGGTCGACTGCATCAATCTCCAGGGCGCTCCCGACTACTGCAATCCCGAGGTGTACGGCCGGACGATTCCCGATCGCCTCCTCCGCAACGACGGGACGGGACGATTCGAGGACGTCACGGAGGCGGCCGGCCTCGCCGACGCCGCCGGCGCGGGGCTCGCGGCCGCGGCCGCCGATCTCGACGGCGACGGCCTGCTGGACCTCTACGTCGCGAACGACAAGTCGCCGAACCGGCTCTGGTTGAACCGCGGGGACGGAACCTTCGCCGAGGCGGCCGGCCTGCGGGGATGTGCCACCGGACTGGATGGATCGCCCCGCGCGAGCATGTCGGTCTCCTTCGCCGATCTCGACCGGGACGGTGACTTCGAGATCCACGTGAGCAACATCCAGGGCGAGGCGGACGGACTGTTCGAGAACCGAGACGGGCACTTCCTCGATCGGGCGCCGGGCTGGGGCATCGCCGCGGCGAGCCGAGCCCGAACGCGATGGAACGGACGCTTCCTCGACCTCGACGTGGACGGCGATCTCGACCTCGTCGTCGGATGCGGCCGGGTCCTTCGAGGCGTCGAGGACCATCGCGCCGACCAGCCGTACGCCGAACCCGACCTGATCTTCGAACGGACGAGTCCGACGCGGTTCACCTCGACCGACGCCCGCTGGCCGGCCGGCCTCCTCGTCGAGGCGACGCACGGCATGGCATGGGGCGACGTCGACGGCGACGGTCGCGACGACGTGCTGACGCTCTCCCGCCACGGCGACGCCCGGGTCTTCCTCCGCACCGTTCCCGACGGCACCCCCCGACCGGTCCGCATCGACGTCCGGGACGAGCAGGATGCCCCGGCGATCGGCACGAGGCTCGTGGTCACTCGCGGTGACGACGTCCAGCACTTCCAGGTCGACACCGCCGGCGGCTACGCGTCCGCGGGAAGCCACGTCCATGCGCTCGCCGGACCGATCGACTCGATCGAACTCCGATGGCCCGACGGCTCGACCTCGACCTGGGACGGCCCCTTCGAACCCGGGGCCCGCGTCAACGCGAGTCCCAGGGCGATCATCGTGATCGGGCCCGACGACGAGCCCGCCTGACCCCGCATCCCGCGACGGCGGGGACCTATCATCGACGTCCCGGGCGCTTAGCTCAGTTGGCTAGAGCATCCCCGTTACATGGGGAAGGTCGCTGGTTCGAGTCCAGTAGCGCCCACTTCCGGCGCCCGTCGCGAAGGCACCGGGCGATCGGTCGTCAGGCCGCCTCGGTCGACTCCACCGCCTCCACCTTCCGCTTCTCGAGGATCTTCCCCGCGGCCAGGGCGGCGACGATCACGCCGGCGACGCCGACCACGGGCATCCAGAGCGGGTGGCTGATGTCGACCTGCGTGGTGTAGACGATGCCGAAGACGTCGACCAGCCCGACGGCGAGGGCGAACGCCACGGCGTTCCGTCGGTCGGTCAGGGCGGCGACGCCACCACCGAGGAACGCGCCCACGATCCACGCGGAGACGACGAACAGGAGGGCGCCGACCGGTGCATCCCGCAGGTAGTCCCCGATCGCGACGTTCCGGGCCTCGCGAGCCGCCGCCACCGTCTCGGGGTCGCCGGTGGTCGACACCTCGTAGTAGGCCATCACCGTGTCGATCACCTCCGGCGGCGGCGGGAAGATCGCATGACCCACCGCCTCGACCAGGGCCACGACGATCACCATCACGATGATGCCCGCCATGATGGCGAAGACGGGACGCAGGATCTTCATGGACGACTCCGGGTTCGGGAATGACGCTCGAGAGGGCGCCGGGCACGTGTTCGGACCGTTCCCGGCCGTCCATCGACGACCGGTCGTCCGCGTTGCCATACGCTATCCGGATGAGCCACTCCAACGCCTTCGCCACGCCTCCGGCCGAGCCCCGCCTCGGCGTCTACAACTTCTCCGCCGGCCCGTCGCACATGCCGATCGAGGTGGTCGACCGGGTCAGGGAGGAACTCATCGACCTCTCGGCGTCCGGCATCGGCCTCATGGAGCACTCGCATCGAGGGCCCGAGTACGGGGACGCGAACGAGGAGGCGGAGGCGGTGGTCCGAAGACTGGCAGGCGTGGGCGACGACCATGCCGTCATCTTCATGCCCGGCGGCGCCACCGTGAACTTCGCCTTCCTGGCGCTCAACTTCCTGAACGAGGGCGGCACCGGCGTCTACCTCGACACCAGCGTCTGGGCGGGCAAGGCGATCGAGGAGGCCCGACCGATCGGGGACGTCCACGTCGGATTCGACGGACGAGCGGGTCGGACCTTCACCTGCCCCGACCCGGCGAAGGGCGGCGCCGACATCGACGTGCCGTCCGACGCCCGGTACGTCTTCTACTGCGCGAACAACACGGGCGAGGGCACCTGGTACGACCAGCCGCCCGTCACCGATCGTCCCCTGATCGGCGACCTCACCAGCGACATCTTCTCGCGCCCCTGGCCGTTCGACCGACATGCGATGACGATCGCCGCGGGCCAGAAGAACCTCGGCGCCGCGGGATGCTCGATCGTCGTCGCGCAACGGGACTTCATCGCGGAGGCCTCACGGAAGCTCGGTCCCATCCTCCGCTTCGAGGATCACGAGAAGGCCGACTCGATCCTCAACACGCCGCCGACCTTCGCGGTCCGGGTGATCGGACTCATGGCGGAGTGGACCGAGGCCCAGGGCGGCCCCGAGGCGATGGCCCGGATCAATGCCGAGAAGTCCGCACTGGTCTGGGATGCCATCGACTCGAGCGGTGGCTTCTACTCGACTCGAGCCGAGACCCGCTGCCGCAGCCACCTCAACGTGACGTTCCACACCGGATCCGAGGAACTCGACGCCCGGTTCATCGAGGAGGCCGCCGGTCACGGCATGGTGAATCTCAAGGGACTCGTCGGCGGCATGAGGGCATCGATGTACAACGCCTTCCCGCGTCGAGGAGCCGAGATCCTCGTCGACTTCATGCGGGACTTCGCGAACCGGAACGGCTGAGCCCCCCGGCCGCGGCGCGGCAGGCCGCTATTCCCCGGTCGCGCCACCGTCGAGGGCGGGACGATCCGCTGCGCGGGCCTTCGCGACCTGCGCCGGCGTCATCACCATCCGGAAACCGACGTGACTGCCCGCGGAGTCGGGGGTCGTCGCCATGCGGGCGCTCGGTCGGTAGCTCGAGCAGTAGCTCGGATGGCAGAGGAACGAGCCGCCCCGCTGCACTCGACTGGTCGGGGCGTGCGGGTTCCGAGGATCGGCCGCCGACTCCGGACCGACGGGATTGCGGACGATCCCGTCCTGCCCCACGGTCTCGAGCCGCCGCCGGTACTCGTCGGGACGATAGAGGTCCGAGCACCACTCCCAGACGTTCCCGGCCATGTCGTGGAGGCCGTGGCCGTTCGGCGGATAGAACCCGACGGGTGCCGTTCGTGGATGCCCGTCGGTCGCCTCGTTGCGATCGGGAAAGCGACCGTTCCACGTGTTCGCTCGCGTCGAGTCGATCTGCTCGTCCCCCCAGACGAACGGCTTCCCATCGACGCCACCGCGGGCCGCGTGCTCCCACTCGGCTTCGGTGGGAAGCCGACCGCCCTTCCACGTGCAGTAGGCGACCGCGTCCTCCCAGGCGACCTGCACGACCGGGTGGTTCTCCCGTCCCGTGATCGTGGACCCCGGTCCCTCCGGGCATCGCCAGGACGCTCCGGGGGTCCAGGTCCACCACGCCGAGACGTCGTCCAGGGGAACCGGTCGATCGGGCGGCGTGAAGACCAGCGAGCCGGGCTGGAGCAGTTCATCCGGTGGCTTCGGTGTCCCGGGAGGAACCTGCTTCCGAAGCACCTCCCAGTCGACCTCCCGCTCCGCGACCGTTCGATATCCCGTCGCCTCGACGAACCGCGCGAACTCCTCGTTGGTCACCTCGAAGCGGGACATGAAGATCCCGTCGACCTCGACCCGGTGACGAGGGAACTCGTCCGCCCGGGCCTCCGGCCCCACCCCACCCATCGTGAAGGTCGAGCCGGGGATCCAGACCATGCCGTCGGGCGCCTCCACCGGCGGCGGCGCGGCGGCGCCGAAGGCCGTCAACGAGAACGCGAGGCCGGAGACGACCACCGACAGGTGGCGAGGATGGCGTGGAGCCGGGGGTGCCATGTCGACACTCTACGAGCCCCCGATGCCGCGAGGTCGCGGTTCCCGGCGCTCAGGGATCGCTTCGTCGCCAGGTCATCGGGGGCATGCCCTCGACCTCGGTCTCGATGCCGTCGACGTCGATTCCACTGAACGCCACGTCGAGACGGTCGCCGTCGACCATGACCCACGTGACGATCGACTCGAGGCCGACATCCGCCGCCGAGCCACCGACCATCGCGGGGTCCCACGCGACGCGCAGGGCGGGACGGCCGTCGGCGAAGGAGGCCAGGGCGGGCTTGCCGTCGACGACCCTGCCGTCGGTGCCGATCCAGCGATCCGCCAGTTCCCTCGTCTCCTCGTCCATCCACAGGAGCTCGGTGCCGATGAACGCGCCCGCATCGCCGGGCTCGAACATCGTGAAGACGAGCGAACGGCCCCCGCTGCCGTCGCGGACGATCATCGTGCTGCCCTTCGGCATCTCGGTCGTCGAACCACCCTCGAGGGTCCAGGTCCCCACGAGACGGGGAGCGAGCGGCATCTTCTCGTGGAAGGGGTTCACGCGCTTCCAACCGAAGCGGGAAGGCTCGAGCATCACCTCGCCGTCGACGCACGTCGGGATGAAGTCCACCAGCATGAGGTCGTTGGAGGGGAAGGCGTAGGTCACCTCGAAGTTGACCGACTCCGAGGTGCCGGACGTCTCGTGCCCTCTCCAGTCGAAGATCCCGTCCTCGGCGGCGATCAACGTGGCGCTCCCGGTGAAGGGACGCCCGCCTTCCTCGCCGCGATAGACGTTGACCACCGCTCCGGCGATGTCGTCCCAGTTGATCCGACCGCGTCCGCTGGTGACCTTGGTGCCGTCCTCGAGCATGACCGACCAGACGACGCCGAGCGAGCGACCGGGTTCGATCCAGTCGATCGACTGGCGAGCGGTGAACAGGCGACCGGCCGCGTCGACGTCGCCCCCGGTCACGCCCGACATGCCCCATTCGCCGACGAGAACGCCCATCGCCTCGACCGCGGCGGGGCCCGGAAGCACCGGGTCGTCCTGCGCGGCGGCGTTGCCGGCCACGGCAAGCGAGAGGACGGCCACGAGCGGGTGGAGCGTCGCGGAGAGGATTCTGGACGGGATCGAGGGACGTGACATGGGGACTTCCGATCGATGACGGGGCGAACCCGGGTGGATCGAAAGTGTAAGCGGCCATCACCCGGCCATGGCAGGGTCGGCTCAGGCGGTGAGTCGACGGACCGTCCGGAGCGGATCGTCCAGCGACTCGACCATCCGGCCCTTGAGCACGCGACGCAGATCCTGTTCGAGCAGGTCGGGTTCCGAGGTCGTCCACGTCTCCTCCACGCCCGTCTCGTCGTGGACCACGGCGTCGAATCGATCCACGGTTCCGTGGCCGAGCTCGCTCAGGAGACCGAAGCACCATTCGATGAAGCGGGAGCGGGTCCGCTCCTCGAGGACGTCGGACCACCCGGGCACGTCCGGATCGGTCAGGAAGCCGCGGCCACAGGACCGCCACTCGCGTTCCACCAGATCGATGAGACGGTCCCCCCCTCGCAGCGTCTGGAGCTCGATCGGGCGGGGCCGGCCCTCGACGACGGCCAGCGTGAGCCGGCCGTGGAGCTCGAGGAGCCGATCGGCGATCCGTCCGTCGATCCCGGCGAGGTCGAGGCGACCATCGACCACCTCGGCCAGGACGAAATCGGGGCGCGCCTCGTGGCCGGCACCGAGGAATCGATCGGTCAGGTCCTCGAATCGGACGGGGTCGAGCTGGTGGATCACGGAAGGCTCCTTCTGGGGATGGGCCGGACTGGAATCCGGCGTCGGCCGCCGGTTCGAGGGGAGGACGCCCCGGAACCCGAACACTGACCGAACCAGACGGGGAATCGCCGATTTTTCGCGGCGGTGGGAGACGTACACTTCCAAGCCATGTCCGGAACCCAAATGCTCCTCCGAGGCCTGATGGCCTCCCTCGCCACGGTGATTCCGGCCCTTCCCGCAGGGGCGGCCGATGCCGCGACGGTCCGTCGACCGATGGCCGACCGATTCCTCGATGCCGCGAACGGGCTCGTGCGATCCACCACCCCGACTCCGCTCTCCCTGAGCCGAAGCCGAGGCCACCTGGCCGCCATGTCGGCCGACCCGGACGCCGTCGCGACCGGGCTCGCCGCCTGTCCCGACGAGCGAAGTCGACTCGCCTTCCTGGAGGCTGCGGTCGCCGGTGATCCGCGGGCGTTCGACCCGATCGCCTCGGAAGCCGCGGCGATCGAGATGCTCCAGGCCGTCGCGCCCACGGATCGGGCTCCCCGGATCGACGCCGCGGTGCGGAAGATCGTCGCGGCCCCGCCCGGCACCGACCCCGCGCTCTCGACCATCGAAGCGGCCGACCTGACCTGGAGACCCTTCAGCTGGTCGCTCGATGCCCCGGTCGACCGACTCGCCCGCAACTCGCCCGAACGTCGACGAGCGCTCCTTGACCTCGAGACCGATGCGTTCACCCGGCCTGCGGTGATCGCCGCCGTCCTCGCGGCCGCCGAGAGCCCCGACGAGTTCGACGAACTGCTCGACGACGCCGACCTCGACGGAGCGGTGTCCGGTCCCGCGGTGATCGACGAGCTGATCCGTCGACGGGCGTCCGACCCCCTCTCCCGCCTCGCGATCGGTCGTCCCGATCTCCTCGCGATCCCGGCGGTCCGGATCGCCACCGCGATCGAGATCGCCCGCGCGGATCCCGAGACCGCCCTTCGACTCGTCGGGGGCGAGGCCAACCTCGAGCGATTCCCGTCGATCGCCCGGAACGCCTTCCGCGCATCGATGGCCACGGGCCGCCGGCACGGTCCCGATCCCGAGGCCTGGCTCATGGACACCGCCCTCATCGACCAGCTCGACGACCGACTGGTCGTCCGCTTCATGCTCGAACGCCGCGATGCGGTCGACGGCAGTCGGGGTGCTCCCGATCCGAACCGCACCTTCGAGGACGTCAACTCCTTCCGGACGGTCACCGGAGGCCGCCTGACCAGTGCCATCGACGATCACCTGCTGCGGGCCGACGACGTCGTCCACGCCCTCGGGGACCTGATCGCCACGGGTCGGCACGAGGTGGTCTACAGCCTGCTCGCCCCCAACTCCACCGAGCCGAGGCGACCGAACGATCAATGGATGCCGCTCCGCGTGGCCCTCATCGGCGAGGCGCTCGCCGACCAGGACGCCTCGCCCGACGCCTGGATCCCGCTTCTCGAGGCCCTCGAGAACCTCGATCGGCTCGACGGGCAGATCGCCGGGCTCCGCGCCGTCCGGGAGAGCTATCGACGGGCCCACGGCGACCAGGACCTGCCGGAGGACCTCCGGCTGACCCTCGACAACACGATTCTCGAGATGGTGGTTGACTGACTCACCGCTTCGATCCCGGGAGTCGAACTCGACGAGCGTCGGCGTCATGCAGGCGATCGGTGCCTACCTCTGGTGGGGATTCGGCACCGGCGTGTACTTCAAGCTGCTCGACCAGGTGGCACCACTCGAGCTTCTCGCCTGGCGCGTGCTCGCCGGGCTTCCGGTCATGCTCGTCCTGATGGCCCTCCCGCCGGGCTTCGGACGGTTGAAGCAGGTCGTGGCGGATCGCCGCTCCCTCCAGGTCCTCGCGATCTCCACCGCCCTGATCTCGATCAACTGGTTCGTCTTCATCTACGCGGTCGTCAGCAACCGGCTCGTCGAGGCGAGTCTCGGCTACTTCATCAACCCGCTGGTCTCGGTCCTGCTGGGACGCCTCTTCCTCGGGGAACGGCTTCGACCGCTCCAGCTCGCGGCGATCGGGATCGCGGTCGCCGGCGTCGGCGTCTTCGCCTGGTCGACGGTCGAGACCGTGATGGGCGAGTCGAACCCCGCGACCGGTCTCCTCGAGTCGCTGGATCGCGTGCCGTGGATCGCCCTCGCGCTGCCCGTCTCCTTCGGCTGCTACGGGCTGCTCCGAAAGAAGATGAAGGCCGATTCGATCACCGGACTCACCGTCGAGATGGGACTTCTCCTTCCCATCATGCTGGTGATCGAGATCTGGCTCGCGACGACGAGCGGCGTCGCCTTCCTGAACGCCGGCGTCCGGACCGACCTCCTCCTCCTCCTCGGCGGCGTGGTCACCGCGGTGCCGCTGGTCCTCTTCGCAGCCGCGGCAAGGCGGCTCCGACTCGCGACGATCGGCCTTCTCCAGTATCTCGCACCGACCTGCCAGTTCATCCTCGCGGTCACGGTGTTCGGCGAACCGATCGACTCCGTCCGACTCTGGGCGTTCGCCCTGATCTGGATCGCGGTGTCGATCTACTCGATCGACTCATGGCGGTCCCACCATCGGAGGCCCGAGGCGAGCGGGACGGATTCGTGAACCCGAACCGCCGCGCGAAGGGTGATCACCGACGGGACTTCACCTCGAACGGGAATCCGTCGTACTGGGTCGCGTCGTCGCTCGGATCGCCCCACCTGGGCCACGCCTCGAGCACCGCGTCCCCCGTGACGGGGTCGACCTCGACGATCCCGTAACCGGGCGAGAGGTCGTGCAGTCGCCGCGGGACGATGCCTCGATCCTCCGGGTTCGTGACCGCGAAGACGGTCATGAGGTTGCCGAACCCGTCGATGAAGTCGCCGGCATAGCGCGGCGCCCCCTCCCAGCGATTCGCGCCCGGTTCGATCGGCATCCACCGACGCGGCCACGTGTTCGCGACCGCCGGCGGGGTGAAGGCGAAGGCGCCATCGCGGAAACCGTCCATCCCGTACTGGAGAAGCGAGCCGAGGTGCTGGTCGCCCGCGAGGTGGATCGCATCCGCGGCCGAGATCGATCGCACGGCCCGCAGCCTCGCGGACTGCGGCCAGCCGCCGGAGTCGGTGTCCGCCGCGGGCACGTCGTCCGCCGCGTAGCCGTCCGCGGGGAAGATCTTCAGACGGGGCACCACCCCGTCGTCCTTGCCCGGGGGCAGCGTCGCGACGTTCACCCAGGGGGTCTGGCTGAGAAGGAGCTTCCGCGGGCTCGCGGGATCACGGTCGATCGCCCACTCGGCGAGGAACGCCTCCTGCGTCGGGCCGAGGAACCGGGCCTCGGGGACGTCGGCATCCCTCGGATCGAACTCCGGGTTCCTGAACCAGCCGTTTCGAACCTGCCCCTCGGGGACCAGCACGCTGGCGGAGTCCTTCCACATGCGGTCGGCGACGATCGCCGCGTCGATGGGGCCGTAGCGGAGGCGCGTCGCGTACGGCTCGATGCCCTGGCCGATGGGGCCGGGGACCTTCGGGTCGGGCAGGTTCCCCACCTGCGTCCGATGGACGGCGTTGACCATGCCCGCTTCCAGCTTGTAGCCCCCGGCGTCCTGCTGGGAGAGACCGTCGCGGGCCTTCGCCCGAATGCCGCCCGCGCCCCAGATGTTGCCGTGGTAGACGTCGTGGTCGTCGGGGATGATTACCGAGGGTCGATCACGGACGAGCTCCCCGAAGCTCCGCAGCCACCGCTGGAACTTCGTGTGGTAGTCGAGCACGATCCGCGATCGGTCCACGCCGTTGATGTCGCCCTCGTAGATCTGGTCGCCGGCGAAGAAGTAGAGATCGGGTTCGTGGGTCGCCACCCGTTCGACGAGATCGTCGTGGGGGAACCAGACGCCGTCCCGGTTCCAGGCCGTGTGCGCCGTGACGTTCTTCACGCAACTCATCACGGCGATCCGGATCGGCCGATCGGTCGGGGGCTCGTGCAGCAGGCCCCGTCGTTCGAAGGCGCGGCCGTCGACCTCGCCCGCGATGCGATAGGCCCGACCGAGATGCTCGTCGACGTCGGGGACGTGGAAGCGGGCGGTGAAGCTCCGATCCTCGAGCGTCGCGGTGCCGACGGGCCGCCATGCCCCGTCCCGGGTCTCGAGTTCGAGCGCGACGTCGCCGAGGTCGTCCGCCTCGAGCGGGGGGAAGAGGGCCGTGAGCCGAAGGGCGTGGACGCCGTCGTCGCCTCGATCGAGCGTGTAGGTGGTCGCAAGGACCGGGCCCCACGAGTGATCCTCGCGATCGAGCCAGTTCTCGAGGTCCGGCGAGCGAAGCTCGAGACCGTCGAACGACCACCCGATGCCGGCCTTTCGCCGCCCCCGGTGCGAGACGAGCGCCAACCCTCCGTCGATGCGGTCGCGGGAGAGCCCGCGAGCCTCGGCCACGCCGTGCACGATGTCGCCGCCGCCGAGCTCGAGTCGAACGTCGAAGCGATCGCCCGGCCGCGGCGTGATGAAGATCCGGAGCGTCACCGCCCCGGTGGTCGCCGCGCCGTTGTCGAGGACCACCTCCGCACCGGGCACCGGTTCAAGGGTCTCCATCGAGGTGTCGCGGGGCAGCGTCCAGCTGAAGCCGCCGGCCCTCGGGGTGGAGAAGTCGAGCAGCACGGGCGACCTGGTGCCGTCCATGACCGCGAGCAGGCCGCCGTCGGGTGCCGGGACCTGCTGGACGATCGACGTGAGCCGGGGATCGACGTCCGGCCCGCCGGCGCCGATCAGGATGCCCGCGAACGCATCGGGTTCGAGCGGACCGTCGCCGACGGCGCGGATCGTGGTCTCGAGGACGACCGCGGCGGTCGGCGCGTCCGGATCGAGCCGGCAATCGAGGACGTGAGAGGTCCGCACCGGCAGCCTGCCGTCGTCGTTGACGAGGCGTCCCTGCTCGATCCGCCAGTCCTGGAGACGACTGGGCTGCCACGCGGCCCCGATCCATCGCCTGGCCTCGACCGGCTCGATCTCGACTCGATGGACGTCGTCGTTGGCGACCGCATCCGCGGCGACCACCGCGAGAAGGCCGACGAGCATGGAACAGGACAGCCGGTTCATCGAACACCTCCATGACTGGGTCGCAGGCTCCGTGGCGCATGGGCTCGAAGGAGATCGCGACCGATCCCGTCCCGCAGGACGTGTCTTCGCAAGGGGACCGGTTCACGATACCGTCCAAGGAGACGACCTCTTCGGAGCCTACGCATGTCGATCCTCGCCGTCCTGCTCGCCCCTCTGGCGATCGTTCTCGCTTCTCCCGGGGATCCGGCCGTCGAACCTCCGCTCGTCGTCCTCGTCGCGGGCGACGAGGAGTATCGGAGCGAGGAGACGCTCCCGATGCTTGCTTCGATCCTCCGCCGCGATCACGGGTTCCGGACGAGGATCCTCTACAGCCTCGACGACGAAGGTCGGGTCGATCCGGAGGCGCTCGAGAACATCCCGGGAACCGAGGTGTTGTCGGACGCCGATCTCATGGTCCTCTTCACGCGCTTCCGCGCGCTCCCGGAGGACCAGCTCCGTCCCATCCTCGACTATGCGGAGTCGGGCCGACCCATCGTCGGCCTTCGAACCGCGACCCATGCGTTCCGGTACCCGGGCGACCATCCACGAGCCGAATCCCTGAACGACGACTGGCCGCGGGAGGTGCTCGGCCAGCGATGGATCACGCACCACGGTCACTTCGACGAGGGCGGCGCGCCGCTGACGAGCGTGAAGCCGCTTCCGGGCACGCATCCGGTGATGCGGGGCGTCGGACCCTTCGAAGCCTACTCCTGGCTCTATCACGTCGAGGGAGGCGGCGACTCCCTTCCCGAGTCGGCCACGAGACTGGCGGAAGGGACGGCGATCAAGTCCGCGCATCGGGACCACGACCGGTTCCCCCGCTCGAACCCGGTGACCTGGACGATGGAGCGGGACGAACCCGGCCTGCCGAAGCGCGTCTTCTTCACGACGCTCGGTCACCCCTACGACTTCCGTTCCGAGGACGCCCGACGAATGCTCGTCCAGGGCGTCCTCTGGACGCTCGGCCGCGAGACCGCGATCCCCGAAGAAGGCCTGTCCGTGCCCGCACCGAAGGGGTGGCGGCCGACGAACGCCGGATTTGGAACGCAGCTTCGCGGTCGGACACCCTCGCAGGCCACCACCGCGCCCGAAGGACGTTCGGCGCCACCGGCGGATTGACCTCCACCGCCGACGTCGGGGATCCATGCCCGGAATCGAACCGAGATCCGGAGCTCCGGGATTGATGCCCGGTGGAAGGGCTGTATATTTGTTTCCAGAAAGCCGCCAGAGTGGTTCGAGGGAGGTTCGACCCTCTTCATCGCACCCGGGAGGATCGGCATGCATCACGGGACCGCAAACCAGCGTCGCCACTCCGGGTTCAGCCTGATCGAGCTGCTGGTCGTGATCGCGATCATCGCCGTTCTCGTCTCGCTCGTGCTCTACGTGACCGGCGCCCTGCAGAAGACGTCCCGCGGCATGACCTGCCTCTCCAACCAGCGACAGATCATGATCGGTTGGGACGGCTACGCCACCGACAACGCCGGTCGATACGTCGCCCCCGACACGAATCGCCACACGTGGGACTGGGTGAGATCGGTGGGTTCGAATCTCGGTCCGGGCAACACCGAACGCGAGTCGGCCCTCACCGAGGGCACCATGTGGAAGTACCTCGGCGACCTTCGCCTCTATCGCTCCCCGCTGTCCGAATCGGACAACATCAGGACCTACTCGCTGAGCGCGTTCTTCAGCGACGGCGAGGGTGCGGAATACTGGGGAGGTCCGCCCTCCTGGCAGATCGCCACTCGCAGTCGCATCCCCAAGCCGAGCGAGACCATCTGCGTCGTCGCCGAGTTCGATCATCGCGGCCACAACATCAACGGCTGGGGCATCAGTCCCTACGGGCCCGACTGGATCGACAAGCTCATGATCTGGGACACGGGCTACTTCAACTTCGCGTTCGCCGACGGTCACGTGGAGCGATACAAGTGGGCCGGCGAGAGCACCACGGATCCCGCTCCGATCGAGGAGGCGTTCATGCGCCCCCAGACGAACGTCTACTACCCCGGCCCCGACTGGGACTGGATCTCGAAGCGCCTCTTCCCCGGAAGCCGCGTGCTCTACGGAGGCTGGTGATACCGGGCCGCTCCATCATCCGACGGCTGCTCCTCGGCGGCCTGCTGCTGCTCCCGGGATGCGGGGCGGACACCCCGCCCTCCGCCACCGAGCAGCCCAACGCGCGGTCCGCGGGACCACCGGTGGATCTCGGGGCGATGCGATCCGACCCGCTGGTGGCCAGGTTCCACGCCGAATGCGAGGCGTATCTCGCCACGATGACCGAGCTTCGAAGCCTCGAGGCCCGGATCACCCGGGACGACTGGAACGACGCCGACCAGGCGGCATGGTCGGACCTGCAGGCCACCGCGGCACGGGAACGCAGTCGGCTGAATCGCCTGATGTACGCGCCGGAAGTCACCACGGACCAGCGATCGGCGATGTGGTGGCTCATGCGGGGCGAGGAGCCGGCCGGAACCCCGTCATCCATCTGATCGACGGATCGCGGGTCGCCTCGACGCGATACAGTCGAGCCATGAAGAGAAACGCCCCTCGATCGGTGATGCTCGCGGGCATCGTCCTCGCCGCCTGTCTCGCGGGCTGCACCAGCAATCCGTTCATGACCAACTACGTCGGCGTGGTCCAACCCCTCGAGGGCGAACCCGTCCGCATGACGGCGAAGCAGGAGCTTCGGCGGCTCGGCTCGTCCCGGTTCGAGATCGACCAGAAGATCGGGATCCGGCCGGACGACGCGGAGGCCCTGGCCGCCGCCCGGGAGATCGGGGCATCGGCGTACTGGTGGACGAGTCGCCCCAAGTACCACGGCACGAACGCCGCGGAGCAGCAGCAGCGGATGCGTGGCCGGGTCGGGACCACCACCACCGGCGGCATCGCGACCGGTGAGCGGGCCCTGAAGTGGTTCGCCTACGAGGCCGTGTTCTACGCCGACCGACCGAAGGCGGAGCCGGGAGGCTCCTGACCGTCGGTACCGCCCCGGATCCGCTCGATGACGAACGACCCGGCGGTCGTGGAGGACCGCCGGGTCGTCGAATGTCCTCGAGTCGCGACTGGACTCAGCCTCCGAAGAAGGCGGCGAAGCTCATCCCGCC